>CAZXBP010000048.1:0-16576 GCA_964639015.1 uncultured Nitrosomonas sp.
GTTGGCGTCGATAAAAAAGTTACTGTTTCAGGTATTGTGCTGGACGGAACGGATATAAGTAATTATGAATTGAGATCTGACAGTACTGTTACAACAACGGCGGATATCACACCGAAAAGCCTGACAGTGGATAATGTCAGTGTGCAGGATAAGATTTATGATGGCAGGACTGATGCGCAGCTGGCAAATAATCAAAGCACGCTAGGAGGTAGAATTGAAGGCGATGATGTGACTCTAGCTGGAGGCGTTGTGGCTTTTGAAACTAGAGATGCGGGCGCCAATAAATCGATAATAGTTACTAATGCAGTATTGACAGGGGGCGATAGCAAAAATTATCGGGTTGAAGATGGTTTGGTTTCATCAAGTGCCAGTATCACACAAAGAAAAATTGGTGTTGAGAGCTTTACCGCGGAAAATAAGGTTTATGATGGCGAGTTGACAGCTACAATTATCGACGGCGTTCTATCTGATGATGTCATTCCTGGCGATAATGTTGAGCTTTCGGGTAAAGGCGCATTTGTAGACAAAAATGTCGGTACGGGTAAAACGGTAGTGTTGACTGATGGCTCGCTCGTTGGGCCGGATAGTAAGAATTATGATCTTGCGAATATTGATGATGTGAAGTCGCTCGCTGATATTACACATAGAGCTGTGACAGTGGGTGATATAAGTGAGGTAAATAAAACCTACGATGGGAATGTTAATGTGATTACACGAATCATTGCAAAACTTAATAATTTGATTTTTGGCGATGATGTTTCACTCGATAATACAGCTATCTTCGATACCCCGGATACGGGGGACAACAAAATTGTAACAGTAACAAATTTCTCGTTAAGTGGGATTGATAGCGGTAACTACTTTCTGGATGCGCCTAA
This sequence comes from uncultured Nitrosomonas sp., assembly GCA_964639015.1. Classification (GTDB taxonomy): domain Bacteria; phylum Pseudomonadota; class Gammaproteobacteria; order Burkholderiales; family Nitrosomonadaceae; genus Nitrosomonas. Next base: position 879 of record CAZXBP010000048.1, read on the forward strand.
TAGTATCAGTACGACCGGTCATATTACTCAAGCGACATTAACGTATAATGCAGATTCCGCAAGAAGAGTGGTTGGCGATACGCTGACTGGTTTGACGGGTAATGTCACAGGCTTTGTTTCCGGGGAAAATTTGGCTAATGCAACTATAGGGACATTAATCTGGGAAACAACAGCAGATAGTAATTCTCCAGCGGGTATCTATCCAATCTATGGTGGAGGATTATCAGCCAAAAATTATCAATTTATACAAAACCAAAAGAATGATACCGCTCTTGCATTGCAAGTTTTCGACTTTACGAATCCTAGAAACACCCAACCAACAACAAATACCTCGACACAGGCTGTGAATGCCGCGGCTTCAGCGGCGCTGGAAACAAAAACTGCCTTGGCGAGTTTAGAGAAAGGAGGAACTATTGATATTGCTTCATCTTTGGCGCCTTCGGCTACTTCAAATTTTGGCCGTGTAAATCTTTCTCGTTTAAGTCGTCAAGAGATGCAATTACTCATTGATTATAGAAAAGATTTTAAAGAAATATTATTTGCAGATTCGATTCACAAGCTTGAGTTGGATCCCGGCTTGGCAGATGTGCCACCCTGCGCAAGTTTGGAACTTGTCGATTCCGGTTTTTGCAGAATCTCTGATATTCAGCGTCAGGAACTTAAATCGAAAGTAAGTGAAGCGTTGCCACAAAAAAATAGGCAGCAAACTGTGATTTCAGTCTTGCCAGAAATAGAACGTAAATTAATAGTGCTTTTTGGTGTTGATCAGTATGCGGATAATACGATTCCACCTTTAGATAACTCAATTTCCGATGCACAGGCCTTAGGGAAATTGTTTGCTGACCAATTGGGTTATGAAGTGCGCATTATCAAGAACGCGACCCGAGTCGATATTATACGCACACTGAATCAGCTTGCTGCCGAAATGGAAGATCATGATAGTGTAGTAGTTTATTATGCTGGCCACGGTTTTCTGAATGAAAAAACAGGGAGCGGGTACTGGATTCCTGCGGACGCAGCAGCAAGCGATCCGGCGAGCTGGATATCAAATTCCAGCATTTCTGAAATGCTGGCGGGGATTAGTTCAAAACAGATGGTTATGATCTCGGATAGTTGTTATTCCGGAGCATTTGCCAAAGAAAAAAAGGTTGAATTAAGTCAAATTGAAACGAATCCTGTAGATATTCTGGCAAAACGCACTGTCGTTGTAATGTCGTCAGGTGGCGACGAGCCTGTTGCTGATGAGGGAAGAGGGGGGCACTCTATTTTTGCTTGGTTCTTGATGCAATCGTTACGTAACATAGACACTTGGAAAATAGGAACAAATGTTTTTGAACAAGTCCAAATGGAAGTCAGGAACAGTTTCCCTCAAACACCACAGTACGGAGCGGCAGTGTCAGCGGGGCATGAAATGGGAGGAGATTATCTATTTGAATTCAGAAAACTTATGGGGATTCAATAAGGCTGACAGTAGCCATTTTTGTACCAACTCAGCCACTAATATTTGATTTCAATGTTTTCTGTGAAAATGGGTCATTGCTTTGTTTCGTTCAGGGGCGGACGATTGAGAACAGCCTTGGTTTTCGAGAGGTAAAATCAACAGTGATAAAAATTAAAGCAATTAGTTACAATGGAATGCCTTATAGTTCACTAAGTGCAAAATTCGACGAGCTCGGCGGTGCTATAGGACGGGCGGAAAATAATAAATTAGTCTTGCCCGATCCCGATAAGCATATCTCCAGGCTTCATGCCACGGTAGATTACCGCCGCGGCCAATATCATATCTGTAGCCATGGCAGTGCAACGCCGGTTATTCTGAATGGCCGCTCCTTGGAGAAAGAGCAAAGCGAAGTGATAGCGGCTGGCGATGAAATCCGTATTGGTGGGTATACGCTGCAAGTCATGGCTGATGATCACGCGGCCAATTCACTTTTTACTAATTCTTCAGCACAACCGAATACCAGCAATTTTTCGAATGATTTTTTTGCTCAACCGGTTGGAAATTCAGCTGGCGCAGAACAGCACTCTTCAGAGCAATTGAAAGAATTTGTCGGTTATACGGATCAATCCGATCCCTTTGCTGATCAGTCTGCCAATAAGCCATTACCGGCGATGTCAGAACTGATACCTGAAAACTACGATCCTTTCGCGGAATTGCCCGCATCTAATGGCTTATCTAAAAATCCACATCCGACAATGAAACAATCCTTGCTGGATGCGCCTGCCCTGCCAGTTAATGAGCAAAATATCGATGTTTTTATTGATACAAAGAATCCGGTTGATGAATTGTCCGCGCAACCGGACATGCGTGACATAGACCCGTTAATGGTACTGGAAGGGGCTGCGAACACGGCGAAGTCACCCGAATTCCACTTGCAACGTGACGATGCGCTTGAATTGCATGGCGCTTTTAAACCGCCCAAGCGTCAGTCTGAAGCTCCGGTGAAGCAAAGTGCGCGGGCGATCATGCCAAAAATATCCGATCAGAACTTTAGAACGGAAGATTCCTCTCTACTGGAAGCTTTTTTGGCCGGTGCCGGAATGCAAGACAAAAACATTCCAGTTGAATTGACACCGGAGTTTATGTATCGGGTAGGTTTGATATTGCGAACATCTACACAAGGGACGCTGGATTTGTTATTGGCGCGCGCAATGACAAAGCAGGAAATGCGCGCAAACATGACTTTAATCGCACCAAAGGAAAATAATCCGCTTAAATTTTCTCCGGATGTGGAAACGGCCCTGGCTCATCTGTTGACGCATCAAAGCAAAGGATTCATGACGCCTGAACAGGCGATAAAAGATGCTTATGAAGACTTGCGGTCGCATCAGTTTGGTTTTATGGCTGGCATGCGCGCTGCATTAGCGGGTTTGCTTGAGAAATTCAATCCGTTAAGGTTGGAAAAGCGCTTTACCAGATTGACCTTATTGGATAAACTTCTTCCTGCTAACCGTAAAGTCAAGTTTTGGGATTCCTATACCGAGCATTACAAAGAGATTTCAAAAGAAGCTGAAGAAGATTTTCACATTTTATTGGGTAGAGAGTTTTTAAGTGCTTATGAACATCAGATCGCAAAGTTTAGAGATGAAGATTAGCAAATCAGAGTATATCGAAAAATTATAGCGGACTGCGAGACTGGAAGATGCACAGGGCACAGATGCGAGACATGTCAGAATGATAACGTGTGTGAACGAAGTGTGGCAGCATGTTCGATATGGTCACATAGTGGTTTCTTCAATGTGCTCGTTTAGGGATTAAATTTAAGAACAATTCTTTTTATCATGCTTCTAGATGTCATGCAAATTGATATCGTGACACTGTCAAAGGCAGGTGGGCGAAAAACCAATGAAGATGCATGCGGATATTGCACAGTTGCGGATGTGAGCTGTTGTATTCTGTCCGATGGGCTAGGCGGACATGATGGTGGAGCAACAGCATCGAAGCTATCTGTCGAATCTGTGCTTAACGCGTTCAAAAATGCACCGCGATGCAATATTGATGAAATTAAATCATTAATGCATACAGGTAACAATGCGGTATTAAATGAGCAAAAAAAGAATGGCAAGTTGAAATCAATGCGGACAACCGCGGTCATCCTGACAATAGACCGGAAAAATAATAGTGCTTGCTGGGGAAATATTGGTGATTCTCGTCTCTACTGTTTTCGAAAGGGGCATGTTGTTGTTCAAACAAAAGATCACAGCGTCCCACAGTTGATGGTTGATGCTGGTTATTTGGAGCCTGAAATGATAAGGCGCTCCCCTGGGAGGAATCAATTGTATGCAGCCATGGGCGATAAAGATCATTTTGAATTTGAAACGGCTTTGAAGCTTTTTCCAATCTATGCTGGTGATGTTTTTTTGCTTTGTTCAGATGGATTGTGGGAGTATGTGGAAGAACATAGAATGGAGCAATTATTGCGAATATCAGAATCGGCGGATGCTTGGATAAAATTATTGGAAGCTGAAGTCTTGAAACGCAGTGGTGCGGGGCATGATAATTATTCAGCTGTTATTGCGTGGTGCGGTGATTCCGATGAAACAACACAAATTGTAGTCAATAATTAAAAACATTGAACGCTTGCATTCAAAGTTTCAGTCATGGAGAGAGGTAAATCATGAAGAATATTCTATATCTAATATTTATTATACTAAGTTTTTCGATTTTTCCTGCATCTGGGCAATCGGTAAAGGTGCTTAATCCGGATGAAGTGACGGAAGCCGGATTGATTGAGATGTTGGCGCCTCCTGACGGAGGCATTCGTACTCGGAGTATCAGAGTCTTCTCTAATCAACCCGAGTCGTTGCCGGATGGGCATGGCAGCGCATCGATGATGATAACGTTTGAAACGAATTCGGCGGTGTTGACAGCCGAAGCAGTACATACATTGGATAAAGTTGGCCGGGCGCTAAAAATGGATAAGCTGGCGGGTTTAGATTTCTTTATCGAAGGACATACTGATCCTCGCGGAAGTTTGGCACTAAATCAGAATTTGTCTCAAGCACGAGCAGAAGCTGTTAAAGATTATCTGGTCTGGAAACACAGTATTAGCCGCGAGAGATTGGTTGCCGTAGGAAAGGGGTTTAGTGAACTGGCTAATCGTGAAAACCCTGTTGCGCCTGAAAACAGACGCGTAACTATAGTGCGAATTGATCACTGATTATCTCGCAGCGATTATGGTTCAATCTCTTCTATAGAAAACACAGCTGCACCGTAGGATTGCGAACAGATGTTTATGTTGTTTTCTTGGCATATTGCCGTGCCAGCAAATAGCGCTTTATTATCATCGTAATTAAGATATAAATCCTGTGCTTGCTGGAATGGGAATTTTGCAAATGGATAATAGTCGGATAACCCTGCTGAACTAAAATCACGCGGATTATCCGATACTATGATAACGAAATGATTGATTCCGGGGGGGCCTGATGCGAGCATTTTCCATTCATCTCTTGGAAGACTTAGCGGGTTTCCAGATTCAATTCTGTTCTGCTGGTCAAGATTATTCGGGAAAAGCAGGTAAAAATCAGTCAGATTGGTGCCGACCATTAGTAAATAAACATATCCATTTCTGGCTGAATTAATACTGAATTGCAAAGGGTCTTTGTGAATGCGGACTTTTGCTTTCTCAATCGAGATTGAAACGGCGTGAGCAAGATCTCGATTTTCAAATACTTCGTTTAATGCTTTTAAAGGAGTGAATTTTTTTTCTTCTTGAATAGAGATCGGATTTGAACTGTCGATTGATTGCGGCTTATTGACTATTTCACTAAGCAGATAAATCGCAAATGCTAATGTTGTAGCGGTTAGAATATATGCGTTGGTTTGCTTGAGGCGCTTCCTTTGGCTAAGGGATTTCGATTGATCATCAATCGTATCTTTCTTCAATGGTTCTGGATTTATTTCAAGAAGATCACGAAACTCATTCACACTTTGAGGCCGATCTCCTGGATTTATTGCGAGTGCGGTTTCAATGGCTTTAAGAAATTTAGAACTATATTTGTCCGAGGCTAATTCGCTGAGTGGGATAAGGGTATCGGAAACCATGCGACTTACCGCAGGAATTGGTGTTTTGCCTGAAATGGCAAGATAAATGACAGCAGCAAGCGCATAAATATCTGTCCATGCGCCCTGTTTCATGGTGGCGATTTCTCCATATTGTTCTATAGGTGCAAAGCCAGGTTTAAGGATGACTGTTAGTGAATGCGTCATATCATTAATAACGTGACGAGCAGCACCAAAGTCAAGTAATAACGGTTTTTTGTCAGATAATATCAGAATGTTGTCAGGAGATATATCGCGATGATAGCACTGTACTTCGTGCAGTATACTTAATGCATTGAGAAGATGTTCGAGTAAATATTTTAGCCATGCTTCCTCGGGAGGCTGTTGCAAGGTTCGTAATATTTCTTTAAGCGTTTTTCCCTGATAGAACGGTGTAACCATATATGCTGTACCGTTATTTTCCCAGAAACGGAATACTTCAATAAGGGAAGGGTGATGAAATTGTGCGAGCAAACGTGCCTCATTTACAAAGCTACGCAACCCGGCCTGAAATGTTTCTTCATATTTCTTTGATATCACTACAACAGTTGGTCCGTTGCTCCTCTTTGCCAGCGAAGCTGGCATATATTCTTTTATCGCTACTTTTCTGCCAAGATTATCATTGGCAAGATAAACAATTCCAAAGCCACCCCAACCGATAATATCTACGATCTCATAATCTTCCAGGATGGTGCCAATAGAGAGTGCATTTTTTTCGTGGAGCTCGGCGTCAGATAAGTTGAGAAGTGGACTAAGTCGCGTCTCATCCTGCTGAAGCATTGTTTTACTGTCTTCATTGGAGATTTCTGTAGTCATAGAATGAGTAAGACCTTGTTTTAAAATGATTGATAATGTGATTAGATCATTTTAATGGAGAGTTGTCTTTGAATAAAACTTTATTCAATATTTTAAAATACTTATACACCCATGCTTCAGCAAATTTTAAATTGATCAATTAGCTTTAATTCAGAAGAGCAATAAATTGATCCTTTGCTGGAAGACCTGTGAAGCATTGCAATTGTATTTTCTTTGATTCGGGAAACTCTCTCCACCAGATAGATTTATGAGAACCTGCTTTTGTAAATTGATATTCCATCATATGTGTAAAGAAAACGACCATGTCATCTGCAGTGGGAAGTTCTATTTTGTTGTTCAATGTAGACTCAGCTTGATAATCTGTATTCCAGAAGTGAATGAATTCTGAATCGGAAAAAAACGGTAGATTCATCCTGGTCAATGGGAAAGGATGCTTTAGCAGATATTGATCTAAACATTCCGGTGAAAAATCTGCTTCTAGCGATTTTAATGCCAATTGCTCCAATGCTGTAAACCAATTTCTTGCAGTGATGATGGATAGTAATGTGCCGGGTTGAACAGTAAACGATAGCGCAATCGTCAATGGAAAGTAACGGCCAACTTTATCCACACTCGGCATTAAAATCCCAGTCCATATCTGATTGTTGCAAAGATTCGGCATGAGGATGAAGCGCCAGATAGGACAATTGAGGTATAGATTTAACCAATTCTCACCCAATTGAGAACGGCTTGTCATTATTGATTCTTGCAGCCAGGTATCCCAGAACGTAATAAATTGGCTTGGTAGCCGCCTTGAGGAAAAATCGCCCAGTGCTCGCATCTTTCCATACCAGCCAGGAAAACGATTTTGTTGCATTATAATTTCGCGGGACAACTAAATTGTTCGAGTTCCTGTAAACGGAATGGATTAAGTACACTGTTTGCACTGACTTCAAACTGAGCCTTGCGATTTTCTACATTAAAGTTGACAATGAATTTATCTGGATATTGTGATGGAGTAATTTGGACTTTATCAAGCATTCGAAATAATGCCCAAGGACCTTCAAAGACTTGTCCTGTCAAGCTTGATCCGGAATTTGCGAGTGTTATCTGTAATCTCACCTGTGAACTGCCCCTTGTTCCTGGCCATTGGACAGTAACCGGTATTTGAGGACCGTGGCTATATCTCACTAATTGTCCATCTATATCGAGGATGAATTGCGTAATTGAAGCATCCAAGTCAATAGGCCTGAAGGTTAATTCCATACCGGCTTTATTGCCACCACTTTGAAAAAAAACATCCTGAATTATTTTTGCACGTTGAAATTGTTGCAGGTCTCTGGATGCTGGGCCCATGCTGGCATTACCCACATTGCGGAAACGCCAAGGCTGCCTTGTGGTGTCGACATATTGCGCAAGGAAATTCTGGAAAAAAAGATCGATTATTCCACCCGAAGCGAAAATCCTCGAGAAATCATCCGGTGTAACATCCTGAGCACTGTCTTTTTTGAATGGATAACGGTTTGCTATGGCTTTGCGGCAAAAATCAGTAACATTAACAAAAAGAGCCTGGTTCAGATTGGTTCGTTTTTCACCCAGAGCTTGGCTGATACTCCCGGTTGAGAGTGTCGTTAGCATGGAGCGAATAGGTTCTGGCGTTTTATCGGCATTAGCCTTTATTTTATTGGTTATTTCACTTGAGGGTGGCGTAGTGCCGCTTTTCAACGCTATTTCAGTTGAAGTCAACAGAACATATAATTCATTAATCTGTGACAAAATAGAGTCAATCGGAGCTAACTGCCCAGTAATGGGAGCATTGATCATATTCCTTAACTCCTTAAATCGATCATCCACAATATTTTCTGGCCTTGATACAATTGCGGCTGTAGATGGCCTTTTGTTTTCCTGCCCCAGGAGTTGCTTTAATTTCTCACTGGTATCTCTGACCTTGTTGGTTGCTTTATCGAAAACATTTCTTTCCGGCCTATCAATATTCGCAAGCGTTACTTCTTTTACAATTGCTTTTAGGAGTATCAATAAAGGAGAGTCATCTGCAGAAAGTAATCTTGCGATATCAATGCTTTCCTGCAATGTGCTTGAATGAACGAGTCTGATGTCATTTATAAATGTTTCCCAATTCTGGGCATAATCATACAAATACAACCGTCTTACTTCATCGAGCAACTGATCATCGAAGAAATTCAAAGTGAGTTTTCTGTTTTCTCCGGTTTCTGGATGTAGTACCCATTTTTCTTCATCTTCCAGTTGTTTGGCGACTTGCTCTGAGGTTTGCAAAAAAGTTTTGTAATAGCCGTCGTAGCTATATAAGCCGGGTACACCTTGGTTAAGCGGTCTTCCACTTCTACGTGAAAAAACCAGCGACGCAGTTGGTCCGGCTGCTTTCAGAATTGTAAACTCTGGAATGTTGGCGCCAATATTTTGCTGCTTCAAGCGATTATAAATGCGATGCGCTATCGGTGTTTGTGACAAAATGTCACGGACATTCTTGATAATTTGTTCATTGATGCGAACAGGGGATCTAGGCACTCCTTTGCTGAACAGATTATCCAGGTGACGTTCAAGTAGATGGTGCTGCTCTCTAGTGAGTTCATGCGGGAAATTGGTTTCCCAGTCCGTGATGATGAAGGCCTTTAAGGCCACAGGATCAAAGTGTTTTGCTTCGTGCAACATGATATAGGCCTTTAGTGCTTCGTACAAAAGCTCAGGATTACTTCGGCTTGTGTAGTTTAGAAGGTATTCAAGACGTAAATTAAGCTGAAGTAGAAAAGTATCCTGTAAAAGGCGGTGATATGCGTTGTTTGCTGCGGCGGATAGTTTCTTGCCTTGGTAAAGACCAAAGCTCATATCCCATGGTGTGGAGCCGTCGTAGTTACTTGAAACTCTGGTTAATTCCTGGACTGATCGTAATGTAGGCAATAGGCTGATAATGTTGATATTTTGCATCAAAGGTAAATTTTTAACTTCGTTTGAGACTACCTTGATTTTATCTTCAACTTCATGAACAAAGGTTTTATTGTTGACATAACTTAACATCCAGGCTCCTATTAAAGTGAGCATTAATAGAATGCCAGCGGTAAAAACGCTCCATTGTAAAGAGGATTGTTTGCGTTCCCAGCGCTGATTGGTTCCGGCAAGTTCTGATTCGGTAAAAATAACTTCTTGAAGTAATCGCGTTAAGAAAAAGCTTTTTCCACTGGGTTTTAAAGGTGAAATCAATTTGTTGCCCAGATTAAGCGCATGCGCAAGACTGCCCATTACGCGATCAATAGGATTCCCAATTTGAGTTCCACTTGTGAAGTAGATGCCGCGCAACATCAGTTGTTGTTCGTAGCGTGATGGTGAAAAAATCTGATTCAGATACGCTTCCAGTGAATTCTTTAAATTGCTGAATTGCTGGGGGAATAAATATAAAAGCGCACGTTTCTGGAGATCTCTTTCTTCGTGCAGAGTAAAGACCAATCGTTCATTAAGCCGTTTTTCAAGCTGAGTGAATTCGGTCGCATAGTTTAACAATGCAAGATGATCGTTATCCTCCACCAATCCAAAAGACGTTCCCCAGACTTGCGCACGTTCTTCTTTGCCTAATTTCCCAAAAAATTCCATAAAGCCAGCTAAAAGATCCGTTTTTGTTACCAGAATATAAATGGGGAGTCGAATGTTCAGTTCAGAATAGAGCTCTTGGATTCGTTTTCGTATTTCATTTGCTTGTCTTTCACGCTGAAGCGTATTTTGCTGCAATAAGTCTGAAACGCTAATAGTAACAATCACACCATTTATCGGACGGCGTGGACGATATTTTTTTAGTAAATCAAGAAAGCCTGTCCATGCAGTACTATCAACAGACTGATCATTTTCATGCGTTGTATAACGTCCGGCTGTGTCGAGCAAAACAGCTTCGTCGGTAAACCACCAGTCGCAGTTGCGAGTGCCGCCAATACCGCCGATTTTATCCTTGCCCAAATGTTCGGCGAGTGGAAAATGAAGCCCTGAATTAATCAGTGCTGTAGTTTTTCCCGAACCGGGAGGACCAATAAAAATATACCAAGGTAATTCGTAGAGATATTGACGCGACAGCAGTGAGAATATGCCTGACTTTTGTTTTTTTCCTAATTGGTCTGTTTTTTTGAGTATATTGATGGCTTCTTCGAATCGCTGATGCAATAAAGCAACTTCTTCTGTTCCAGCTTCATTGACCTGAGCTTGTGGTGTTGATGAAGGTTGATGCAGAAGGGCTTCCATCAGCTTTTTATTTAAATCTTTGGCTTTAACAAATGCCCAAAGATGTTTGCCAATATAAAAAAGGATGATGAAACCGATTAAAATAAAACGCAAATCATTTGATTCAAGCGGATGATAGCCGGCAATGGCTAATAGCGGACCAACGAACCAGACGAGAAGACTGACAGCAATTAAACCAAGTACTGCCAAAATCCAGCGATTAAAAAAAATATTAAAAATTTTTTTCATTTGGCTAAAATCCGAATTGTGTTTTCAAAATAGTTTTTGTACAAGAAAGTGCAAATTATCAATATAGGTCTATTTCAACACGTCGATTACGGCCGCGGCCTTCAGCAGTCTGATTGGAGGCTATTGGATAAGCATCTGCATGTCCTTCCGCAGTAAGTCGCGCACTATCCATTCCCAGGTTAATAAGTAACGCCATTACGGAATCAGCCCGTTCTTGCGACAGATGCCAATTTGATGGAAAGCGCATGGTGCGTATTGGGCGATCATCAGTATGTCCGGTAACGCGAATACTCTCAGGAAAAGCATTCAAAACAGAGACTACTTTGGAAAGTAAAGGCAATATTTTTTCAGAGACTGTGGCGCTACCTGAGCTAAAAATATTATCACCGGTCAAAGTAATGATGTTGCGGCCATTTTCTTCGCGGATTGTCAGTTGACCTGATGAAATTTCATTGGATAACATTTCCCTGAGACGCGGCTGCAGGGATGAAGAAGATGCGGCGATTGATTCGGGTATGGGCATGCTTACCTGAATCGATTGAATTTGTGTAAAAACCGGATCGGAAATGCTGTTTAGTGAATAACTGAAGCCTAAGTAGACAAAAAGTAGCGTGATGCCGCAAAAAGCAGAATATACCCATAGTGGGATAACCATAAAAATTTTGCGGCGCGCATGTGACATTACGCGCCAGTGTGGCGATAAGTCTTTTTCATACTCGCCACGTTCATTGCGAATAATCTGAACGAGTCTTTCTTTAAGCTGTTCAAGCTGCTCCCGACCTCTTTCGATGATGCGATAACGCCCCTCAAAGCCTAAAGACAGGCATATGGCCAGGAATTCGAGCAGATCAATATTTTTTCCAGGATTTTCGGCGAGTTTTGATATTAACTGGAAAAATTTTTCACCACCAAAAACTTCTTTCTGGAATATTACGAGTAAGCTGTATTTCCCCCATTCACCACTTCCCCATGGTGTGGAAGCTATTGTTTCATCAAGGAATGTGCATAAAGCGTAACGAGCCGGGATGATTTTCTCAACAGGAATACCACTTGCCTTTGCGCGATTTTCAAAAGATTTAATCTGTTGCGCCAGAAAATCCCGTAATTCAGTCAGATTGGCGACTTGTCGTGATGTGCGCAGGTGTGGAATCAGATTGAATAATGGGGTGGCGGCAGTAACAAGAGGATTTAAACCATTATGCGAAAGATCGAGATCGTCGATTGATTCCAGATTCTGGAATTCTGATCGATCATTGTTATTCTTTTCCGGAAAGGGCGTTCGTCCTCCAGGCGTGGGTATCGTAATAGTTCTATCTGAATTCGGAAAGGAGAATGGGTCGTCTTGGCTCATCGCTTTTACATTACAAATTAGATGAATACAAAAAAATTGTTTTATTTTCCATTACTGAATTAATTTTTCATCGCCCAAAGTTCCAGTTCGAGTCCGGGAAAATCCCCTGCAATGTGAATTGCCAGGCCGCCAGTGCGTTCAAGTTGTTTCCAGATGTCATGACTCTTATCCAGTTCAAAATAATTAAAACCAGCATGGAAGGGTATTTGTCTTGGTGCGACAGGCAGTGCATGCAACGGAATGCCCGGTAAAGCAAGGTTGACCAGATCCCGGATGATTTCTCCTGTGCCGATTTTTGTTTGTTGTGGAAATCGCAATCTTATGGTTTCAGGCGGTTGCTGTGCGTTTACCGCCAGAATGAAACTGGCCGACTTAAATAAACTGATGTCTTCCACAATAGCGACCCGGATTCCATACTGACGTTCCTGTAACTGAATTGGAATTGCATTTTTTTCAATTACCATATTCAGAGAATCGCGCAAATCATCCATGAGCTGTTTGAAACACTTATGGAGTTCATCGTGTTGATAGGTTTCGAATAATATGGGGCGACGATTCTTTTTACTAAAGGCAGAGAGATCGCCAGCAAGGCTTAGGCATGTACTGTATAAACGCTCGGGATGCAATAAGTTATGCTCGACATAATGCTTAAATAAAGGTTCGTAACGATTAATAGTTTGTAATAAAAGGAAATCAGCGATTTCGGCAACACCGCCACGCCCGGGTCTATCCATATGGGGTGCTAATGCTTCTCCGCGCTGATGGAGCAATCCATTCAACTCTTTCAGGTATTCTGACAATATCGTATTGGCATTGACCCGTAATACGGGGGGGATATATTCTTTTTTCAATACCAGCTGGTTATCTGAGCGGCGTTCTATGACATGAGCAATACTCAGTGTGGTATAGGCGTCTACAAGATCGCTCTTGCGCATCAGTTTTAACTGGAGGCGGCCTATTTGTAAAGAAGCATTCTGAATAATCTGAGATGTAGTATCAATAACGTCTGTTTCTTCAATTGAATAGCGTGTCAGGTTGTCGTTTAAATTATTATTGACGTCAATTTCTTTTGAACCGACACGGCGAACGGGTAATGCCAGGACAATTTGTTCTTCCCGGTCTCCCCGGTTGATTTCCAGCGCCAGCGGGGATGGATCCTGTTGTGGGAAGTCAAAAGGCGTTCCGTCAGGAAATACTCCACTTGCTGAATTGAGTTGAATTTTTCCTTCGGATAAGGCCGCCGAACTTAATTCAATGTGACTAAAGCCCCAGTAATAACCGAACAACGGTCTGATTCTGTTTTCCAGAAGCTGTTCAAGATAGCGGTCATGTTGCTGGAAATGTTGCGGTTGTAGAAACATTCCTTCGGACCATGCAACTTTATTATGCCAGGTCATAAAATTTCTCCCTTGAATGATGCGTTCGAAAAAAGACGTTGTATGTGCCGCAAATAAACTTACCATTATTCAATAACTTCATACAATGTTCCTGGAGTAGGTCTGGGTGTCCACATTTGACAAAAAAAGCCGCAAGACTTTTTTGCACCGATCATGATTTCATTTTCTTTGAGAAAGATATAAATCTCCGGATTCTTTTCCTTAATTGGAATGGCGGTAAATGCTTTCCATTGAGCGCGTTCTAACTCCCTAAAAGCAGCCACGATGCCAACATAACGAGTATTTATATTGAGTGGTCTGTTGAATTTCTGACGCATGCCCGGTACAAGCCGGAATTCCTCGCTAGACAGAAGCTCGTTGCCAAGCGCTGAATGGTAATCGTTAAAAATGGACAGAAAATCGGTTGAGTTAAATGCCGCCAGTGATGTTAGCTCATATAGCCGGATTACGACAGGTCTTGCTTCTGGTGTTTTGGCGTTGACCAGAAATGGATTGATATCGTTTTGTATGTTAAGTGAAATCTGAGCAATAGGTGGTTTTGGTGTACTTGAGCAGCCGCCAAGAAACAGAAACAAGAGTAAAGAAGCTGCAACAATAGGCATTAACAGTGATTTCATTTGATAAAGCATTCTCCGCAAACAAATATACAGCTGTATTGTAGACGAATTATGTGATTTTTCTCACTGATTATTATGTAATTTATGCTAGCATGACAAAAAAAAGAAAGAAAAGAGAGGGAAAGAAAGAGACGAAACATTAGGGATTAGGGATTAGGGTTAAGGGCGGGGTAAAGTCACTGAAACGATTTGAACCTTAGGCGCGGAATCATCGATAAAAAAGAGCAAAAAATGAACGCATTACCTTTAAATATTTTTTTAATAACTTTGTTGTTCGTTACTTTATCTGCACAGGCAATAGCGCAATTTAATACCGAGGATAAATTTATTAATTATGAAAGGATTGATATTGACTATTTTAATCTATCGATTGATAAAAGCTTTGCTCGAGAAGAATGCTGGGTAAAAAGTGCAACTTTAGTCGCACTCAAATTTGTCGGGGAATTCGAAGATGCTTCGTCCAGGATTATTGAAATTGTTCAGAAATCTCCTGAGGAGAGTGACGCAGTCATGGTTACTATTACTGATGAAGGCCTTGCAGATGATTCACTGCGAAGTGAAAGATACAAACTTATACTTAATCGAGATAAGAATGAGATTTGGAGAATGGTGCATGCCTTCAAATCTTGGGCTTGTTGGCCTGGAAGGGGGCATCAAGAATACTCGGCGGAAAAATGTGATTAATTCAAGATATATGATTTTAGGGGTTTTAGGCAATTAGATTCAATTCTTATATTGAAGAAGTAAGAGCCTGGAAAATACGTAATTGCACTTGATGTTTTAGTCGATGCAAGTTTTTCTGAAAAAAATTATTCCTAACTAGGATGGTGTGCTTATGAGAGCAGTAGATTTTCTTGTGGTTCATCATACAGCTAGTCCAAAAACGACTACAGTTGATGAAATTCGCAGGTGGCATAGAGCCCGTGGTTTTTCCGACATTGGTTATCATGCCATCATTTATGGTGATGGTAGTTTACACCGGGGGCGTCCAGAGAGATTGACGGGGGCTCATGCTAAGGGAGCGAACGTCAGAAGTTTGGGAGTAACGGTATGCGGGAATTTCGAGAATGAGCAATTAGAGGATTTGCAGCGTAAACGATTGGTTCGCATTCTTACGCATTGGTGCTACGCATATGGCATTGCTACAAATAGAATTTTTGGACATAGAGATGTTGGAAGTACTCGAACCGCATGCCCGGGAAATAATCTTTATAACGCTTTACCTTCTATCAGGTCAGATGTGCAGAGCCTCCTTAATACTGTCTGTGTAGATCCTGGCTGGACACCGTAAAATAATTGTTCCTATAACTATTAAATTATTGTGAAGTGAAAAACAGTGGTGTAGCTTAATTGGATAGTGTGGTTAATTTTCTAGATTAAGAATCCAATAATTGGAATTAAACAACCAGCACCACACTATAACTAGTTGATTTAATTATTTAATGATGGAAATGTGAAAATTGTTATGATTAAATGTTCCCGTTGCTCGTCAAATTTCAACAATCCAA
>CAZXBP010000049.1:0-16556 GCA_964639015.1 uncultured Nitrosomonas sp.
GGAGTTGCGCCGATGATAGTGTGCATTCGCATGTGAAAGTAGGTCACCGCCAGGCTCCCCATTTTTTTGACATTCCTATATGCTGAATGTTATTGCTACTTAGAGTTGAGTTGCCACATGAAAGTGGTGAAATATGTTTTCTGATTAATCAATAAGTTATTATTGATTCATGTTCTTTAAAAAATCTACTCAAAGTAGATTTTATTATTCCCTGATTTTGCGCTCTATTTCTTCAGCTGTGACATGTCTGACATCTTTACCTTTAACCATATAAACGACGTATTCTGACATGTTTTTTGCATGATCTCCGATACGTTCTATGGCTTTGGCAACGAACAGTATTTCAAGTGAAGTGGATATTTTGCGTGGGTCTTCCATCATAAAAGTAATCAATTGACGCATGATGGATTTGAATTCTTCGTCCACAAGCTCATCTTGGCGTACAATTTGTGCTGCAGAATTAGGATCGAGTCTGGCAAATGAATCTAGTGCTTTTTTGACCATGTCCATGGCAATACTGCCGACATGCTTGATTTCAGTAAAACGTGGTGTTTGCAGGCGATCGGTTGAATAGATTAATCTTGCCATGCGTGCGATTTTTTGTGCTTCGTCTCCAATCCGCTCGAGGTCAGTAATTGTTTTGATGATCATGACAATCATCCGTAAATCACTCGCGGTAGGCTGCCTGCGAACGATGATCTGACTGCAAATTTCATCGATAGCTACTTCCATAGCATTGACGCGATGATCGTATTCAATGACTTGATCAATTAGTTCTTCGTTGCCTGTAGTCAGCGCTTCCATAGCGCGTTCAATCTGTTCTTCTACGAAACCACCCATTTGTAAAACGCGTGTACGAGCTTCTTCGAGATCCGCATCAAACTGTTTGGAAATATGATCTTTGTTTGCCATGGCATGCCTTACTGTTTAAATACGAGAGAATAAAATATGGAATTAATAATCCACCGCTAGTTCGCGATGGTCTCGATGCCTTTATCAGTACATAATAGTAGAATATCTGCTGCTCGGCGCGCAAATAGACCATTTGTTACAATACCGGTGATTTGATTTAACGTCGTTTCCAATTCAACAGGATTTAAAATCTCAAAACCATGAATATCCAGAATGATATTGCCATTATCAGTTATAAAGCCCTGGCGCAGGGCAGGCTGACCGCCTAGTGCAGCAATTTCTCGAGCTACGTAGCTGCGTGCCATTGGAATCACTTCAATTGGTAGCGGAAAATTTCCAAGCACGTTGACAAGCTTTGTCTGGTCAGTAATACAGATAAACTTTTTTGCAACGGCGGCCACAATTTTTTCTCTGGTGAGTGCTCCGCCACCACCTTTGATCATGTTCAAGTGTCGAGTTATCTCATCTGCTCCGTCAATATAAACGGATAGATCATCAACTTCATTAAGATCAATAACATCGATACCGTGTGACTTCAGTCGTTTTGCCGTAGCATCCGAACTTGCAACAGCACCATCGATTTTGTGTTTAATCTTCGCCAGTTCTTCAATAAAGTAATTAGTGGTCGATCCTGTACCAACCCCGATGACGCGGCCAACGGGCACATGTTCGATCGCGGCGATGGCAACGGCTTTTTTTTGTTCGTCTTGTGTCATTTGTTTAAAGTTAGCATTTCAAATTAAAATATACTTGAGTCATTATAATGTTTATGTTTTGTAATTGTACAATTTTATGGCGACCATAAAGCCTTTGCCTGAACTATTAATCAACCAGATTGCTGCGGGAGAGGTGGTCGAGCGCCCTGCGTCAGCACTCAAGGAGATTCTCGAAAACAGTATCGATGCTGAGGCAACAAAAATCAGTGTGCAGCTTTTGAATGGTGGAATCAAACAATTGCGCATTGTGGACAATGGCATCGGGATAGCAAAAGAAGATTTGGTTTTGGCGCTGACTCAGCATTGTACAAGTAAGATCGACACGCTGGAGGATCTACAGAAGATAACCAGTCTGGGATTTCGTGGCGAAGCTCTTGCCAGCATCTCGGCTGTTTCGTCGTTGACCCTGACAAGTCGTACTGCGGATCAAAATCATGCCTGGCAAGTGCAGGTTGATGGGAAGCTGATAACAGAACCGCGACCTGCGTCATTGACCGAAGGGACGGTAGTGGATGCGCGTGACCTTTATTCCAATATTCCCGCAAGACGAAAGTTTTTGAAATCAGATGCCACTGAATATACGCATTGCGAGGAAGTGTTCAGACGTATCGCGTTAGTGCAGCCAAGTGTTGAGTTTTTATTGCAGCATAATGAAAAACTGCGACTTCATTTCCGCCTTGCAGATTCTTTTGAACGGATAGAAGCCGTCTTGGGCAGTTCGTTTATGCAATCGGTTTCATTTGTCAATGAACAGGCAGCCGGGATAAAGCTGAGCGGCGTTGTTGCTTTGCCGGCATATTCCCGTGCTTCACGAGATACACAGTATTTTTTTGTAAATAATCGTTATGTGCGTGACAAACTGATAACACACGCGATACGGGAAGCGTACCGCGATGTTTTACACCTCGACCGCTATCCAGGTTTCGTTCTGTTTTTAGAAATGAATCCCGCTGAGTTTGATGTCAATGTACATCCGACAAAAATGGAAATTCGTTTTCGTGACCCACGTGCGTTGCATCAATTTATTTTTCACGTAATCAACAAATCCCTGGCCACAGCTTCGAGAGCAGCACAAGCGGATATGACCGTTATCAATCCCGTTCCGCATTATCATGAACATCGGCCTGTGAACCCGGAAAAAATTGCACAATCGATGGGTTTTTATCAGCAGCTTTTTGCTGTCGATGAAGAATCGAATCTTAAGCATGGCGCTGCGGCTACGGATACATGTCAGACAGAATTCGGAAAAAGCGAGGTATTGGTTACCGAAAATGATGCGCCTGCCTTGATTCCGGCGGGGGGACAGAAGCCGGATTTTCCACCGCTTGGTTATGCTCTGGCACAGCTGCAAGGTGTATATATTCTGGCGCAGAACGCGAAAGGACTGGTGATTGTGGATATGCATGCGGCACACGAACGCGTCGTGTATGAAAAATTGAAAGCAGCGGTGCATAATCAAGTCAATGTAATGCAGCAATTGCTGATTCCGTTGATCTTGAATGTTGATCGTACAGATGTGGTTTTCGTTGAAGAAAATCCGGGTGTGTTCAAGCAGTTTGGCTTCGAGCTTGCCGCTCTCTCACCAACAACTCTGGCAATTCGTGCTGTGCCTGCAATACTTGGCCATGTCGATATTGTGAAGCTGATACAGGATTTGCTGAAAGAAATGCAGGAACTCGGTGTGAGTCAGCTATTAACCGCTCAACGGAACGAAGTACTGGCGACCATGGCCTGTCATGGCGCGGTACGTGCCCGCCGTAATTTAACGATTGCGGAAATGAACGCGCTATTGCGCGAAATGGAGGCTACTGAGCGCGCCGATCAATGCAATCATGGCCGGCCCACCTGGTTTGAAATGCGCATGGAAAACCTGGATAAATTGTTTATGCGCGGGAAGTAAACGATGCCTGTCCGGGTTGCAGATAATAATGCATGCGTTCGAGTAATTCTTCCTCCTTGTAGGGTTTACCAATAAAAAAGTTGGCGCCCAGCTGACTGGCCATTTCACCGTGTTTTTCCGCGGTACGCGATGATATGACAATAATGGGTACATGAGCAGTGTCGGGGTTTTGTCGTATTTTTTCGATAAGCTCGAAACCATTCATTTTAGGCATTTCGAGATCGGCCAATATGATGTCAGGTTTGTTGTGTGCCATAATTTCAGTTGCTTCCAGGCCATTTTTGGCAGTTAAAACGCAAAAGCCTTCGCGCTCCAGTAAGCGACTGGTTGCTTTGCGTACCGTCAGCGAGTCATCAACGACCAGGACAACCGTTGAAGTATCTTCTTTCTGGACGGACTGTTCCATTAATTCTGCGAATGGCGTAGCCAGAACTTTTTGCACATCCGCGCGTTGCAGCAGCTTGAGGGGATTCAGTATCAGAACAGGCAATCCATCACCACTCAGGGTTGCACCTTCGATACCGGGTGCCTGCGAGATTTGTGGCCCGGTGTTTTTAACGACAACTTCCTGATTGCCCATCAGTGCGTCAACCTGAACGGCCAGATATAAATTCCTGCTTTGTAATAAAAGAACAGGATTGCGTTTCTTTTGTTCAAAGCGCAGATTATTCTGACTCAGTAAAAACGATAAGTGCGTGAACGGATAAGCATGGCCATCAAAATCAATCCGATGACTCTGGTATGCAGCTTGCAGCGCTTCCCAATCCAGCTCATCAATATGCGCGATATTTTGTGAAGGTATGGCGAAGATTTGATTCCCGGCGCTAACCATTAATGTCTGCGCGACGGCTAATGTTAGCGGCAGACGGATATGAAATACGGTGCCTTTATTTTTTTGTGAATCGATAGCAATCTGGCCGCCCAGGCCGGATATGTCATTGTGCACGATATCCATACCCATGCCGCGCCCTGCGGTTCCAGTGATTTGCGCGCGGGTTGTCAGTCCGGGCAGAAAGATCAGTGCGGCTATCTGATCGTCATCCAACCGTTCGCTTTTATGGATCAATCCCAGTTGAATAGCTTTTTTATAAATCCTTTTTAAATCCAGACCGATGCCATCATCACTGACAGAAATCACCACTTCGTTGCCTTCGCGCTGCAGATCTATCGCGATCTGACCGGCTTCCGGTTTCCCGGATTTGATACGACGGGTTGGTTTTTCGATTCCGTGTACGATTGCATTTCGCAGGATGTGTTCCAGTGAAATGCTGACTTTTTCCAGGATACCCCGATCAATTTCAACATCCTCTCCTCGAACAGTCAGATTGATTTTTTTCTCAAGTTCACCGGCTGTTTTCCGTGCTACTCGATAATAACGTTCTGCGCTGCTGCCGAAAGGTATCATGCGTACGCGCACCAGTTCCTGTTGCAGTTGCCGCACGATAACCGCTTGCTGCGAAACGCCTTCAATCGCTACGTTATGCGCACCGGTAAGGTTTTTTTGAACAGTCATGACATCATCGACGCTTTCGGCCATTAAACGTGTTAATTCCTGGAAGCGAGTGAAGCGGTCAAATTCCAGCGGATCAAAGGATTGCTCATGACTTTGTTGCTGTGCAATTTGCGATTGCATTTGTGTTTCAGCCTGGATTTCGATCTCGCGTAATTGACCGTACAGCCGTTCAATGCTTTCATTTAAATCCTGTAACGATTGTTTGAAGTTGTTGAGTTGCGTTTCGATTTTAGAGCGGATAATGCTGACTTCGCCAGAATCATTTACCAGCCGGTCGATCAGTTCGACATTGACGCGCAAGGCAGTGCCGGGTTGTACGATGGATTCCTGTGGCGCTCTTCCAGTCGGGCCGGATATCGGTACTGCAGCATCGACTGCTGCTTCGTCAACAGCTTCCTTTTCGGTTACAAGTGGTGTCTCGATTGGAAATGCATTATCGGCTGCTATCACGATTGCCGGGGGCGATTTAATACTGAACGTGGTATGTTGCAGCTGTTCAGTTTTTTCGCAGAGCTGATCGAACGTATATTCAATCGAGTCGATGGCATAAGTGGAAACAACCGGTTCACTGAATGCCGCTTCAACTTCACTCTCCATCGCATGAATCAATTCTCCCAGTTGTTCTGCGCCGATCATATTGGCACTGCCTTTGAGCGTGTGCAACAATCTGAGCAGGTTGATCCGGATTTCATCATTCTGCGGCAGAATGCGCCAGGCGCGTATTTTTTCGCTGATTCTCGGTATGGTATCCCTGGCTTCTTCCAGAAAAACGTGGAGAAGTTCGTTGCTGATGTTTGCGCAAGTGCTGTCAGCAGCAAAATTATTTTCACTGTGTTCGTGTGTATCTGATTGTGCAGATTGGGTATATGCAGGTGCTTTTTTCAGCCGGTATTCACTCAGATCAATTGGCTGTTGTGCGTCAATCGCCTGTCCGGACACGGACGCTTCTTTCTCATACAGTCGCTTTTTAATTTCCAAGGCCAGAAATTGACTGAGTTGCAGGTCAATTTCATCGGGAAACTGTTGCAAGTAAACTTTTTGCAGTAATTCACCCAGTTGCTGGACACAATTTTGTATTAACTGGATATCCGGCTCTTTCAGTTGTACATGACTGGCTTGTAATCGGGATAACCATTCTTCCAACGCACTGCACGGTTCCGCGATAAAAACCAGTCGTAGCGCGCCTGAGATGCTCGCCAGCGTGTGTGCGGCCAACGTGAAAGGTTTGTCAATTGTCGCCGGATGTACTTTGAACAATGCTTCCAGTTCTTTTTCGAGGGTTATGACATGTTGTTTTGATTCCTTGACAAATATCTCAAAAAGATCAGTTTCAATAGAGATTTCACCTATTGTGACAATCTTTTCAGTTGCCTCAGAAGCACATTCATCACGCACGGCGGCTAATAACTCTTCGCTGCTATCCGCATGCAACGCGTTGATGCGGTCACGCAGATTTTCTGTGTCGATTTCTGTCTTAGCGGCGCTTTTCAAGTTACTGCACCACAACGTAAATGTACTGTGTGCGTATTCCAATAGACCAATCAACGCGGCAGTTACCGGATTCTTTTCATTGAGCCACTGATTTAATACCTGCTCGATCATCCAGGCAGCATCGCTGAAAAATTCCAGTTTGATCATCCGGCTGCTGCCTTTGAGCGTATGAAATCCGCGCCGTATGCTGGTAAGTGACTTGATGTCCGTATTGTCAACCTGACAGTGTTGTATGGCTTGCGCGATTTCGGTCAGAATCTCATTCGATTCTTCCAGAAAAATATTCAACAGCTCGGCATCCGGGCTACTGTCTATACGGACAGCAGGCATTGCATCGTCTTCAGACTCAGACGAAATAACAAGCGAATCTTTGGCTTCAGCATCGGGAAACGCGATATCGGTTATTTCTGTTTCTTCAGTCTGTGGTAAGACATGACTATCTATTTGTTTTCTCGAGCTTTCAAAAACAGCGATTGCCTGATCGATAATTTTCTGGCAATCGGGTGTGTCGTGCTTAAGTGCTTCCAGGAAAAAATTCAGACTGCCGATACCGTCGACGAGCAGGTTTTGTTCGGCTTGATTCCACGAATAATCCTGGTCAGCGAATTTTTGCGTCTGGTTATGACAGAGTGTCAACAAATAATTGGCGGATTCCAGGTCGAGCATGACCAACACACCCGATATTTGATTGAATAACGGCGTCAGCGCCGATAGGGCGGCCGGGTCAATGGGCGTTTGAAAAAAATGCTCCAGTGCATGTTCAATCTGTTGCAGATTGACCAGCATTTCCGTTGCAGCTTGTGATTGTATTGCGATGTTTTGCGCTGGATTTTCAATCATGCTGACAGTCGGAACAGCCGTGGCATCCTGAATATCTTCCGGTACCTGATCCAGCGCAGTAATGGTATTTAGCCGACGGACTATGGTATCGACGAGCGCGGCTAAATTGTCCTGCCGCTTATTAAAGTTTACGATGATGCTTTCGAGGTGAAGCAGGGCGGTTGCGATTTCCATAGTCACATCATCGCGTATCGTGGCTGGACTGGTTTGTCTGGCTTGCAGTGTTTGTGCTGCGCCGCGGATAGCTGCGATCAGTGCTTGCAAGGGCTTGCTTTGTGTCTGCGATGCCGGCTCATCGAGTTGCGCCAGATTGTTTACAAACGTATCCAGTGCGGTTTGCTCGCCCGAACAGAATGACTGCCAATTTTCATTGATTCTGCTTAGCGTTTTCTGAATTTCCTGCAGGTAATCGCGTGGTGAAACTGGTATCGGTAAATCCGATTCATCGGATTTAACTAATGCCGGCAACGCATAAGCCTTGCATATATCCGCGATTTGTTGGTTTTTCTCATCCACCTTTGGCTGGCGGGCTATCTGGTAGAGCAGTTCGCGCGTCAGCTGCGCTGCGCCGGGAGATAATTCATCGACAGAGTAGTGACGCAACGTTTTTTCGATTTTGCCGCATAATTTTCGGTTAAGCGGGTCTGCATCCGGTTGCTGTATCGCAAGGCTTTCCAGGAAACCGCCCGCAATCCACCAGAAAGTGCGCTGTTCAACAGGGCCGGGCAATTTCTCAATCTGGGTGATGGCGCGGCGCATTTTATCGAGATTGTCCGGGCTGGCAGCACTTTTCAGCCATTGTGCCAGTCCGGACTGATATTCGGTACGCGCCTGCTTGGTCAGTGTTTCAAGCTGTTGTGACGTAAGATCGGCAAGCGCGGATTTAAGCGGCGGGTTTGCAATCAAATCGGGCTGAAACAAATCATACACGGATATTTGTTCATGTCCCAGCAGCAACATCAATTCGCGGTAAATGGGAAACAGGCGTAGCAGATTTTCTTCAGCGCCATCGATGAGATCATCCAGGTAGTCAAGCGCGGTTTTTGCGGATTGTTTGATCGTGTTGATAATGGCACTGTCAGGATGCATTTGCTTCTCGATCAGAGCGATGATGAGCTGCTCGATTTTTCCGTTGACGGTATAAATGTCTTTTAACCCCAGCATCTCAAATAAACCATTCAGCTGATGAATGTATGTGCGGCAGGTATGAATATGCTCGAGATTCTCAGGATTTTGGTCAAAGGCGTCCAGATTCTGCTGTATGAGAGAAAAGAATTCATGAATGCTTCCTTTAAGCCCGATGATGGAAGAAATGTTGTGTCTGGTATGCATATTCGTCGATCAGTTGAATAAGGATAAGAAACTAAGTGACAGGATAAATTAGACTTTAAAACTGGATACGGATGATTTGAGTTCGGCAGCGTATCCCGTAATCTGATTGATTGCCGCAGTTGTCGCCAAGCTTCCGTCGGTCGTTTGTTGCGTGATCAGCAGTATTTTTTCCATATTCTCAATGACCGTGTTTGCGGCCTGGGTCTGTGCATGCGTAGTGTCATAAATATGCGCGACCTGCTGCGCCAGTTGTTTCGATACTGTTTCGATCTCTTCAAGCGCTTTGCCGGCTGCATGTGAACGCTGCGTGCCTTTGGCTACTTCGAGAGTGCTTCTTTCCATTGCAACGATGGCATCGTAAGTGTCGTTCTGAATCATTTTTATAAGGCGGCTGATTTGTTTGCTGGCTTCGGTGGAACGTTCGGCAAGTCGCTGCACGTCTTGCGCGATAATATTAAAACCGCGGCCTGCTTCGCCGGCGGCGGAAGCCTGTAAGGCGGCGTTCAAGGCGAGTACGTTTGTTTGTTCAGTAATGTCCGAGATCAACGCGACAATTTCACTGATTTCCTGGGCGCTCTCTCCGAGTCGCTTGATTCTTTTAGCCGTTTCCTGGATGTGCGCGCGAATTTCTTCCATCCCCGCAATGGTCTGACGTACAGCGCTGCCGCCATTTTCAGCTGTTTCCAGCGATTGTCCGGCAACCTGCGTGGATTCTTTGGCGGTATCGGAGACTTTATCCATTGCTTCGATCATGCCGACTATGGCTATTGTCGATTCTTTGATTTTCAGCGATTGCTGCCGGGCATCTGCCAGCAGTTTTGCTGCAATCTGTTGCGCCTGACCGGAAGCGTCAACCACGTTGAGACTGGCGATATTGACCTGTTCAACGAGTGTATGCAGCTCTTCTATAGTCAAGTTAACCGCGTCAGCAATTGCACCGGTAACATCCTCGGTTACTGCGGTGCGTACAGTCAGATCGCCCTCGGCCATTTTCTTCATATCCTCCAGCAACCGCAGCATGGCTTCCTGTGTTTTGTCGAGTCCCTGCATGGTAGTGATAATCCGCGGTTGCCCGGTTCTGTTCCTGCGCAACGCGTAAATCAGCCAGCATAATGAAATGATCGTGCAGGCAGCCAGTACATAAATGACTTTTCTCAGCAGATCACTTGTTTTTGCGTCCCATAGCTGTAGAGAATTATCCAGTACCGCAATGCTGTTGCGCATGATTTCGTTGGTTTGGATAAGCTGATTGGCCGCGGCTCTTGCCGGCATGACAGTTGCTATCTCGGATTGTATGGTTTGAATGCTGTTGTCAATGGTGGCGAATAGCGATTTGATCTGCTCCAGCTTTTCCTGCGCATGATTGTCTTTTAGTGTGGAAAGCTGCAAGACGCCTTGTCCTTCGTTCAGTGCGCCGATGATCGCCAGGAACTGCTTGCGGTCATGGGTCAGCTGATTTTGTATTTCGGTAACCGGCAGCTTGCTTGGCAGGACGACATTGATACTCCTGAATATATTCTGAACCAGTGTCCGCATGGTTGCAATAACACTCAATTGATTGGGTGGGCTGCCTGACCGGGTCATATGGGTGATCAGTTGTTCAAGGGTCTGATTGATCAGCTTGCCGGTCGAATTGATCGTGCTGACGGCTTCGCCAAGATGTATAAATGCCTGGCGATCGCTGAAAACGAATTCGATCTTTTTTTCTTCAATCAACCAGTTGTTGATGATTATTTTTAAATGATCAAGCTGAGTTTTTTCAGAGACCGGTGAAATATATTGCTGCCGGAAATAGCCGCCTTGTGACAGCAACCCAATCGATTGATCAATGGCTTCCCGGCTGTCGCTCAGTTGATCAAAAGCATTTTGGTGACCTGCGAATGCGTGCTGAACAATGACCGGGAGGCGCTGATTATGTTCCTGCATGCGAACGGTCAACTCTATCCGGGCGGCATTTTCCCTGGTTTGCACCAGATGAAAAACGAGTGCAAACAACAGGGAGATCAGCAGCACAATAAAAAAAATGCCGGGTATCCATTGTTTGCGATGAGTGGAAAAGCGGCTCGGATTGTTGTTTCCTGTTGATGCAGTCATGGCGCCAGCCGCCGTGATTGCAATAATTGCCTGTGTGTTTTTGTCGGATTCAAACAGGGTTCTCAGTTTTGCAAAAAATTCGCTCATGGCATGTTCCGATTCTTCCAATGTTGTATAGCAAGCCAAACGGTCATCATCTATGCGTGCGCCAAGCGTCATTGTAACTGCATATGCCTGAAAATTGGACAATAACGTACAAGTGTTTTATAGAATTCCGGGAGATTCGTGAACGAGCAATATCGTATTTACAGAGTGAAGCACAGCGGTCACGTTACTTCAAAATATTACTGACAAGATCATGACAGTAATCAAAGTGTAAAGAAATTTAAATGATATACTTTTGAGCGGAGTGTAGGCGTCATGGGGATTATCGATGCAGTATGCCCTGTAAGATTCCTGCTGTTCCCGCACTCCAATTCATCATATATGTGAGCAACTAATGATAGGAGGTAACAAATGGCAATAAAAATCAGCCAGGCGTTTTTTTCGAGCAGTATCTACTTGCCGCTAAAGCGGCCAGATAGTTCTTCAGTCAGGCAGAGGCCGATGCAGTCCGGTTTTGCCGGGATTTTAACCTGCGCACTGGTATTCCTTTTGGGCGGCAATGTGCAGGCGCAGGAGTTGCACAGGATAGAGTTCACCGCCGAAAAGATTGAAGGCGGTTATTTCGCCTATCGCATGCGACAGCATCAGGTCTCGGACTTGAACGGCGGTAATGCCGTCGATATCACTTCCCGCTATCCAGACGGTCCGACAATACCCGGGCCGACCATCGTGATCAAGGAGGGTGATGAAGTCGAGCTGACACTTTATCACCAATTCGATCCCGAAACACCGGCGCATGAGCATGTCAGCGTTCACGTCCATGGCGTTCACTACGACATAGAAAGCGACGGTACGCTTGAATATATCAATCATTTCAGGGACGAAAGCGCTATTCCTGTCATGTCCTATAAGTATCGCTGGATAGCGGCTCCTGGTACGGCGGGTACCTGGCCCTATCATGATCACAATATGCTGACGCATAACGGCGCGGAAGACAGAGGGTTGTACGGCGCTGTCATTGTCAATCCGGCTTCGAATACGACTGTGATGAGCAGCGGCGGTTCGCGGCAGACTGTATCGCTGGATACGGTTACGAAAGATTATGTGCTGTATCTGTTTGACGATACTTTCGCCGGGACGGAAATCGACCGTGCGACAGGCCGGCAAAGTTATGGTGGCGCCAATCCTGGGCTGACGGCGCAAAAAAACACCAATGTGAGATTTCATCTCATCGCGCTGGGTACCAATTTCCACCGGTTTGAATTGCCGGGCTACAGCTGGCCGGAACCGGGAACAGATCAACTGGTAAGTGCTAAAACACTGGGGCCGATAGAGAAATATGTGTTTACAGTCAATGCGGCACAAAGTTCCAGCTACCAGGACACTGCTTTAAATAGTCCATTGCTGGGAATGCGCGGTGCATTTCTGGTCAGCGAATAGATTCAAAGCATGGGGAATAAGGGAGAGAATATGAATATCAATATATCAAGATCAAGAATAAAAACTTTTTTGGCAGTGAAGTTTTTTGTCGTGGCCATGCTGCTGTCGGGTTTCGCATTTTCTGCAACGCATAATATTGTGATGACGGCAGAGTATGTCGCTAACGGCCAGCCAGCCTACAAAATGATCAGTCATACCAGCAGCGAAGGCGCGACACACGATTATCCGGTGGAAGCGGTCATTCCGGGGCCGACGTTATTTGTCAAGGAGGGCGATGTCGTTAATGTTGAATTGACCAACAATACCCAGACGCACGTGGGTTTTTTGGTTCCCGCATTGTCGGGATTGGGCGGCAATCAACTGGCGCCCGGACAATCCGGAAATTTCCAGTTTAATGCCACTCAAGTTGGTACACATGTTTATGGCGATGAGGGATCGCAACTGACCGGATTGTTTGGTGCGCTGATTGTTGACAGGCAGGATGGAAAGATCCAAAGTCTTATTGAAGGCGACGGAACGCTTATGCCGGTGAATCAGTCCGATTTGAAAAAAGAATATGTAATGTTCATGATCGGTTCAACGTTCTGGGGTGCCGAAATCGTCAACGGCAAACAGAGACCGCTGTGGACTAATCCTACGCTGGGCGCGTTACTCGATGACACCGTTCGTTTTCATATACTGGCGATCGGTCATGCGCATACATTCCACCTGCACGCGCATCGCTGGCCCGATGAAACCAATTTTGAGGCTTTAGGTGTAGAACCCCACATTATCGACGCCAAGATATTGGATCTTCCATTTGATTCGCATGTCTTTACGGTGAGAGCAGGTGCCGGTGTCGGAACAGGTTTCTGGCAATATCATTGCCACCTTGTTTCACATATGGAATCCGGGATGGCGGGTAAATTTCATGTGGTAGATCCGAATACTGGCGCAACGGGAGATAGTATTGCCGGCGCATCGCCAAACGGAAAGATATGGCCGAATCTGATGGATGGCGAGCCTGGTCTGGTTACTTTCGAAATTACGGATGAGCCGGGCGCTTTTTTCAGAAGCATCCGTAGTAACATCATCAAGGATGCCACCATTTCATCCGCGCTGGAGATAGTGCCGCCGGGTAGCAGTGTTCATTTCATCATGTCGGACACCAATGCAGTACATACGATCACGTCCCTGCTGTGGCCGAGCGATGCCAACGATCCATTGCACGGCGATCATCGTCAGATTCCGATGGATCAAACTAAAGCCTATCGAGGCGGCGGGATTGTCAGGTTGGACACACCCGGATTGTACGTGTTTACCTGCAAGATACACCCTTACATGTTCGGCGCCGTTATCGTCGATGATCCGAACACCGCAGGTCTCGATCTCGGCAAGAAGATCGATATTGTGACGGGCATCAATAATCTGCCGACCATCAGCGATCTGGCGACCAGACTATTGCGTACGTTCTTTGTTGCAACCGTTCAGGAAAACTGGCAGGACGTGACTTCATC
Source organism: uncultured Nitrosomonas sp. (assembly GCA_964639015.1). GTDB lineage: Bacteria > Pseudomonadota > Gammaproteobacteria > Burkholderiales > Nitrosomonadaceae > Nitrosomonas. Next base: position 13,780 of record CAZXBP010000049.1, read on the forward strand.
CAGACCCTGGCATGTCAAGTATCCTAATGTCAACGTGGCGATCGGGGATCTCCAGGGCAATCTGGTGGATAATCTGCCATTGAAAGATGTGCTCGAATCGCGTTATGGTCAGGATGTAAAGCTGGCGGACCTGTTTAATCCGGCAACACCGGGAGTCGGCGAAGTCTGGGTTAATACGCAGTTTGAAAAAACGGCCGGAAAAACCAAGCCGGGCACGATTACCGTGCTGGATGCGGCAACATGGAAAATCAAACGCAAGATTGCTTTGCCGCAGATCAACATGAATCATCCGCATAACATGTGGACCAATAGAGATCAGTCAATCATTTATCAAACCCAGTGGTTTGATACCAAGTTGACGTTTATTGACCGCGCAACGGGTGCTTTGCTGCATAATATTCATGTTGGTGATTCGCCATCGCATGCCATGACTATTCCGCAAAGCGATATCGTTACGGTGGCTATCAACGGCGAAAATGGCGTTATCGGCATCAGGCCCGGAGAAACAGAACCGTATGTCATGATGCCGACACAGCATCCGGGTCAAGTGCCTGCAAATCCTCACGGTCATTGGGTTTCGCCGGATGGAAAAATCATTACGCCGAATATCAATACTTCGGATACCGGTTTCTATGACAGCAACACCGGCGAAATTATCGCACGGCCGGCGGCTGGTGGTAACTTTCCTGCCGGCCCGCATCCGATTGCGATCGGATTGGGTGTTGATAAGGTCTATACGGCTAACCTGCTGGACCATTCTCTCAGCGTTTACGACCTGAATGGTAATCCGCTGTCCAGAATCAATCTTCTGGCGGATTATGATCCTATCGCGCCGACAGGCGACACAACGCTGCAGGACCGCGATGGCGATGGGCTGGTAACAGTCGGGGTTCTGCCGATTCAGACGCCGGTTGACCCAACCGGACGGGTGGTTGTAACTGCAAATACGGGAGGAACGATTACTATCGTCGATACTTCGATTGACAAAGTAGTCGCCATGCTGCCGTGCGATCCGGGATGCCATGGCGTGAATTTTGGCGCCAAATCAGGCGGCGGTTACTATGCGTATGTCACCAGTAAATTTTCCAATCAACTCATCGTCGTTGATCCGGATCCGAATGGCGACGGTAACTTCAGCGATGCAATCATAGCAGGCCGTATTGCTTTGGTTGCCGGCGGCGATGTGCCGTCCGATGACAAGGTTGTCAGTCTGGCAGGCACCGGTGGGCAAGGCGTTCTGGCAATACCCAACGTTTACAATGGCTGGGTGCAGAACCTGCCTGCGGAATGGCGCGATGGCTTAACACCGGCGCAATTGAGTCCGGTGCAATAGGGATATTGCGTCTCTTCTGAACGAAAAGTGATACGCGCGTGCTGTGAATGGCAGCACGCGCGCATCATGTCAGCGCAGTAACGATCAACCAGTTTGCCGGATTCTGGCAATCATTCAGCTATCGGGCTGTTTCCGGATTCTGGCAGATCACTTTTGCAATCTCCGGCAGCAAATCCGGTCCCTGGTAAATCAGTCCGGTATATACCTGTATCAGATCTGCACCTGCATCCAGCTTATCTTTTGCGTCTTGTGCCGACATAATGCCGCCGACACCGATGATTGGAATGGCGCCGCTGAGTGATTGGCGCAGCCGCCGGATAACAGCGTTGGATTGCTGCATCAGCGGCGCGCCGCTAAGACCGCCCGCTTCACGTGAAGCCGGCAAGTGTTCGATTCCGGTTCGGGCAAGCGTGGTATTCGTGGCGATAATCCCGTCGATATTGTGTTTTAACAACAGCGCGGCAATTGCTTCGATCTGAGATGGATCAAGGTCGGGTGCAATTTTTACAGCCAACGGTTTGTATTCACCATGCTGCTGTGCTAAATGCAACTGCTCAGACTTTAGTTCGGTCAGTAAAACATCAAGCGCATCCGCTCCCTGCAATTGCCGCAGATTTTGCGTATTGGGTGATGAAATGTTGATCGTGACATAGCTGGCCAATGGATAGACTTTTTTCAGACACAGTCGGTAATCGTCGGCTGCCTTCTCAATCGGCGTATCAAAATTCTTGCCGATATTGATGCCCAGTATGCCTTTGTAGTTTGCCGCAGAGACATTCGCGACGAGCTGATCGACGCCGTGATTGTTAAACCCCAGGCGATTGATAACAGCTTGCGCCTGCGGAATGCGGAAAATGCGCGGCGCAGGGTTTCCCGGCTGGGCGCGCGGCGTGACCGTGCCGATTTCAAGAAATCCGAAACCCAGTGCGGACAAAGCTTGCAGATGTTCGCCATTTTTGTCGAGCCCTGCTGCCAGACCGATCGGATTGGGGAAAGTGATTCCCATGACGCGGCGCGCTGGACATGCCAGGGTACGATGTTTTAACAAGCCGAGTCTAAACGCCTTGTCCAGGGCACTGAAAGTAACGCAGTGCGCGGTTTCAGGGTCAAGTTTGAAAAGCAGCGGACGCAGCAGGGTATAAGTCATGTGTTGTTGTAATATTCTAAAGGACATCTCTAAAAATCCATATCAATCATATGCCGCGTCAAAATTTTTTGCTCGCGCCTCGTTTTGTTTAAAACTTTGAATTTCTAGAGACGCCCTAAAATCGATCAGTAACGGTGGTGGCTTGTTCAAAAGGCAGCCACCGGCCGTTAATCAGGATTTCCAATGGCTGGAAGTTAGCCTTGTAATTCATTTTGTGATGTTCTTTTATCCAGTAGCCAAGGTACAGATATTTGAGACCGGGGGCGCGCCAGAGCTGAATTTGCCAGATATTGTAAT
>CAZXBP010000050.1:0-16521 GCA_964639015.1 uncultured Nitrosomonas sp.
ATGTCGGCCAGGCCGATGCCGAAAACATGACCCGCCGACTGGCGCGCGAAGAAGGAATTTTTGCGGGCATCTCCTCGGGCGGCGCGCTGGCCGCCGCGCTCAGATTGTCAGCCCAGGTCGAAAATGCAGTCATCGTATTCATCGTCTGCGACCGTGGCGACCGGTATTTATCCACGGGCGTTTTTCCGGCTTGATAGATGGGGTGCTTGCCGTGTTGCCATGGCTGCCTGCGTCATGATTCCACAAGAGTGTGTCGTATTGCAAGACTTGGTACCTTTATGGAAACACTATTTTTTAACTCACACGATATTCGCTCGCCGCAATTGTCAGTTGACTTTCACTTCCGTAGCCTTACAATCTCCATAAGTGCCGTTTCCTGCTGGTTTAGTTCAACAAAGTTTATCCGCCGCCGTGAGAACTGGGGATATGGCAAACTTTGGGCAGGCGGCGGATAAACGCTATTAGTTAGGCCCCGACAAGTCACATCCGATGGATCGAAAACAATTTATTCAGGTCGTGGTAGGCCTGCTGATTACTGCCCTTGCATTTTGGGGAGTGGCGAAGTTGCTCCAAGTCCTGTGGAACGCCTTTTCGACGGTTAACCCTACCGTCGGCGCCGGCATTATTGCCGCAGCAGCCACCGTAATGGTTTCTGTTATATCAGTCTTAGTTGCCAAGAGCCTAGAGTTCAAAGCTGTGGTAGCCAAAGAACACCGGGAGAAGAAGATCCCATTCTACGAAGAAATGATTAAATTCATATTTCGCTTGGTTTTCGCGGAAAAGCTAGGTTTTGAACCACTCACAGAAAAAGAAATGGTCAAACAAATGGCCACTTTTACCGAAAACATAGTCATCTGGGGAGCTGACGACGTCATTCACGCGTGGTTTGTATTTCGAAACCACAGCATTCACAGTGAAAAGGCTGGGACAGAAATTATGTTCGACATCGAGAACCTTTTGCTCGCCATCAGAAAAGACTTAGGGCATGCAAACAAAGGCCTAACGAAAGGCAAAGTACTCGGGTTATTCATCAATGATATTCATGAGCATATCCGAGCCTAAAATCTCGGCTTCACATACCAAATGCAACACCATTCCGTGTATAACCATCAAATCCAGCCGACGCAAAAAGCCGCGCGGCTGATTTTTAATTAAGTCGCAGAATCTATGTTTATTGCACACGCAGAAGCCATGAGCTTCATTGAAGCCTACGAGGCAGTTCTACTTGATGTTCTGGCTGCTGCTGGCGAGAATCGGACACAGAAAGTCATCAATGATCTAGCTCGGGCGCGGAGCTATGTTGCCGACAAGCCGGGGGCACTGATCGAGGCCATTGAGCGAGTGAAAGATGGTGGTGAATCCCTGACCCGGCCGGTTGAGCTGGCGCTGAGAAGCCTGCGAATTGGGCGGTGGTTCCACCTCCGCCATACCACCAGGTATGCCCTACTTCTGGATGAAGGCGTTCAGCACGCTTATGCGGTGAAGGCGCTGACCGATCCGCTGCACGAGATTGCGGGAGGTAAAGCGGTAACATTCGAGGCCGGGCTTGTCGAGTACAACGGTCAGTACGTGTGCGACGGAATTGTTCTTAATCCCGTCTATTTGGGGCCGGACATCAGGGGTTCCCTAAACGAGGCGTATCGCCGCATCAAGAGTGAGGGCCGCTTTCATGTCAGCGCTGCGGTCTAACCCTTCCATCGAGCGGATGCCCAACTGGCTGCGCCGATTCAAACATCGAGTTTGCCGAGTTGTGCAAGTTGCTTGGCCGCCTTGAATTTGAGGAGCGGGTAAAGGGGTATTCTCGTGAAATATCGGTCGGGAGAAAGCGATGTCGATTAAATATGAACTTGCCATCTACTGGCGCGAAGAAGATCACAGTTTTGTAGTCGAGGTTCCGGAACTGCCCGGGTGTATGGCAGACGGCGAAAGCTACGAACAGGCGGTGGCTAATGTACAAAAGGTAATTGAGGAATGGGTTGAAACCGCAAAGGCGCTCAATCGGCCGGTTCCGGAACCCCGTGGTCGGCTGATGTATGCCTGACGAATAGATTGGATCGCGCGAGGAACGCGCCGCAAAACAAGACACAATCCATATTCCCGGGCATTAGCGCGCCACAGGAATCGCCGCCGGGTGTAAATTTCCAAACCAACTAGGAAAGTACTTCATGAATACATCACTCAAGCAAGTCGAAGCGCAGGCTTTAAGTCTTGGTGCTGAGGAAAGAACCAGGTCTGGGTGCTGCATTTGCGCAGGAAGTTGAGGAAGTTGAGGAAGTTGTCGCTCACCATTCACGCCGTCCCGATCACTGGACATCACGTGTATAGCGGTGTTAACAAGTCGTTTGATGTGCACAAACTTTGCGCGCCTCAACGGGATGGTGATGTATAACCGGTCACTCATTTTATTAATCACCGCCATGGGCTGTTACCTGCTGGCGCTTTCAGCTTCAGCGGCCTATCCGCAGTTGAAGTTTTCAGTTGCGGATATAAAAAGCCCTGTTTTTCAAACCAGGGCGATAGAAGTCCGGGTGGATAGCGGTCAGTCGGGCGCGCGGGAATTGACTATCGGCATCGAAGAAATTGCCGTGCAGGATTATGTGCTGAAAGGTATTCGTGTCGTGTGCCGGGCTTTTCAATGGAACCGGCATGAAATCGAATGCACAAACGGCCAGCTGATCGCCAGCGATCTTTTCGCATCTCCGCTGCCGATGCAGTTTGTTGCCACCCGTTCCCGTCTGACCGTCGATTTAAGACCGCCGGGTGGCGAGCACTGGCAATTCAGCGTAGCGTGGGATGAGGCGTTCTGGCATGCCGCACTCACGGTCAAAGCGGGAAAAATGACGCATCTTGTCCGCTGGCTGCCGGAAATGCCGGATTATGAAAACTTCCCCGAGCTGACTGGAGGCAAGATTCACGGCAGGATTAAGGTCGACGGTGATTTGAAGGGCGTGACATCGGCGGGTATCGATCTGTCGATTGATGCGCTGGCATTTTCAGATGCGGCCGGGATGCATGCCGGTGAGGATATAACACTCTCGGTGAAAGCGAACGTCGTGCGTAATCCGCGGCATCAGCACTGGGACTGGCGCGGCGATATGCTTTGGCGGCAAGGCGCGGTTTTCTGGCAACCGCTGTTCTTTTCCGGTACTGATCATGCTTTGAATGTGCAGGGTGTTTTTGATGGAAAAACCCTGACGTTGCACGACAGTCAACTGGCGCTGGCCGATATCGGAACGGTCAAATTTTCAGGCGCCGTTGACTGGCCGGATGCCGGGGTGCGCGAACTTCAACTGGATGCCGACAACATCGCGCTGTCAGCGCTGTTTGATCAGGTGTTGAAGCCTTTTCTGGCTGATACCGTGTTTGCCGAGCTGGAAATCAATGGACTTGGCGACTTTGCGGTACTGATGCGGGAGGGCGCTCTGCAGGAGATCAGCCTCATTCTGGATGACGTCAATATCATCGATCAGCGCGATCGTTTTGCCTTTCATCGTCTCCAGGTGCATATTCCATGGCAGGCTGATAATACCACCATCGCCGATATCAGCCTGTTGGACGGGCATGTGTTGCGGATACCGCTGGGTGCGGTGCGCGTGCCGCTGGAGATCAGGAATTCCCATTTATATCTGCCGCAACTGGCGCTGCCGGTGCTGGACGGGATTTTAATGCTGGAAGACTTCAGCGCCGCGCATACCGACACCGGCTGGCGCTGGGAATTTGGCGGCAAACTTACTCCGGTTTCAATGGAAGCGTTGACGGAGGCCTTGCAGATTCAACCCATGCAAGGCATTTTATCCGCTTACATTCCGAATGTGCGTTATGATGGCGAGAGCGTTTCTGTGAATGGCGTGCTGCAAATCAATGTCTTTGACGGCAGCGTCGTGATTCATCAATTGAAACTGATTGAACCGATGGGGTTGACGCCCCATCTGACCGCGGATATCGCCATGCGTAATCTTGACCTGGGACTGCTGACCAGCGCCTTTTCATTCGGCAAGGTGGAAGGCCGCGTTGATATCGATGTCAACCAGCTCGAGCTGGCGAATTGGCGACCCATTCATTTCGATGCCCATATGTTCAGCAGTCCGGGAAGCTACACCCGTCGGATCAGTCAGGCGGCAATCCGGAATATTTCCGCTTTGGGTGGAGAGGGCGCGGTCGTCGCCATACAGCGGAGTTTTCTGCGTTTTTTTGAAGAATTCAGGTATGCGGAAATCGGCTGGCGGTGCGCCTTGCGCTTCAACGTGTGCTACATGGGCGGAATCGAATCTGAACCGGATTCGCGTTATACCCTGATCAAAGGCGGCGGCATACCCGCGATCAATGTGATGGGCTATAATCGGGATGTCGGCTGGCAGGAGCTGATCAGCCGCTTGCAGCGGGTAACTCAGGAGAATGAGCCTGTCATTCAGTAGCGGCGTAGCGATGAGGAACGATAAGATGATAAAGAACAATAATTTGCTTTGTGATATTTTGCCGGTAACAGCGGGCATGTTTGCGGCGGCTATGCTTTTATCGGCATGCGTCACGATTAATATTTATTTTCCGGCAGCGGCGGCTGAAAAAGCGGCGGATAAAATTATTGAAGAAGTCTGGCAGCTGGAGCACGAAAAAAAAGATGACTAAGCCGCGGTTTTCGTTACTTGCAGGCAGTTGCTTATTGACAATAATCAGTTTAATTTTCAATCCGAGGTGACAATGGTGAATCGAGTCTATAACGTACTGCTTTTTATGGCACTGGCGTTAGCGTCGTTGACGGGCCAGGCGGAAGCCAATCTTGAAATCAATACGCCAGCGATTGCCAGTCTCAAGCAAAGCATGCAGAGCCGCCATGCGCAGCTTGTCGAACACTATAACAGCGGCGCTGTAGGCCTGACCCGGGATGGCATGGTTGCCATGCGCGATGCGAATGCCGTGCCGCTGGCGCAACGACAGGCGGTCAACGCGCTGATTTCGGCGGAAAACCAGGACAGAGCGGCGCTGTATCGTGAAGTTGCACGGGCAAACAACCATCCGGAATGGGAATCGAAAATTCGCGCCACTTTCGGTCAGCGCTGGATCAATCTGGCCAGATCCGGCTGGTGGTATCAGACTGACGGGAATGCCTGGAAGCAGAAATAAGCCGGATTATTCATGCATCTGAATGAAAATTAAACGTATAAGCCTTCAGTTTGACATTTCATCATTCGTTATGTAAGTTCTGCTGTTTAAGGTCAAATAATAAACATACTACCATAAAGGTTTTTCATGCTATCCTTGAACTAAAGACATGGTTTTAAGTCACAGCAGATTGAAGCATAATTCAGTTTCTAATTAAAGTAATAGGAGGTCGTTTTAAATGGATCAAGACTACTCAAAAACAAACCAGAAATCCCGTACGCAGTCCGGAGCGGAAACAAAAAACGCTCAGGTCATTGAAATCAATGACGGACAATCAGCAACGATAAATCCCGCACGTTCAAGAGCTGGCGCCGGTATCGAAATCAACAAAGTATTACGCAATACCTACCTGCTGTTGTCGATGACACTGCTGTTCAGTGGATTGACAGCGTCTATTTCCATGGCGCTGAATATGCCACCGATGACTTATCTGATTTCAGTTATCGGCGGTATGGTGATTGCCATGTTTGTGCTGCCGCGCTTCGCCAATTCACCGGCAGGCATAGGCATTGTTTTTCTTGTCACCGGTCTGCTGGGCTTTGGTCTGGGGCCGATTCTGAGCATGTATGCCTCGTTGCCGAACGGCGGTAATATCATCATGCTGTCCCTGGGCGGCACGGGCGTTATCTTTATGGGTCTTTCCGCCTATGTGCTGGCGACGCGCAAGGATTTCAGCTTCCTCGGCGGTTTTCTGATGGTGGGTTTTCTGCTGGTGCTGGTTGCCGCGGTTGCCAACATCTTCCTGCAAATGCCGGTAATGTCGCTAATGATTTCATCAGTGGTGATTCTGATCATGAGTGGCTTCATCCTGTATGACACCAGCCGCATCATTCACGGTGGTGAAACCAACTATATTCTTGCCACCATTGGTCTGTATATGACGATCTTTAACATCTTCATCAGCCTGTTGCAGCTCCTGGGCATCATGGGCGGCGACGACTGAGTGTCGCGTACATTGAAGCAGTTAAAGTAGTGCACGAAAACCCCGGTTAGTCCGGGGTTTTTTATTTTCCGGATTTTTTTAATCAATGAGTCAGTAAAGGTTAGTCATCATGGACTGGATGCAAATCGTTGCCGCATTGGCATTGATCATGTTCATCATATTTCTGTTTCCGAGAGCGCGTTATATGCTGGAAAACAGCCCCAAAGGTTCGTCGTCCGACTGGATGAGTTTCCTGATCCCGGTCATTGCGATTATCTTGTTTGTCATGCTGTTGATACAGCTGGTGTAACAGACATTCAATACGCCTACTTTGCCGTCTTGCTCCATGAATCCCGCAACGTTACCGCGCGGTTGAAAACCGGTTTTTCCGGTGCGCTGTCAATGCGGTCGGCGGCAAAGTAACCATTGCGTTCGAACTGAAAACACTGCCCTGGTTCGGCGCTGTGCAAGGCCGGTTCGACAAACGCATGGATAATCGTTTTTGAATCCGGATTGAGTGCATTCTTATAATCCTTGCCGCCGCTGTCGGGATGTGGGTCGGTAAACAGCCGGTCATACAGGCGAATTTCAACCTGTTGTGCATGGCCGGCTGAAAGCCAGTGTATATTGCCTTTGACTTTGCGCTGTGCTGCGCCTTCAGTGCCGCTTTTCGTGTCAGGATCATAGGTGCAGTGGATGGCCTCGATTTCACCCTGCGCATTTTTGTCTATCGCGACGCATTTAACGATGTAGGCATAGCGCAGCCGCACCTCTGCGTCCGGCGCGAGGCGGAAATAGCCCTTCACCGGCTGTTCCATAAAATCATCCTGTTCGATATAAAGCGTTTTTGAAAAAGGCACGCTGCGTTTTCCCCATTCCGGCTGCTGGGGGTGATTGGGTGCAAAACAGTCTTCAACCTGATCTTCCGGGTAATTATCGATGATCAGTTTCAGCGGTTTCAGCACGGCAATACGGCGTGGCGCGGACTCGTTGAGGTCTTCCCGCAGACAGTCTTCCAGAATGCCCATGTCAATCCAGGAATCCGCCTTGCTGACACCGATACGTTCGGCAAACAGCTGAATCGCGCGCGGCGTGTAACCGCGTCGGCGCACACCGGCCAGCGTGCTTAAACGCGGATCGTCCCAGCCGTCGACAAGGCCGCTTTCCACGAGCTCGATCAGTTTGCGTTTGCTCATCACCGTGTAGGTCAGATTCAGGCGGGCGAATTCAATCTGCTGCGGATGGCAGGGCACTTTCTCCTCAAGCTGGTCCAGCACCCAGTCGTACAGCGGGCGATGGTCTTCAAACTCAAGCGTGCACAGCGAGTGGGTGATGTTTTCCAGCGCGTCCGAGATGCAGTGGGTGTAATCATACATCGGATAGATGCACCAGCGATTGCCGGTGCGCTGGTGATGCACATGCCGGATGCGGTAAATGACCGGATCGCGCATATTGATATTGGGCGAGGTCATGTCAATCCGGGCGCGCAGAACATGCGCGCCATCGGGAAATTCACCGGCTTTCATGCGGCGGAACAGATCGAGACTTTCAGCGGCGGGGCGGTCGCGATAGGGGCTGTTCCGGCCGGGGCTGGTCAGCGTGCCGCGCTGCTCGCGAATCACATCCGCCGGCTGGCTGTCGACATACGCTTTTCCCTGGTTGATCAGGTATTCGGCAAAATCATACAATTGATCGAAATAATCCGACGAATAATACAGATGCTCACCCCAGTCGAACCCCAGCCATTTGACGTTATCGCATATCGCATCAACGTATTCCTGCGCTTCTTTTTCCGGATTGGTGTCGTCAAAACGCAAGTGGCACACGCCCTGATATTCTTTGGCAATACCAAAATTCAGACAAATGCTTTTCGCATGGCCGATATGCAGATAGCCGTTGGGTTCCGGTGGAAAACGCGTTTCCACGCGGCCCTGCCATTTGCCGGTGCGATTGTCTTCATTGATGATACTGCGGATAAAATTGGAAACAGCAGGTTCTGCCGGTGTGTTTTGTGCGGATTTGTCTTTCAAGTTCGTCTCTCGAATCGGGTGTTGTTAAACGTGTTGCGCAGCAGTCTTTTACGATGAAATCGATACTTCAGCGCAGATCAAGTCGGGTCATACGGTCTTTTCTTACTTGCCGGTCTGCGGGTTGTCATTTAACCGGACCGCGTGCCTGCTTTCGGGAAAGCAGCATATTCTATCACGCCGGAACAAATCCCCCGGTAAAACAACAGGCTGCCTGTTGTTCCGGGTGAAATTCCGCAATGGCGCCCTGAATTCTTATCGTTGCAGTGACGGGCTCATCAGCTGCGCTGCAAATAATTATTTTTTTGTGTAAACCGATTACCGAGTGCCGCGTTATTAGCTTGTTCCCGGCCTTATGCCGCATTTACCGCATTTTCAAACCATCACACACGCCATGAAAAAACTGAATATCGTCTATACCTGTAATGTAAGAAAGTCGGACATGGAGGATGAACGTTACGGTGAATTTGAAAGTCCGGCGACGATTGAAGCCGTAACTCGAGCATTGGAACGTATCGGCGCGGATGTTGAACTGATCGATGTGGGGCCGGAAGTTTATCATCAGCTCGAAAAACGCAGGGATCGAATCGATCTGGTTTTCAATAATGCGGAAGGTCTGGAGGAGAAGGAATTGCGCGAAGCCATTGTGCCGTTCTTCTGTGACTATCTGCATATCCCCTGTACCGGCAGCAGTCCCAAAACATTCATCAATAAAATGGATAAGGCCACCGCCAAAAGGATTGTGGCTTATGACGGTGTACCGACCGCGCGGCATCAGTTGCTGAAGCCCGGCGGGCGGCTTAGGCAGCTGCATTTTCCTTTGATGGTGAAGCCGTATAGCGAAGGCACCAGTATCGGCATCAGCCAGAACAGCAAAGTACATAACGGGCTGGAGCTCGACGATGCCGTGACGCTGATTCATACGCGGTTCAATCAACCGGCGCTGGTAGAGGAATTTCTGCCTGGCAGGGAGTACACCATTGGATTGATCGGCAGCTATGTACTGCCCATACTCGAAATCGATTTCGCCCGGATTCCCGGTCAGCCCCATGTGCGCGACCCGCATGTCAAGGATATCGAGAATCCGTATATCTCGCATCTCGACTGGACAGACACGGCAAAACGCTTTGCGGAGATCGCGATCAAAGCGCACGAAGCACTGGAAGTCCGCGATTATAACCGCATGGATTTTCGAATGCGTGACGATCAGCTTTATTTTCTTGAAGCCAACGTCATTCCCGGCATACATCCGACAGAAGCGGATTTGACGAACATGTGCCGTCATGCCGGTCTTGCGCATGACGACATGATCGCATTAATCGTTCATGCCGCCGTGCAGCGCCTCGCCCCAATTTATCCCGAAAAATTCAGCGGCAACACCGAAACCCTTGAACAGCTGGCGGTAGCCGCAATCGGGAAGATTCCTCATGCGGGATCGATACAGTATCAGGACAATACATACACGCTGTTAGGCAGATAGCAGGAGAACGCAGGAACCATGATAACCCCCATATCGGCAACGCTGTACCCGCTGCTTGCAAGCATCGCGATGCAGGACATCGGCCCCATGTACCAATCGGAAATACTTGATGAACTGGAAGACATTTCGCGCGGCAAATGCTTTGGCGTCTGCGCGATGGATAATGGACAGCCAGTCGGTTATGTCACCGTGAAGAAAACCGTGGATACCTATCACCTGCTGACGATTGCCGTGGACAAATTGCATCGCGGCAAAGGCTATGGCTCAAGGATGCTCGACGGCATATTCGCGGAAATCGAAAATCAGGGCGGAAGAATTCTCAATGTCATCACTGACGCCGACGCTAATGAAAGCCTGCGATTTTATCTCAGGAATGGTTTCGTATTGACCGGCATCGTGCAGGATGAATTTATATCGGGCGTTGCACAAGTACACCTCACAAGACGAATGGGGTACAAACCATGATTTTTCCACGCTAGTCGGAGTAAAAAAACGATGCGAATCGGCGCAATGAAAATGGATGGGTGCGGTAACTCATTCCTGGTGGTAGATGAAATGAAAATGCCGCTGGCAGGGCTCGACAGGTCGGCGATTTCCAGCGCGCTGGCGAATCAGCATGATACGGACGGCGTTCTTTATGTGGACAGACGGCAGGGCTTGCCTGCAATGAGGATTTTTGATCGTGACGGCACGGAAGAAACCATGTGCGGCAATGGCTTGCGGTGCGCGACGCGCTATTTTCACGATACCTGTATTCCGGTAAGCCGATTTTCAATTCACACCGGCGACGGCGAGAAGGCAGTGAGCGTGCATGAAAACCGGGTTGAAGTCAATCTGGGCCCGGCGCGTGACTACCGGCAGATTGCGCCGCATCTGCACTATGTTTTTACCGGCGTTCCGCACGTCGTCGTCATCGGCGCCGAAATCGATCTCGAATCCGCCCGGATTCTGGGTAAATCATTACGTGAAGAAAAGTCGCTATGCGAATTCGTCGGGCATCCCGAAGGTGTCAACGTCAACTTCATCTGGCGGAATGCGCAGGGCATAGCCGTGCGGACGTATGAAGTCGGCGTTGAGAATGTGACGCAAAGTTGCGGCACCGGAAGCGCGGCAAGCGCTTACGTTGCGTCCAGAGTGTTTGGGACGGCATTGCCGGTAATCACCGCTTCCCCCGGCGGAGAACTGGAGATTCGGGCGGTCGACGATCAGTTGACCATCTGCGGCATAACCCGCTATCAGGGTAAAGTCACCGGATTTATTAATGTTGCGCATCCGAAGTCGGTTGCGCCTGTTTATGGCTGGCCGCGTAACTATGCATGGCCCGGCATACTCTAAAGCATTATGCTCTGAATTACAGTAGTACATTGACACGGACAGTTTGTAGACTATGGAATTTTCGATTATCAAGTTTCTGCTCATCATGTTTGCCATGGCGCTTGCGGATGTATTCTGGACGCTCTACTTTATCGACGTCGACGGCAGAAGAGCGCATCACGCCTCGACATGGTCTGCCATGATCATTCTGGTTACCGCGTTTACGGTGACCAATTATGTCGACAACCAGATCTACATCGCGGCGGCATTTGTCGGTGCTTATTTAGGCACCTTCCTGACTATCAAGTGGAAGGTGAAACAGGAATCCGGGGTGGATGGATAATGAGCATGAGCCGGCTATGCTGAATCCACAGGTTTAACGCGCGCAATTTTGAAATTGAATCATCAAGAAGGTGATACGGCTTGGCGACACGGCAAGAATTTTCTGATTTTCTGAAATCAACCGAATTGCGTGCTTTCAAACAGGCCATGTTTGCCGTGCGCGATGAAAACATGGCGCTGGATGTCGTTCAGGAGGCGATGATGAAGCTGGCCGGAAAATATGCGGATAAACCGGTCGAAGAGCTGCCGCCGCTGTTTCAGCGCATATTGCAGAATGCCATTTACGATCATTACCGGCGGCAAAAATCGCAATCATTATTGACCACATTGTTTTCGGCCTTTCTGCCGCCACTGAGCCGGGGCGAGCACGATCATTATGATGCTGACCCCGATCCACTGGAAACAATGCAGGTTACAGACGATAAACAATACGGCAAGAATCCGCAAATTGCGCTTGAGGAAGTTCAACTGATTGCGGTGATCGAAAGGGCGCTGGAAGATTTGCCGTTGCGTCAACGAGAAGCCTTCCTGTTACGTTATTGGGAAGAAATGGATGTCCGCGAAACGGCCCGGATCATGGGATGTTCTGAAGGCAGTGTAAAAACACACTGTTCCCGGGCGGCGCAAGCGCTTGCCGCCAATCTGAGAAGTAAAGGAGTTACGCTATGAATCAAGACGATTGCGTCGAAAAAAAGGTTGTCGAATTATTGGATCAAAGCCTGAAGGGTATCAACAAGCGGACTGCAGCCCGCTTGCAGTATATACGCAATAATGCGCTGGAGCATTTTGAGTCCGGGAACAGGATGATTCCGGATGGCAAGGCGGCGCACACCTTCGCGGCCATTGCATGGCACAAAAATACGGCGAAACTGCTTTTTTTAGTGTTTTTCTTATTGCTGCTGACATGGGCCGGCAGCATGTGGCATATCAGGCACCATGGTGAAGATACCGGCACGGCTGATGCCAATTTTCTTGCCGATGACCAGGACGGCGACGCGCACCCGGACGATCCGCTCGAACTCTGGCATCACCCTGCACGTTCCAGATGATGCGGATGTGTTCTGATGATCATTGACGCCAGCTTTTGAAGCGGCAGGTCAGGTTTGCGGCACGGCGACTGTGACAACCAGTTCGAAACGGCTGATGCCGATATCGCAAAAATAACCGCTTTCATCTGTCGCGTTATAAAAATTCATCACACTTTCCCGGTCAGGTGTGATGACGAAACCGTGATTCGTGCGGATGCCGCGCACCCATTCGCTGACGGTTTGCGTGACGTCCAGACGGAGTCCGGCGGTGCTGCCTGACGCGTAAAGCGGCGCGGCGGCAGGCCGGGCGGGTCTTGCGGGTATGAATGCACGCGAACCATCCGGTAGTCCGTTTCTGAAAATACCGGCCTCCCACGGTTCCGTGGCCTGCCCCAGCAGCATGACTGTGCACTGCGCCCGGTTGCCGCGATCACGCGGCGGATCGAACGGCGCGAAGCTTCCGCGAATGTTAAGCTGCGCGGACACGACCGCGGCATCAGCGGGCAATGCCGACAAATCGAATTTGACGGCGGCCTGATAGGTCTCGAAGATGCGCAAATGACAGCTCTCGCCGCGCGTGACCGCGACTTCGTAGCCGGCCAGATGGTTGACATTGCCCTTCAGCCCGGCGCTGTCACGCTGGCGCACAAACTCATCCCACAGATAAAGGCGTGTTCCGCGCCGGTCAAGAAAAAACGGATCGCAGACACCGAACGTGTCGTGGTGATTTTCTCCAAAAATACTGGCGGCTTTCTCGGCTTCAAGCGTTATCGTCCGCTCAGCAAGCGGGCGCAAACCGGTGCAGCCGTAGAGTATGGCGATGCACAAAAACAGTAACGCGCCGGAACGCAAAGCGGGTGATTTCAGAGTTTGCATCATGTCAGCCTCCCTTCGGTTTTTACCATTACGGTTGATTGTCTCGATTGCCTTGTTGCATCGCAGTCAGACAACATGATACCAGTTCGTGGAACGTAGTAATCACAGCGCATTGATCCATGCAAGCCGTTGAGGTTCGTGATCTCGCTCCATTCAGTTTATTCAATCGCGGGTTTGATGGTGATTAAGGTTTCTCAACTGGCACACCTGTATAATCGCTGTTTTGAAAGAACGCGCGCTGCACAGCGGCGGATTTATGATGATCTTTTCAAAGCGTATCAGCAGACTCGGAAGCAGCCGGGCCGTTATTGCGGCGGCATGCTTGCTGACGTTCATCCACGCATCCGCTTTGCGCGCGGCAGACGAAGATTTTTATACCTGGGCTGGAATAGAGATGACGAGCGGTATTCCGGCGATGCATCCCTTCCTGAAAAATTTCAGATACAAACTGTTCATGCAGGGTCGTTTCGGCGATGATTCGTCACGCTTCACGCAGGGCCTTATCCGCTCCGGCGTGGGATACGCAGTCAGCGAAAAAATGACCGTATGGCTGGGGTATGACTGGGTGCCCACCAGCCGTCCGCTGGCGCTGCGTCCCTTTAACGATCATGCGCTGTGGCAGCAATTGTCGATACAGGAGCGTTATTCATTCGGCACGCTGGCCAGCCGCACGCGGTTTGAACAGCATTTTTTCGACATTCCGGGCAGCACCGATACCGCGCAGCTCTTCCGCCAGATGTTCAAACTCTCATCGCCGTTGCATCAGGTTTCAACGAAACTCAGCCTGGTGGTCTGGAATGAAATCTTCGCCAACCTGAATTCGACCGATGTGGGCACCCGAAGCGGTTTTAACCAGAACCGGGCGTTTGCCGGCATCGGTTATTCGTTAAGCAAAACCAGGCTGCTGGAAATCGGTTATATGAACCAGTACATCAACCGCCCCCACAATCCGCGTCCCGACCAGATGCTGCATGTTTTTTCCGTCACGCTGCTGTTGAACTTTTAAGCCGCAGCGGACGCCGCGCGGGCAGTTGTCGCTGTCCGTTTTGAGGTATAAGCGCCAATTTTCAACGCTATCATGAAGGGAAGCAACGGGCAGGGCCAGCGGTTTCGTCATGAGTTTTAAAACAATGTTTTTAACATAGACTGTCAGTTGCTTTAGAATCCCTCTCAGTATATTACCGGGCGAGGTGATGAGTGCAACATCATGTCACTTCTTCGAGCTGACTTGGATTTGTTTTTCACCTAATTTTTGTCGAAATATTTTACACTCCCTCCGGCTTTGCAGTGGCTATTTAACGTAACGCATTGATTAAATGACGATGGCATGAATCTTGCCTGTAAATAATAAGGTTCTTTAGCAAATAATTGTTGAATAGCTACAGAGCCTTTTTGTATATACGTAAGTATGGAGCATTTTCATTTATTCAAAAAATTAACAATAAATTTTATTGGAAGGAGTAATTTATGCAAAAGGGATTAGGTATTGCTGCATTAGTCATAGCAATTATTTCGATTTTCGTACCTTTAGCGGGATCATGGCTAACCGTTCTGGCTGCCTTATTAGCTGCTTTTGCTTATGGGCCAGGTATTGCATTGGGAATTGCCAGCATTGTAATTAACATCATTCATATAATCTTTTTCTCACCATTGTTATGGGCTACACAAGTAGCAGCTGAGGTTGGGAGGGAACTTGCACAATCACAAGGACAGAACTTTGAACCAGCTTTTCTACCTTGGTTTTTAATTACCGCTCAGGTAGGCGCTATCATACTTTTATTTCTATTGCATAGAAAACAAGGTGAAGCGGTTATCGTGAAGTCATGATTCGCCATTAATGTTTACGCCATCAGTAACGCTGATGGCGTTAAGTTACTACTGGAATAACAAAAGGCTACGAGGTAACACAAATTCGAGGATAAGATTCAAAGTAAAGAATTAAAACTTTATTGGCCGAAAATCTCTTGGAGCATTTCTTGCTTTGCCAATGAGTAATAATTTTGACGCATGAAAAGGAAAAATAAATGGCTTTGATAAAAGGTGGCTCTTCATATAATGAAGAAATCACGGGAACCGCAGAAGATGACACAATTGATCATGGTTATGGTTTTGCGTTAATTGATGGGGGTGGTGGAACAGACACGGTTGTTTATTTTGCCAACAGTGCAGATTTTTCCATGGTTGATTTAAGCGGCATTTTGCGAATCCAGCCACTTAACGGGCTAGTGCAAGGCGAGTATGGGGCCAGCTATGGGGGCACAATAGAGCTGCGCAATGTAGAGAAGGTACAGTTTCTAGATAAAACTTTAGTTTTCGGCAGTAATGGTGTTGTGGATCCTTTTGTAGATGATTATTCCGGCTCGATTAATACAGCAGGAGCAATTGCTGTTGGAGGGACAGTTACGGGTAATATCGAAACTACCGGTGATACTGACTGGTTCAAAGTTACCTTGGTAGGAGGGCGGAGCTATAAATTTGACTTGGAAGGTGGCGCAACCGGAATGGGAACATTATCCGATCCATTTATTCGTTTGCGGGATAACACTGGCACAGCAGTTCCTTTGGCTTTTAATGACGATGGTGGGATTGGTCTTAATGCGTTCTTTACTTTTAGTGTCCCCACAACCGGGGTTTATTTTTTGGCAGCGGGCTCTGGTGCTGATGATGGGGATGGGACGGGTACCTATAAAATGAGTGTGAAGGAAATTTTACCATCTGCAAGTTTTGGTTTTCCATTGGGAAACCTTGATGCGCAAGGCCGACGTATGGCAACAGAGGCAAATGATGGGGATGGTTTTTATGTTGCGAGTAACTTTGGCGTATTTGTGGATCCAACTGGGTCTGCTAACGATCATCATCTTGGAGAAGATTGGAATTTTGAGAATGGACCTAATGATGATCTTGGGGCAGCAGTCTATCCAGTAGCCGATGGTGTGGTTGTATATGCAGAACGTGGGGGAAGTAGCTGGGGAAACGTTGTGATCATTAAGCATCCATTATCAAGTGGTGAATATGGTGGCTATGTGACATCCATGTACGGTCATCTTGGCAGTCTCTTGGTAAGTAAAGGCGATAGTGTTTCTAAAAATAACCCAATCGGAGTAATTGGCCCTGCAGAAGGGATTAGTACTGGCCCACATCTGCACTTAGAAATCAGGACGGGCGATAATCCAAATGCCTTGGATCCGGGAGCTGGGTATAGTGCGTCGCCAAAACCATCGGGATGGCTTGACCCGACAGACTTTATCAGCAATTACTCACTTTCCATTACCAATCCGCCTTCTTCTGCAGACCGGATATTTAATTGGGCGGAGAACACGTATGGCAATCTTTTTCCCAATCAGTCGACTTCACAAGAGTTGATTGGTTATT
>CAZXBP010000051.1:0-16455 GCA_964639015.1 uncultured Nitrosomonas sp.
ATATTTTACGGTATTAATGTATGTTACATCCACCCCCAAATGTACTTTCATTTGCAGCAAACGACCCCAGCGGTGGAGCGGGTATTCAGGCTGATCTGCTCGCCATAGCCAGTATGGGCTGTCATCCTTTGCCCGTCATTACCGCAATTACTGTTCAGGATACGACAGGCGTAGAGGAAGTGTTTCCGCTGGAGGCGGAATGGATTGAAAACCAGGCCAGAACAATATTAGAGGATATGCCCGTGCATGCATTCAAGCTTGGTTTGCTGGGTAGCGTTGAAATCATCGCTGCGATCGCCGAGATTGTGTCGGATTATCCGGAAATACCGTTGATCATGGATCCTGTGCTCACGTCAGGACGAGGCGACGAGTTGGCCAGTGAGGATATGATTGACGCGATGTGCGGACTGTTGCTGCCGCAGGTAACATTATTAACGCCCAATAGCCTGGAAGCGCGACGTCTTGCTGTATTTGATGATGAGGATCATGATCCGGATTCCTTGCCGCTGGATGAATGCGCACACAGGCTCCTGGACATGGGGTGTGAGTATGTGCTGATAACTGGTACGCATGAAAATACGACGGATGTTACGAATGCATTATTCAGTGTCGATGGCAGAGTGCGCAGCGACGAATGGAAGCGTTTACCAGGCAGCTATCACGGTTCAGGGTGCACGCTGGCTTCTGCCATTGCGGCATCCATGGCGAATGGATTGACCGTGAATGAAAGTGTTTATGCAGGCCAGAAATATACCTGGCAGACGCTGAAGGCAAGTTTTCGTCCCGGTATGGGTCAGCATATCCCTAATCGACTTTTTTGGGCCGACTTTACCAACAGCATCGTCAGCAAGAAAAAGCCATGAACCGTAATAGTCGAAAGCGTCATGACTACGTCATCAGTGGTTTGTATGGCATAACACCGGATATGACGGATACGGCGGCTTTACTGACCCGGACGGAGCAGGCGCTTGCCGGCGGTGCACGATTGATACAATATCGCAACAAAACCGCAGATGCTGTTTTACGCCGCCATCAAGCGGACTTGTTGGCACAGCTTTGTCGGAGAAATAACGTGCCACTGATCGTGAACGATGATCTGGATCTGACGCTGGAAATTGGCGCTGATGGCGTTCATGTAGGAGAATACGATATTGGTATCGCGACGGCCAGAAGGCGGCTCGGTGCGGGGAAAATCGTAGGCGCATCCTGTTACAATAAACCGGAGCTGGCGCATGCGGCCCGAATACAGGGCGCTGATTATGTTGCCTTCGGTGCATTCTATCCAACGTTAACAAAACAGCATACCGTTGTTGCAACAATCGGTATGTTGCAGCAGGTAAAAAAAAGTATTGTCGTGCCTGTGGTGTGTATAGGCGGTATCAATACAGCGAATGCATTGTCTTTGATTGAAGCCGGCGCGAGTGCGATTGCAGTAAGCCAGGCTTTATATCAGACCAAAAATGTTCGCGAGACGGCGGAAAATTTTTCCCGTTTTTTTTATCCGGTTTGAGATAACGATTCTGTTTTGAATTGATTGATTATATTTGAGAGTAATTTGATGACTTCACGTAACCAACAGCTTTTTGAACAATCCCAGAAATATATTCCAGGCGGTGTGAATTCGCCCGTGCGCGCCTTTAAGTCGGTTGGCGGCACGCCCGTTTTCTTTCAGCGCGGGCAGGGCGCGCGTTTCTGGGATGTTGATGGCAAGGTTTATATTGATTATGTAGGTTCATGGGGTCCGTTGATACTGGGTCACGCGCATCCTGAAGTAGTAAAAGTGGTGCAGAAAACAGTGGAACACGGACTGACGTTTGGCGCGCCGACCGAAGCCGAGCTGGAGATTGCCGAATTGATCTGCAATCTGGTTCCCTCGATCGAACAGGTGCGGCTGGTGAGTTCCGGCACCGAAGCGGGGATGAGCGTCATTCGTCTTGCCCGCGGTTACACCGGGCGCAACAAGATCATCAAATTTGAAGGCTGTTATCATGGTCATGACGATTCCTTGCTGGTCAAAGCCGGTTCGGGTGCGCTGACATTCGGTAACCCAAGTTCGGCGGGGGTGCCGCAGGAAACCGCGGGACATACGATTGTGCTTGATTATAATGATTTGCCCGGACTTGAGGCGAGTTTTAAAAAATTCGGTGAAGAGATTGCCGCCGTCATAGTAGAGCCGGTGGCGGGGAATATGAATCTGATTGCACCAGAGGCGGGTTTCTTATCCTCATTGCGTGCGCTATGTACACAGTATGGCAGTGTGCTGATTTTTGACGAAGTGATGACAGGTTTTCGCGTTGGCCTTGAGTGCGCGCAAGGGCTTTATCAGATAAAACCTGATCTTACAACGCTCGGTAAAGTGATCGGTGGTGGCATGCCGATGGCTGCATTTGGCGGCAAGCGCGAGATTATGCAGTGTCTTGCGCCTGTTGGCGCAGTCTATCAGGCAGGAACCTTGTCAGGCAATCCCGTTGCAGTAGCAGCCGGATTGGCGACATTGAGATTGATACAGGAGAAGGGGTTTTATGACAATCTCGCAACCAGAACACGACAATTGACAGAAGGTTTAACCGCCAGCGCTCGCAGGCATGGCATTGATTTTTGTGCGCAGTCGATAGGTGGTATGTTTGGTCTTTATTTCAACAAAGACATTCCGGGCAGCTTCGCAGAAGTCATGTCATGCGATAAAAATGCCTTTAACCGATTCTTCCATGCCATGCTTGACAGGGGCGTCTACTTTGCACCGTCGGCATTTGAAGCCGGATTTGTGTCCACCATGCACGGCGACAGCGAAATCGGCGAGACATTATCAGCGGCGGATAGCATTTTTGCTGACTGGTAGAACAGATGTGAAGTGCTGCGGTAAAAGAATATGAATAAAATGAACTATCAAAATATCTTTTACCGCATTTTTCTTTTACCGCAAGCCTTGAATATAGGCTGATACAGCACGCTTCTCAGCACCGCTCATGCGTATCAGCACTTGCTGCATGACTTTGTTGTCATTGGTGCGCTCCCCTGTGTTGAACAGGTCAAGTTGCGCCAGCGTGTAATCAGCGTGCTGTCCAGCCAGCGCAGGATAGCGCGGCGGAATGCCGGTGCCGGTCGGGCCATGGCAGCTTGCGCAGGCGGGTACGCCATTTTCAATATTG
Source organism: uncultured Nitrosomonas sp. (assembly GCA_964639015.1). Lineage (GTDB taxonomy): Bacteria > Pseudomonadota > Gammaproteobacteria > Burkholderiales > Nitrosomonadaceae > Nitrosomonas. Next base: position 3,150 of record CAZXBP010000051.1, read on the forward strand.
CCGCCATGGTAGAGTATCTTGCCCAATGCGATGAGATCGTTATTATCAGATACTTTTCCAGGTGTCGCTTTTTGTGACGCGTAAAAGGCCGCCAGATTTTCCATATCTTTTTTGGAGAGTTCTGCAACCATAGGGGTCATGGCCGCGTTGTTGCGAACAGCGGTTCCGTTTTCGTCAGCTTTGAATTCCATCAATTGCTTTAACAGATACTCGGGATGCTGTCCGGCCAGACTCGGGAAGTTTGGAATGATGCTGTTTCCATCCGGTCCATGACATCCTGCGCAGACTCCTGCCGCAATTTCCTGACCTTTTGCTGCATCACCCGTTGCTAAAGCCGAAGTTGATAGTCCCATGGCAAAAACTGTTACCATTGCTAGACTTGTTTTGATCATTTTCATAATATTTTGTATTCCGTATTTTTAAGCCATCAAGATTCTGATACTTTTTACTTTCAAGGTACTTGAATTTAACGCAGCATTTTATCAAGGCGCAAGATTGTTCACAACAAGATTTGTGAAAATGCACATATAAATTTAATAACTTAATGAAGAAAATATTTTCTTTGTTCCTGGTTGCCAATATTCTGTTTGCGGGTGTGATGAATTTTAAATCGCATCAGCAAAAGCCTGTTCCACTTGCGGTGAATCCTGAAAAAATTGTTCTGTTGCAAGCTTCGATGGATTGCATTGCATGGGGAGATTTTACCGAAGAAGACTTGCCGCGTGCTGATGCTGCGCTAGGTCAGCTGAAGCTGCCGCGATCATATAAACAGGCGTTTTCAAAAACAATAATAAAGTATCAGATATATACTGTTCCTTTCGGAAATCGACAGGCTGCTGAAAGAGAAATCAACAAACTAAGAAATTTAGGTTTCATCAGCCATCGTGTTTCAGAACCCGGAGAACGGTTAAATGCGATTTTTTTCGGTGAATTTGAGAACCGGGTAACTGCTGAAAAAATACTGCAACAACTTAAAGAAAAAAGCGAAGTCAGTGCAGTGATTCTTCAGCATAAAATTGAGCTGAAGAAGTATTTGATCTTTGATACTGACCCACAGATAACAGCAGATCTAAGTTATCTGACCGATCAATTTCCCGATAGCAATATGGAACAGTTGACCTGCGAGCGCTTATAATGAAAACATGTTTAGAAAATAGGCATTGTATGTCAAGAAATGAATTTTGACCTGCAATGGCGATAGATGCACCTACAAGATGGATAAAGAACCCCATACATATATGAAGAAGGTAACCATTAAATCCGCTCAGGAAGTTGAGAAAATGCGTGTGGCAGGCAGGCTTGCATCCGAAGTTCTCGATTACATCACACCTTTCGTAAAACCGGGTATAACCACGGAAGACCTTGACGCCCTGTGTCACAACTATATGGTCGATATTCAGAAGACTATTCCTGCACCGCTGAATTATGCGCCTTCAGGCCATAGGCCCTATCCGAAATCAATTTGCACGTCGGTCAATAATCAGATCTGTCATGGCATACCGAGCGCCAAGCAACTGAAAAACGGGGATATTTTAAATATTGATATTACAGTGATCAGCGACGGTTATCATGGCGATACCAGCCGTATGTTTTATATCGGTGAGCCCTCAATTCAAGCCCGGCGTTTATGCGAAGTGACTTACGAAGCCATGTGGCGTGGTATTGAAGTTGTCAAGCCTGGAAATCATCTTGGCGATATCGGGCATGTCATACAGAAACTCGCTGAAAGTGTCGGTTACAGTGTGGTCAGAGAGTTTTGCGGTCACGGTATTGGAAAAAAATTCCATGAAGATCCTCAGGTTTTACACTACGGCAAGCCGGGTACGGGATTGGAGCTTAAGCCGGGTATGACATTTACGATTGAGCCTATGATCAATGCAGGTAAAGCAGCTATACGACATCTTCCCGATGGCTGGACAGTGACGACAAAAGACAACAGTCTGTCTGCGCAGTGGGAGCATACCGTGCTGGTCACTGACGACGGCTATGAAGTGCTGACGGTTTCCAGCGGCGCTCCACCTAAACCGGTATATCGTTTTTAAATTCAATCACTATCTATGGTTATGATACGCAGTCACAATCGCAGTCCTTCTCAAATCAGGCCGACTCACATTGTGAGACATTACACCAAACATGCTGACGGCTCTGTGCTTATTGCATACGGTGATACTCAAGTCATTTGCACGGCCAATATCAGTGAAAATGTGCCTTCGTTTCTCAGGGGAAAAAACCAGGGATGGCTCACCGCGGAGTACGGCATGTTGCCCGGTTCGACCAATGAGCGCATGCAGCGTGAAGCCGTGCGCGGGAAGCAATCTGGCCGGACTATGGAGATTCAGCGTCTGATCGGACGTTCATTACGCGCAATTGTTGATTTAACCAGACTTGGTGAGCGAACAATACAGATTGATTGCGATGTCATTCAGGCTGATGGCGGCACACGAACAGCAAGCATTACCGGTGCATTTGTCGCCTTGCATGACGCTGTGGGTAAGCTGCTCAATCGACAGGCTATCGAAACGACACCGATACTCAATCATGTCGCGGCTGTGTCGGTGGGTGTTTATCAAGGAGTTCCCGTACTTGATCTTGATTATCTGGAAGATTCTTCCTGTGACACTGACATGAATGTGGTTATGACGGGAGCCAACAACCTCGTAGAGATACAGGGTACGGCGGAAGGTCATGCATTCAGTCGTCAGGAGTTGGACCAGATGCTGGATCTGGCTGAAAAAGGCATACAGGAATTAATTACAATCCAGAAAACAACACTGGGAATTGCCTGACAGTATGCTTGATCTGAAAAAGCTGGTGATTGCCAGTGGAAATAAAGGTAAATTGCGGGAAATCGGAACACTGCTTGCGTCGTTAAAGATTGAGATCGTGCCGCAATCCGAATTCAATATAACCGAGATTGATGAGCCGCATTCGACGTTTGTTGAAAATGCATTGACCAAAGCGCGCCATGCCAGCAGTCAAACCGGCATGCCTGCACTGGCCGATGATTCTGGTATTTGCGTCAATGCTTTGAAAGGCGCGCCGGGGGTTTTTTCAGCACGCTACGCAGGTGAGCCGAAATCCGATCAGCGCAATAATATGAAATTGGTGGAAGCGCTGGAATCATCCGCGGATCGCAGAGCATATTATTACTGCGTTATTGTTTTGCTGCGTCATGCTGAAGACCCGCAACCCGTTATCGCAGACGGTTTATGGCATGGCGAGATTATTCTCGAGCCGCGCGGTGATGGCGGATTTGGCTATGATCCTCATTTTCTGCTGCCCGAATTCGACAGAACGGCTGCGGAGCTTGATATGGATACAAAAAATGCGATCAGTCACCGTGGCAAGGCTTTGGCAAAATTGATTGAGATCCTGCGTTCCTGAAACAACATTACTGCCATCTTTATCTTCTATAAAGAATATGTTGCACGGGCGTTGTGTTTACGCCAGGGTTTGAGATGCGTCTGTTCATACGCGTTCCCATGGAAGGCATATAATGAACAGCGATCCGTGATTCACACCCAGTTTCAGGACTTTTCGATGTCATTGATACTTGATCCGAGACGAGAGCAGCGGAATGATTTGATCCGTAAATTGCAGCATACCCTTCCGAATTTCAGATGGTTGAATATATTTTATTAAGCATTTACGGACTATGTGTCGCAGCGCTGTTTATTTATGGCGTCAATTGTTACTATATGGTGTGGCGTTTCTGGAAAACCCATCGGCAGGCGGCAGTGCGGTTGCGTCAGCAAATTGAGGCGGTACAGACTATTTCTCCGGATAGTGCGCAATTACCGTCGGTAACGACACAAATTCCACTCTATAACGAAGCGAATGTTGCCGAACGCGTGATTCGTGCCGTTGCCGATATCGATTATCCGCCAGCACAGCATGAAATCCAGATCCTGGATGATTCCACCGATGAAACTCGCGCAATTGTTGATGCTGTTGCCGCTGCGCTGCGACTGTCAGGCAAGGATGTTCAGGTTTTTCGCCGCGACAGTCGCCAGGGGTTTAAGGCTGGTGCGTTGGCTGCGGGGCTGGCGGTTTGCAAAGGGGAATTTGTCGCGATATTTGACAGCGATTTCGTTCCCAATAAAAATTTTCTGCAACAAATGATCCCGGTGTTGCTTGCGGATAAAAAACTGGCTTTTGCGCAGGCGCGCTGGGGACATTTGAACACCGCACATTCGGTTCTGACGCAGGTGCAAAGCATCGGTATCGATGGTCATTTTATGATTGAGCAAAGTGCTCGAGCCTATAATGGATTTTTTATGAATTTCAATGGCACGGCAGGTATCTGGCGGAAATCGGCGATTGAAGATGCCGGCGGGTGGCAGGCCGATACCCTGACTGAAGATATGGATTTGTCGTATCGCTGTCAGCTGGCGGGGTGGCGCGCGACTTTTCTGTCCGATGTCGTGGTGCCTGCAGAATTACCGCAAACCTATACCGCATTCAAAAGTCAACAGTTTCGCTGGGCAAAAGGATCGATTCAGACAGCGCTGAAGCTGTTTCCGCGCGTGCTGGAGTCAGACGTGAATACAATGGCGAAGATACAGGCTTTTTTGCATTTAACGCATTACAGCATTCATCCCATTATGGTGGTGTTATCGTTACTGACGCTGCCGGTTTTACTGATACTGTCGGTCAGTCTGCCATGGCAAATCATGGCGGTACTAATGGTTTGTATTATCGTAGCCATTTGCGGACCGAGTTCACTCTATATGACAAGCCAGATAGTTACCCATAACGGCCTCAAAAAACTGTTTTATCTGCCGGTGCTGATGTGTGTCGGTGTTGGCATAGCGCTTTCCAATACACGCGCGGTCATCGAAGCGCTGCTGAAAATAAAAAGCGGTTTTATCCGAACACCTAAGCATGGTGATGCAAAGAGCGGGCGTTACCATGCTTATCAGGTAGGAACACCCGTTCTTCCGGTTTTTGAGATTCTTCTGGGGGGCTATTGCATGATCAGTCTGCTGTACTATCTGGAGGCGAAGCACTATATGATCGGGCCTTTTTTGCTGATCTACGCATGTGGTTTTTTACTGGTCGGTATTCGTTCTTTCATTGAAGGATTCACGCAAAGTTGACCGTGTTTCTGGATGCTTTTTCCACCGTAGTACACTGGCGGGGTTATTGCTGGGGCTATGTATAGTAGCCGTATAATTTTCTTTTGTTGTTCAGTCGCTTTGATTCTTTTCGCCGGTGCTTTGCACTGGACAGTCTGGGCGGATGCTTGCAAAGCGTATGCCATGCTGATTTCCTACGGCCTGATATTTCTGGGTTGCTTAGGCGCCTGGGCAGGCTTCCCTGATGGTTTACGCATATCACAGAAAGTCGGTCTGATCCTGTTTATTTCGCTGATTGCCCGATTGAGCATGATGGGCATTCCGGAATCGGACGACGTGTATCGTTACTTATGGGAAGGTAAGCTGGTTGCCGCCGGCGAAAGTCCATATGCCTATCCGGCGAATCATCCGTACTATTTGTCCTATCGTGACGCTTATTGGGAAGCGATGAACCATAAAGACAAGTTGACGGTTTATCCGCCGCTGACCGAATGGTTGTTTGCCGTAATCGGCAGTGTTGCATATACCCCGTGGGCTTTTAAAATATTTTTCATTATTGCAGACTTGTGTGCCATCGGCGTGCTGATAGCCTTGTGCAGTCGCTATGAACTGGCTTTTCGCAATGTACTGATATATGCGCTGAATCCGTTGGCATTATTTGCTATCGCCGGAGAAGCCCATTTCGACGCGTTGCTGATACTGGCCATACTGTTGTCGGTCTGGTTTGCGCAAGACCGGAAATTTTCCTGGGCCTGGTTTTGGCTGGGTATGGCTATTCAGATCAAAATTATCGCAATTGCATTGCTTCCGCTTTATCTATGGCGCTGTCAATGGCAAAAAAGCTGGATCATCCTTATTCCGTTGGCTGTACCGTCGCTGCATTTCATGACGACATTGCCCGGGCTGTTGCAGGGACTCTGGCACTTTGGCGGTGTGAGTGCTTTTAATGGACCAATACACGGCCCGCTCAGTGCCTTGCTGGCGGGCAATACTGCTTCCGCGACCGTTATCCTGATGGTTTTGTTCGGTGTTGTGGTGCTATGGATAATCAGATCGATTGCTTCATTGCCTAAAGCGGTCTATTTAACGCTGGCCGCGCTGGTTTTGTTTCTGCCGGTAGTGCACTACTGGTATATCCTGTGGGTGATACCGTTTATTGTTCTGTTTCCCGGTTTGTCCTGGCTGGTTTTGAGCTTCACGAGTGGCGCTTACTTCTTTTCGGTATTCAGTGCGGAGCAGGGTGAAGAGTGGATGCTGCCCATTTGGGCCATGTGGATGATATGGCTGCCATTCTTGCTGCTGTTGGCGTATGAACTGCGTATTGCGATATTACGCAGGCTTTGTCCGGATGAAGTATGGCGGAAACCCGAAACCTTGGCTGTGGTTGTGCCTGCTTTGAATGAAGAAATGCAAATCAAGACATGTTTATCCTCGCTGAAATTCATGCAGCCGCCGCCTGACGAAATTATTGTCTGCGACGGCGGTTCTAACGACCGCACGGTTGCAGTTGCAAAGACTATGAATGTTCATGTTGTTACAGGTGGTGCCGGACGTGGCGCTCAGATCAGAGCCGGGATTGCAGCAGCCAGTTCAGATGTGGTGCTGGTTATTCACGCCGATTGCCGGTGTGATATGGATGTCCGGCGGCGGATTATGGTCATGCTGGAAAGGAATGCGGATGTCGTGGGTGGCGCCGTGGGGCAACGCTTCATGGCTTCAAGCGCAAAGCTGCTGGTGATAGAATTATTGAATGATATGCGCGCGACATTTGCCGGTGCAAGTTTCGGTGATCAGGGACAGTTTTTTCGTGTCACGGCACTCACCAAAGTGGGCGGCTTCCCGGATTACCCCCTGATGGAGGATGTAGAGCTTAGCCTCCGGTTGGGTCGAGTCGGCCGTACTGTCTTGCTGGATGGCGGCATTCAAAATTCCGAGCGCCAATGGAAGCAGCATTTTTTCAAGCGCATCGGATTGATTCTTAGGCTGGTTTCTATCTTTCATGTAAACAGGCTTCTGCGGCGCGATGTGACGGCACAGTTGTATGCAAAATATTACAACCGGAATGAGTATCGGGGGTGCGATAATATTCGCCAGAAATGATTAAGTTTTTATTGGATTGATTATGCATATTCATATTCTGGGTATTTGTGGCACTTTTATGGGTGGGATTGCAGCGATTGCGAAAGAGGCCGGGCATCGGGTGACGGGCTGCGATCAGAATGTTTATCCGCCGATGAGTACGCAGCTTGAATCGCAGGGAATCGAACTGATTTCAGGGTTTTCCGCGGATCAGACTCAGCTCAGGCCGGATATTTTCGTGATCGGCAATGTCGTTACGCGCGGCAATCCATTAATGGAAGCCATACTGAATCGGAATTTGGCGTATAGCTCAGGCCCGCAGTGGCTGTCGGAAAATATATTAGGCAACCGATGGGTGCTGGCAGTTGCGGGAACGCATGGTAAAACCACCACCAGCTCCATGCTGGCCTGGATTCTGGAATACGCTGGTCTGCATCCCGGGTTCCTGATTGGCGGGATTCCGCAGAATTTTGCCACTTCGGCGCGTATCGGTTTCAATTTGTCGGAGGATGCTAGTAGAGTTTCGCCATTTTTCGTGATTGAAGCGGACGAATATGATACGGCTTTCTTCGATAAGCGCTCAAAATTTATTCATTACCGGCCCAGAGTTGCGATTCTGAACAATCTTGAATTTGATCATGCCGATATTTTCCAGGATATTGCGGCAATACAACGGCAGTTTCATCATTTCGTGCGCATTGTTCCCGGTGAAGGGCTGGTTATCGCGAATGGCGCTGACGCCCATTTGAAGCAAGTTCTGGAACAAGGCTGCTGGACACCTGTGGAGGAATTCGGGGTCAGCGACGGCTGGCATGTGAAACAGCAGAATAATCACGGTACGGAAGTTTTTTACCAACAACAGTCACAGGGGTTGTTGCAATGGAACTTGCTTGGCGAACATAACCGGATGAATGCTCTGGCGGCGATTGCCGCCGCACGGTACGCAGGTGTTTCAGTCGGTGTCGCAATGGAAGCCTTGTCGCAGTTCAGAAACGTCAAACGCCGTATGGAGATACGCGCTGAAGTCAATGGTGTTATCATTTACGATGACTTTGCGCATCATCCGACTGCGATACAGACAACGGTCAGCGGCTTGCGCGATCACGTTGGTCAGTCGCGCATTATCGCGGTGCTTGAGCCGCGTTCAAATACAATGAAAATGGGTGTTTGGAAGGATAAACTCGCTAATAGTCTGATGCAGGCGGATGCCGTCTTTTGCTATAGTCGCGAAACTGACTGGATTGAAGATGCGCTTGCCGGGCTCGGTGCTAAAGCGAAATGTTATGCTGATATGCTTGGGTTAATAGCGGCCATTACAGAAATTGCGATTCCAGGTGATCATGTTTTGATCATGAGTAATGGAGGTTTTGGCGGCATTCACGAGAAACTGATAGACACTTTATCCATCTGCGGGGAAAGTTCCGTTTAATGGGAAATCACCAATCCGTCATTTGCCTTCGAATTCGCACAGTGAGAATACCTTGCAGCCCATTTTTTCGAGGCGTATGCGTCCGCCTATATCAGGAAGGTCAATAACAAAGCAGCATTCATAAACTTCTCCGCCCATATCCTCTATCAACCGGACGGCCGCTTCAGCAGTACCGCCGGTAGCAATAAGATCATCGATCAATAAAACACGGTCGCCTGGTTGTATCGCGTCGACATGAATTTCTATGCGGTCGCAGCCATATTCAAGCTGGTAATCACGGCCTATCGTTTGAGCGGGTAATTTGTTCTGTTTACGGATCGGTACAAACCCTGTTTTGAGTTCATAGGCTACCGGCGCACCAATAATGAAACCGCGCGATTCAATGCCGACTACTTTGTCGATTGCGTGCGTGGCATGGCGCTTTGCAATTTCCTGTATTGTAGTGCGTAAGCCGAGTGGGTCTTTTAACAATGTCGTGATGTCACGAAACATAATTCCCTGGTGAGGGTAATGCGGAATTGTTCGAATGAGGGACTTAAGCGGCATGGTGTTCGATGGTTTGAGATGATTGAATATGTGCGGTATGTGGGGGGCGAAAAAAAACGGCCCCAACCAAAGTTGGGACCGTTTCAGTTTACATCACTTCAATAGTTTTACGTGAAGTTTATTATTTTAGTGATCCATTGCGGCACTGGCATCGAAGCTTGCTGGTGCTTTGAGTTGGGTCATCATGTCATCATCCCACTTGCCTTCAACATTCATATGCAACGCTGCGCCGAGTAATACCGCTTCAATCAGGTTATGACTGAGGTAGACATACAGACCTGGCTGTTTGAACTCATAAGCAGCAGCAACAGCTGAGCCTGCCGGCACAAACCAGGTTTCCTGACTTGTCAGCGGAACGTCGCTGAATGAACCGCCTACCCAGTACAGATCAGCATGACCACCGATCAAATGCGGATAAGATGGGCGATTGGCCTGCGAGTGGATAAACAATACTTTTTCGCCAACTTTTGCTGACAATGCATTGTCACCTGTAATTGCGCCAACTGCGCCGTTGAATACGACGTGTGTTGGAATCAGGCCTTTGGCCAGTTCGAGCATTTCATGCATGCCGGCAGCTGGTGAAGCGTATTCTTTGAAGTTGCCTTTGTCGTCTTTCGGCAGGTAGAAATCCTGTTCGCCGATGTAGAATGCACGGTCATAGCGATATGGTTTGCCTTTCTCGTCTTTCAGACCATCGCGTGGCAATACCATGATTGCGCCGCTCATGCCGGAAATAACGTGGAAAGGAATCATGGTGCCGCCAGGTGCGCAGTGGTAAACAAATACACCAGGTTTAACCGCTTTCCAGCGTAAAACGACTTCTTCGCCAGGTTGAACCAGTGTCAAACCGGCACCACCCAGTGCGCCTGTCGCAGAGTGAAAGTCAACGTTATGTGCTAATGTGCTTTCTTTTGGATTAGACAGGGTCAGTTCCAGATAATCGCCTTCATGCAGGACGATCAGTGGGCCGGGCACGCTGCCATTAAATGTCAGCGCCCAAGCTTTTGCACCTGGAGCAACTTCAATCAACTTCTCTGTGGTTTCCATGCGTACTTCTACGATTCTTGGGCCGCCTTTTACAGCCTGATCATGCTTTGGAACTGCTGGCGGAGCCACCAGCTCCTGTTTGATACGCGGTAATTTTGAGAAGTCTGTTGCAGCCACTGCAGCTTGCGTAGCAGCAAAACATAACAATCCCAGTCCAACAACTGCCTGAACAGCTTTAATCATATCTCCCTCCATAAATGATAAACATTGCGCTTATTATATATACGCCTTCTTATCTGTCATTGCATTCAGTTTCAGCGGTTGATTCGCCGACGAAATGAATACAAATAACACCTGCCCCTTTTCAAAGAGCAAAGGGCGGAACGCAGAATATACACTTTTAGAGCAAAACTGTCTATGTCTGAACACTGAATAAATAAGAAAAAATCCTTATAAATCACCTTCTAGCAGTAGGGTTTTGGGGTTATTAAGATAACTGTCGAGTTGGTTATCGAGCTATTTGGCGGCACTAAAAACTAAATGTTGCTGATCTTGCGGCTGAAGAAAGTTTCTGTGACTGTCAGAACATCCTGTTCACCTGGCAGACTGATGCAAACCGCTTGCGGTAATACAGATTCAAATGCCAGAGTTGTTGATCGATTCCGGCATGGAGTCGTTAGGGCGTGTGACCGGCGAATACAATTTGTTCTGCTTGATGTTATACTATTTATCTTCCGCCGACCAAGACCGGCATTTCATCAATTTAGATTCCATACCCTGGCATAATTCTACCGACAAATTCTATTGAAAGCCCTGTAATGCCTTTACCTCATCTGACAGGTCTGCAAGGGCCAATTCTTGAGCTGGAAAATCGTATCAATAATTCAAAGCCAATGATTGAGCACTGGTTTCGTAGTCAGTGGTGTGAAATTGACGTGCCGTTTTATTGTTCGGTGGATTTGCGCAATAGCGGATTTAAATTGGCACCGGTTGATACCAATCTTTTTCCAGGTGGATTTAATAATCTGAATCCTGAATTTATCCCGCTTTGCGTACAGGCTGTGATGACTGCGGTTGAAAAAATATGCCCGAATGCGCACAGTATTCTCCTGATTCCGGAAAATCATACGCGGAATATGTTTTATCTGCAGAACGTTGCAGCGATCCAGACGATCATGCGTCACGCCGGGTTGAATGTGCGCATCGGTTCGTTGTTGCCTGAAATCGAAGCGGCAACCGTTTTCAGCTTGCCAGACGGCCAGTCGATTACGCTGGAACCGATTATCCGGAAAAATAATCAACTGAGCGTGGAGAATTTTGATCCATGCGCGGTGCTGCTGAATAATGATTTGTCGAATGGTATTCCGCAGATACTGCAAAACCTGGATCAAGTCGTCATTCCGCCGCTGCACGCGGGTTGGGCGACGCGTAAAAAATCAGTGCATTTCAAAGCCTATGATGCAGTGGCGGATGAATTTGCCCGACTGGTTGATATTGACCCCTGGTTGATTAATCCTTACTTTTCCTCATGTGGAAAAATCGATTTTCGCGAGAAAAAAGGCGAAGACTGCGTCGCCAGTTCGACCAATAAGATACTTGCGCTGATTCGAGAAAAATATCAGCAATACGGCGTTAAGGAAGATCCTTTCGTGATTGTCAAAGCCGATTCCGGAACCTACGGTATGGGTATTATGACCGTCAAAGACGGTGCAGAGGTGTATCAGCTGAATCGCAAACAGCGAAATAAAATGGCGGTAGTCAAAGAAGGCATGTCAGTGACTAATGTGCTGGTGCAGGAGGGTGTCTATACGTTTGAGAATATCGATCAGGCGGTTGCAGAGCCGGTAATTTACATGATTGATCATTTTGTTGTCGGTGGATTTTATCGCGTACATACCGGGCGCGGTAAGGATGAAAATCTGAATGCGCCGGGTATGCACTTCGTGCCATTATCCTTCGACTCCGACTGCTTGATGCCCGACTGTGTTAAACCGCAAAATCTGATGCCAAGCCGATTTTATGCCTACGGCGTTGTCGCCAGGCTTGCCTTGCTTGCCGCCGCTTGTGAATTGCAGCAGACAGCGGCGCACTGATTCAGTTCGATTTTCATCCATGGTGTGCCAGTGAAGCTTGCATTCATTCTCGACCGGCTTGAAGACATCAAAATCAGCAAGGATTCCAGTTATGCCATGATGCGTGAAGCGGTGCTGCGCAATCATCAGGTTTATGTACTTCACCAGCAAGATATCATCTGGCGTGATAGCGCTGTGGCCAGCTTTGTCAAAGTTTTGACGATGAATGAAAAGATGGCGCGGACAAACAGCTGGTATCGCCTGGGCGAAACATTAACCATGCCTCTGCAGGTATTTGACGCCGTACTGATGCGCAAGGATCCGCCATTCAATATGGAATATATTTATAGCACTTATCTGCTGGAGCTGGCGGAAAAGCAGGGTGCCCGCATCATTAACAGTCCGCGCGGCATCCGGGATTTTAACGAGAAGCTGGCAATCGCAAAATTTCCGCAGTTCATTCCGCCAACCCTGGTCACTCGTAAGGAAACACTGATTCTTGAGTTTCTGCAACAGCATCGGGATATTATTCTGAAACCGCTCGACAGTATGGGTGGCGCCAGCATTTTTCGCATTCATGCGGCTGACCACAATATCAATGTTATTGTCGAAACGATGACGCACTACGGAACACGCACCATCATGGTGCAACGCTACATACCTGAAATTACCCAGGGTGACAAACGTATATTGATGATCGCCGGAAAACCGGTGCCTTATGCACTGGCGCGCATACCGAAGCCCGGAGAAACACGAGGCAATCTTAATACGGGCGGAACTGGCGTGGCCCGGCAGCTGTCGCCGCAGGATGCACTGATTGCCGAAACCCTTGGCCCGGAACTCGTCCGGCAGGGGTTGATGCTGGTCGGTCTGGATGTCATTGGTGATTGTCTGACCGAGATTAATGTCACCAGTCCGACCGGAATGCAAGAGATTTATGCGCAGACCGATTTTAACGTGGCGGGAATGATGATTGATGCCATTGAGGAAATGGTTGGCGGAAGTGCCCACCAATAAAGATAGAAAATCATTTTCCGGACTTAAGTTACAATGATATTAGACCTAAAAACCTCAGTTGACCGTTATCCGCGATGACTAACGGTATGAATAAATGG
>CAZXBP010000052.1:0-16388 GCA_964639015.1 uncultured Nitrosomonas sp.
TCAGTGATCCACACGCCGCAAATCAAACCTACGCGGATTCTTGTCAGCCAGGCTTGCCGATAAGAATCAAGCCCGCGCGACTCAGTGAACATCGTTCAGCAGCTCACCCAGGTTGGCCGCAGCGATTTTTGACGCATAAGCGATGGGCTGGGGTGTCCGGTTTTGTTTGTTCCGACACCCCTTTCCCCAGTACGCTTAGCTACTTGAATGCGCCATTAGCGCAAAAGCGGATGTGTCGTGATCTTCATAGGCCCTGATGCGAGAATATCCGTCGCGATTTCTCGGCCAGGTGTGAAGTTCAACCGCAAAAGCACAGCGCGTATAGGGCCCTTTGGCGCCAATCTGTCTCAACAGATCGGCCACATCGACCGTATGCGTCGTAGCTGTAGGCGCTGGCAGGGATGAGGAAAAACTGTCTACCGTTGTGCCTGAAATACCGCGTTTGATCCTAAGGTCATAACTTGCCAGGAAATCCCGTTGCGGAGGCAGTTTATGATAAGCCACATAGGTCACCACAATTTCATCGGTATTGAAATCATTGTATTCTATGAATTGGCACTCTCCGGTGGCAGCGCCGCCAAGACCAACGGACTGAATGTCGGCTTCAGTATCGGTATTATCAATCCACAGATTAAAGTAAATACTACCATCGGACTGTATCTCGGGATTATCGTCAACCGGCCATACACCGCCAACCTGGTCAGATATCGGTAGGAAAAAATTCCATCCAGCGCCGGCAGCAGTTGGATTCAGGTTGTTTCCGGCCGCATCGAACATTTCCAGGCGAAGGGTGTAGCGGCCATCAGAAACCTGAGCGACATAACGATTGAGTTCACTATCCCATAATGCGGTATGCCAGATGGCAAAGGCACGGTCATCACGATTCAGGCCAATCCAGTCCTTTGCCGGATCAGGAACCTCGAACAGGCCGGGTTTTCCGCCTACGACATTAGGACCAAGCTTCTCGGGGGCAATATAAAAATCAGTGCCTATCTGGGTCAGAAACCGATGTGTAACCGGTGTGTCGATGTACGTCCAGACTGAACTACCCGACGCCGCACCTGGTGTGTATGACCAACGGTAATAACGCACACCGTTACTTCGCAGACTGTCGTGGAACTGCATCCTGATATCGAGTCGGGTTCCGTAAGGATCAGTGGCGTTATACAGACCGCGATCAGCATTGGGTACTTCTCCTGATTTTAAATGCGCCTGTTCAATCTGGTACCAGCCATCGTCACCGATTCCCAATGGCATGACATAAACGCCCGTCTTGTCAACATCCCCTCCGTGTACGCAGGCAACAGCATTCGGATCAGTGACCAACAGATTTACCGGGTCTCCACTGGGATGATTCCAGTAAGTATGGCAAAGAACCGGATAGCGCGCATAGATAATATGTTCGGTGCCATTTAGATTCTGACGTACACGGAACCAGAGATCAGGCGTATCCTTGCGACAGATAGACAATGGTACGACTGTCGAGAAACTGCCATCCGATTGCAGTATGGCAGTGCCTAATTGCTCAAGTCCGTAGAAACGGCACCATGGCCACCAGAGCCAGTAAATCCATGGATACCAGCATAACCAGAAGCGAAACGACTGGAAGTTGTCCACCAACATTGTTCTGAATTGCTGGGTATTGGTGTATATGAGCTGCGACAGTTTGATATTGGCGGCGGTTTCGCTGTTAAGCCAGATCCGCTTGTCAGTGAAAGTCATGTTGGCAAGCATATTGTCAAAACGAGAGCGCACTGTGTCCAGAGAAGCAACCCGGTTTGCCGCAAACGACCAGTTTCGTGGCAATTTGTTGATTTTGTCACGAATCTCCAAATTAAAAGGCGGGTGCGGTTTTGGTGGTGTGCCACACCAATCGTCATCATCCCACCAATAACGCTCGATATTGACATCACGAAGATCGAAAGGCGGTGGATCGATGATTACATCAATAATACTGTCACGTACCCGCTCTATTACCAGATCCGGTAATCTGAGAAAACAGTTGACATCGACATCGTATATATCGACCTCGCCAACACAGATCGGCGCTTTTTTACCATCAGTCAGTTTTTCTACGGTGCCTGTTACCAGATACGGTATTTTAATCCAGCATCCCCAGACCAGTTTCTCGACCGAGACAGTTGGCAATCCATTTTTTTGGGGGAGGGTTTCATAGCGTTGTACTTCAAGTCTTTGTCGCGCCAAATCACTGATATTCTTTACCGCAGAACCAATTTTAACTGTAAGGCTATCTTCATCAATCGGCACTCTTTCAAAATTGGCCATGCCGAGCCCAATCTTTGTTGCATCTGGAACAATTTTCGATTGAGCGATGAGGCGGCCTGCTTTGTTAAACAGATATGCATTGATCTCCGGCCATCGCTCTTCTTTCTGTAATTCTTTGAGTTCAATTTGTATTTTCAAGGAACCATCTTTAGACCTTTTTAGCTTTTCCATCTTCTATTCTCCTAGATAATGAAAGCAATACATTACAGCCTCGTCGAATATAGTCTCGTTTTCCTGCAAACAGGATTTGCTGATTTGCCGCCTTTCTTAATATCTCCTCTTAACAGTTCAGTGGCACAAAAATTTCCTGTTTTTGAACAGGATCAACATTTGAATGATGAAAAATCGGTATCCTCAAAAAGAAAGGCCAAATATTTTCCTGACTGGTTCAGTAAGATCTTCTCCTGATTCCTGTCGCAATCGCTGCTTGCAATAACTTTTAAGAAGCGATTTCAAATCGTAAATCTGAAATACGACCATGGCGACCATGAGCACAACTTACCATCTACGTTTGCCCGAACCCGCCAGCGACCACGTTGCATGCCCACAAAATTATGATCAAGCGTCGTACCCGTGATGTTGTGATGTATGATGAAGTGCTGACCGGTTTCTTCTGCCCATTTACCTGAATTTACCGCGCCGAATGCGTCAACTTCCACGCTGTATTTGACTGGCGACAAATTGACAGGATCCCAGCGTAACTGCATCTTACGTGGCCAATGATCGAAAATATCCTCTTTCTGAGGTTGTTCAAGTTGTGGAATCGCTCCCTTCCACCAACTCAACGTGGGGTCGCCCAGTAATGCCAACCCGTAAAACCAGTAGCGTTCCCAGTCTTCATGATCAGGTCCGCGCGCTTTCCACCATTCCACAAATGCATCTCCGATCACTTTACCTTGACCCAACGGCCTGTAAAAATCCTCGAAGAACAACATGGAACCCGATTTGGCACTTGCAATTGCCGTAAGGCCCAGATTGCTGCCGCCCCCTGTTTTGTCAAAAATATACCAGCCAGCAAGATAATCGTTTTCAGTAAAGCGGCCCGGCCCACAACAAAACAGATTGTAAAAGTGCGCATTGGGCGGATTGGTGTCACGAAAATAAGGTGTCTGGATATATTCATTAGTACTGCCCACTCTTAATGCGTGGCCTTGCACCCATGAATGCGCACATAATTGCACCCAGGAGCGTAGTGAGTTTACTTCGGCTTTATACAAGTCGGCATCCGTTGTAGCCGGATTGGTATATTTCGTAATCGTTGCTACAGGAAACATCTCGTCAAATGCACAGTCATCGAAGCCGGTCCAGTCATCGTCAACGTAAGCTAACGCTGATCTTGCATGACCTAATTGACCAAGGCGGAATTTATGATTACGTTTAAAGTAATCATTAATCAGTGCTGCATCATTACCATTTGATGTCGGTGTCCAAACTCTTCCAACCCATATCTCAGGGTTAAGATCGCCGGTGTGTGTATTGAACTTGCCGTTGCCATCCGGATCAGTCCAGTTACCATTGAGATCCATATAATAAAGATCGCAGGGAAACTGATCGCCATCGATTTCGTACCAAGGTGCAGGAATTGCACCAACCATTAATACACCGACTGGATTAGACTTCTTGATGTAAGTGCGCACATTGGTCGGTGTTCCACCCTGCAAAACGTGTATCGTCGCCCAGTATCCATCGCGACCGACATCCAGAACGTATTGATTGATACTGGTAGAGGTGTCTGCATATACGGCGCTGTCCACCAGGACCAGTATTTCACCATTTGGGTAATGCAGCTTGCTGTTTTTGTTGCGATAACCTTCATCAATAGGATAGTTTGGGCGTGGCTTTTGTTCGGCTCTAAATTCAAGTCTGATCAAATCACCCCGCAACTTGAGGTAATCTTTGAAGTCCTGTAGTTCCACTGTCCTTTCGGAACGAAATTCAAGATTGCGAATGTTTGCGTAGGCCTGTCCTAACTTGTATTCATTACTCCAGGCATCCAGATTAATGATTGTGCGGTCTCCTACCAAAGCACCCCGGAAACGCTCGCCTGCCTTAAAAACGCCTTTTTTGTCAAGTACAAGTCGTTTTTTCCAATTCAGTTCGTTAGCCATCGCTCATTCCTCCTGTAAACATTCTTACTTTCGCTTTTGGCGAAACCTTAACGCTTCTTTGTTATCAGTACATAATTAAGCATCAGCATTTCTTGAATCAATATGATATTGAAAAAACAGGCACACGTACTATACGTGCTAGCACGTAGGAAAAGTTGAAGGATGAACGGTTATGTCATGCCAGGAAAAACCATGAAGAAATGCGCGCGACAACTGCGTAGGGATACTTTGAAATCGAGCTGTACAGGAGCAGGTACAAACCGCACTACATGCTAAAGCCTGTTGTCGCGTCTATCGGATGAGACATTAACAGGCTGTTGAAAATTATCTGCGTTGGCGTTGCGGCGTTAAAACAGGCTCAAAATGCTCATTTATCACATATAAACTCCGCTTTTTATTCGGCTGCAAACGCCTCGTTCTATGGGCCAGCTTCATGGCTGTTCGCTGCGCTTTGCTTGCGTCGCCTGTTTTTCCTTGTGTCGACTGCCTCAATCACATTTTTCAACAACCTGTTAAACCTGCGTAGCAGAACGGATGGCCGATTCACTCAGTGTCGGCACGCAAAGCGCCATAAACCGGTAGGCATAACTGCGGAGAAAATGATTGCGGCGAATCGCGATGTAGGTTGTGTTTTTTTCGAATAAATGTTGTCCGGACAGCATGACCAGGGAGGAATCCTGTTCCGGAATAAAAGCCACTGATGCGATAATGCCGATGCCCAGACCCAGTTTGACGTAGGTCTTGATTACATCGGCATCCAGCGCGGACATCGCAATATCGGGCGTCAGACCGGCGCTGGCAAAAATCTGATCAATTTTTGACCTGCCGGTAAATCCCTGGTGGTAAGTGATAATGGGAAATCGCGCGATTTCTTCGAGTGTCAGTGGCTGCCGGGAAAGCAGGGAGTGTCCGGGCGGTACGATAATCGAGTGATGCCACGAATAATACGGAAACGAAATCAGATGATCCACGTCGCCAAGCGCTTCCGTCGCAATGCCGATATCGGCCTGGTCATCCAGCAGCATCGAAACAATTTCACTGGGGCTGGACTGATGCAGCACCAGATGTACCTTGGGAAATTCCTTTTTAAACTGTGCAACAACGGACGGCAGGGCATATTGCGCCTGCGTGTGCGTCGTGACGATTGTCAGTTCGCCCTGATCGTGCTGACTGAACTCCTCCGCCATGCGCTTGATATTGTTGGCATCCAGCAAAACGCGTTCAACGACAGTGACCAGCTGTTTGCCTGGCGCGGTCAGTCCGGTGAAGCGCTTGCCTTTGCGAATAAATAACTCGACGCCCAGTTCGTCTTCCAGATCCTTGATATGCTTGCTGACGCCGGATTGCGAGGTGAATAAGGCTTTTGCGACTTCCGTCAGATTGAAATTCTGGCGGACTGTCTCACTGATGATGCGGAGCTGCTGAAAATTCAAGATGAATTCCTTTTCAGGTTTTAATGTCAATGGAGTTGGGCAGGAAATAAATCCAGTTTGCGTGGCGTAACAAAAACACGATCGCCTTTTTCCAATTGTAACGTGCGAAAACGGTCCTTGCTGATTTCAACCTGGACAAGGTTTTTGTTGGCGTTGTCGTCATGCGCCAATTCCAGCCGGACAATCGGGCCGATCGAAACAATATGAATAATGTGCGCAGCCAATGCCGATTCGCCATTTTTTACCCGGTCAACCTCGATATCATGCGGTCTGACATAGGCGATCGCGGCCATGTTTTCAGCCTCGGCATGCTCCGGCGATTCAATTTCAATATCACCGATCATCGCACGGCCGCGATGTATGCGGCCATGAAACAGATTCACATGACCAAGAAATTCGTATACGAACGGATTGGCGGGACGCTCATAGACTTCATCGGGCGTGCCAATCTGTTCAATCCGTCCTTCGTTCATGACAACGACCCGGTCGGAAACTTCCAGCGCTTCTTCCTGATCGTGCGTGACAAAAACACTGGTGATGTGCATATCGTCATGCAACCTCCTCAGCCAGATGCGCAACTCCTTGCGCACTTTGGCGTCAAGCGCCCCAAACGGTTCATCCAGCAGCAATACCTTGGGTTCCACCGCTAGTGCACGCGCCAGTGCAATACGCTGACGTTGCCCGCCGGAGAGTTGATGCGGGTAACGGTCGGCCAGCCAGTCCAGTTGGACGAGTTTCAACAGACTGGTGACGCGCTCGCGGATTTCCGCGTCTTGCAGGCGGCTGTGCTTGGGGCGGACGCGCAGGCCAAACGCGACATTCTCGAAAATGGTCATATTGCGAAACAGCGCGTAATGCTGGAAGACAAAACCGACTTGCCGGTCACGGATAGACTGGTGTGTTGTGTCTTCATTATTGAACAGCACTTGACCCGAATCGGCGGTTTCAAGACCGGCGATCACGCGCAACAATGTGGTTTTGCCGGAACCGGAGGGACCCAGCAGCGCGAGCAGTTCTCCGGAACGAACTTCAAGACTGACATCGTGCAGTGCCGTGAATGTGCCGAATTGCTTGGAAAGGTTGCGTATTTCAATACTCATGATGGTTTTCCTTGTTTACTCTTTTATTTTTTGTTGCGTGACTTTGGATTCCACGAACGTTTTGATGGCAAGCGTGATCAGCGCGAGCAGCGCCAGAAGCGATGCGACCGCAAAGGCGGCTGCATAGTTGTATTCGTTATAAAGAATCTCGACGTGCAGCGGCAGCGTATTGGTCTGCCCGCGGATGTGACCGGAAACGACGCTGACCGCGCCGAATTCACCCATTGCCCGCGCGTTGCAGAGAATGACACCGTACAACAGGCCCCATTTGATATTGGGCAGCGTAATACGCCAGAAAGTCTGCCAACCGTTGGCGCCGAGTATGACCGCGGCTTCCTCCTCCTCGGTTCCCTGCGCCTGCATCAACGGGATCAGTTCCCGCGCGATAAACGGCACCGTGACAAAAACCGTTGCCAGCACGATCCCCGGCACCGCAAAGATGATCTTGATGTCGTGTTCAACCAACCACGGTCCCAGCCAGCCCTGCAATCCGAATACGAGAACGTAAATCAATCCGGCGATAACGGGAGAAACCGAGAAGGGCAAGTCAATCAGCGTGGTCAGAATGTTTTTGCCGCGGAATTCAAATTTGGCGATTGCCCAGGCTGCCGCAACGCCAAAAATCAGATTGAGCGGTACGGCAATCGCCGCCGCGATCAAGGTGAGCCGGATTGCCGCACGCGCATCAGCTTCGGTAATCGCGGCAAAATAAACATCGACGCCTTTTTTAAGTGCTTCGTAAAATACGGAAATCAGCGGAATGAACAGAAACAGCGCCAGAAATATCAGCGCCAGGCTAATCAACGTCCGGCGCACCCAGACCGGTTCCTGGGTAATGGTTGTGCGCCGCGACTTGTCAGGATATGAAATCGTTATTGTCGTCATGGCAGGCCTCTCATGCGAGCGCGTTACGGTGGCGGCTCCACCATTGCAGCAGATTGATGATCAGCAGCAGTATGAACGAAATGACCAGCATGACGACAGCGATGGCCGTTGCTCCGGCGTAATCATACTGCTCCAGCTTGGTGATAATCAGCAGCGGCGTAATTTCCGAGACCATCGGCATATTACCTGCAATGAAAATCACCGAACCATACTCGCCGATAGCGCGCGCAAAGGCGAGTGCAAAACCCGTCATCAACGCCGGAAAGATTGCCGGGAAAATAATCCGCAGAAATATCTGCAACCGGTTTGCGCCGAGCATCGCCGCGGCTTCTTCCAGTTCGGTCTCGATATCCTCGAGCACGGGCTGTACCGTGCGCACGACAAATGGCAGGCCGATGAAAGTCAGTGCAACGTAAATGCCGATCGGGGTAAAAGCAACCTTGATGCCGAGCGGTTCGAGAAACTGCCCGATCCAGCCGTTTC
This sequence comes from uncultured Nitrosomonas sp., assembly GCA_964639015.1. GTDB lineage: Bacteria > Pseudomonadota > Gammaproteobacteria > Burkholderiales > Nitrosomonadaceae > Nitrosomonas. Next base: position 8,296 of record CAZXBP010000052.1, read on the forward strand.
CGGCATAGAGCGCGGTCAGGGCAATGCCCGCGACGGCGGTAGGCAGGGCGAACGGCAAGTCGATTAATGCATCGATCAGCCGTTTTCCGGTAAATTGATAGCGCACCAGCACCCAGGCGATCAGCAATCCGAATACTGCGTTAGTCAGCGCCGCGGCAAAAGACGCGCCGAACGTCAGGCGATAGGAAGCCAGTACGCGCGGCGTCGTCACGACTGTCCAGAATTCCGTCCAGGTCAGCTCGGCGGTGCGAAAGAATGCCGCCGAGAGGGGAATCAGGACAATCAGGCTCAGATAAAGCAGGGTAAATCCCAGCGCCAAGCTGAATCCCGGTAAAACACTGTGCTGTTTGAATGTGCTCAAGTTAAGAACTCCTTTTGCGTTTGTTGCTGTTATAAATCTGCTTTTCTTACCGCTTCCGCTTGCAGGGTATCCCGGATCAGTTCGGGGGATATGGTTGAAACCCCGCGTACAGGCGATCCGAGATAATTTCCGAGCAGGTAGTCCGCACCGATATCCCTGGCGGCGGCAAGCTGGCGCGGGGTGTCGATATTCCATACCAGCAACCGCAAACCGGCGTGTGTGGCATTTTTAGCAAAAGTGTCAGCGCCGCTGTCGCGGAATAATTCATCCGCATCGATGCGCACGATGTCCGGCGTTAAGCTTTCTGGTCTTGTCAACCAATTAACAGAACTGAAAGAACCGGGCGTTCCGGCGGGGGTGTAATTGGCCGCGACCCGGTAGCCGCGCGCGCGGTAATTGTTGATGACCTGATACAGCAGAACCGAATCCCGGTTGACGGCGGGCGGTATCTCGATGGTGACCCGCGATGTACGTATGCCGATCAAATCAAGAAAATTTTCGAACGTGCGGCCGTGATCGGTTTTGACGCTTTCCAGAAGGCGCGGATGGACGACTAAAAAAAGTTGTTCCGAATTCGATACGGTCTTGAAATAATTCAATGCATGAACTGCGCGGCATAACCGATCCAGTTCCACCAATTGAATATCCGTTGAAGCCTGGGAAAAAACCTGCCAGGGCCAAAGCGCGATTTCGTCGTTTATCTGAGAGCGGATGTAGGCTGCATGTCCGATGGTTGAGTTGCCGGCAATGCTGAAAATCGGTTGGAAAGCGCTGGTCAGTTTGCAACGAAAAAAGTATCCGCTGACCCAGCCATCTTCGGCCCGCTCCAGCGAAAAATCGGTGGCGGAGCGGATCAGTTCAAATTCGTCCTTAACGGCAAAGTGTTGGTGTGCAATAGAATTCATGGAAAAAACTCCTGTCGGGCAATTTATCAATAATGAATGCGTGGCGTATTTATCTTTTACCGCGCCGTTGCATGCGCATGGCGTTAAAAACTGTAGCAACAACACGCATCATCGGTTTCCTGCCTGTTTGATAATTTATCCCTGAGCTCATGAACGCAATGACGGCTATAAACAACCGGAATGCCCTGGCGCTGCGCTTTGTTCTTCAATTTGAGCGCCAGACTGTGGTTGATGTAATCGCAAACCAGGACGATCAACCGCGTGCGGCTTGACAGTGAACGATTGAGAAATCCTTTTTTGCGGCCGCTCCAGTGTTCGACAGGGTTGTATCCCTGCGCAATGACTTGACGCTTGATTGATTCGACCTTGTCTCCGCCAACAATTAATGCCTGCATCTTTTTTCCTTACACTACTTGTGTATTATTTACGGGAGGATGCATCCACGCAGCGCCTCCCTTCAGTTTTACTGTAAATAGATCTGATCAAACGTGCCGCCATCATCGAAGTGCACTTTCTGTGCATTTTTCCAGCTGCCAAAGGCGTCATCGACTTTGAACAGTTTGATGGTTGGGAACTGGTTGGCGTATTTCTCGGCTATCTTTTCATTGGTTGGCCGGTAGAAATGCCGGGCGGCGATTTCCTGTCCTTCGTCCGTATAAAGATATTGCAGATAAGCTTCGGCAACCTGGCGCGTGCCTTTTTTGTCGACAACTCTGTCGACCAGGGCGACAGCGGGTTCAGCCAGGACGCTGAATGACGGAATAACGATTTCAAATTTATCGCTGCCGTATTCCTTGAGTGCCAGGAAAGCTTCGTTTTCCCATGAAATCAGCACATCACCGATACCGCGTTCGATAAATGTCGTCGCTGAACCGCGTGCGCCGGAGTCCAGTACAGGAACGTTTTTGAAGATGTCCTTAACAAAATCTTTTGCCCTGTCTTCACCAAATTTTTGTTTGCCGAATTCCCATGCAGCCAGATAATTCCAACGTGCGCCGCCGGAGGTTTTAGGGTTCGGGGTAATCACCGCGACACCCGGTCTGGCGAGATCATTCCAGTCTTTGATGCCTTTCGGATTTCCCTTGCGCACCAGAAAAATGATGGTGGATGTATAGGGTGAGCTGTTTTGCGGCAGGCGGGTCTGCCAATTGTCCGGCAACTGTTTGCTGTGTTCGGCGATGGCGTCGATATCGACAGCCAGGGCGAGCGTGACGACGTCGGCTTCCAGTCCGTCGATCACCGAGCGCGCCTGTTTGCCGGAGCCGCCGTGCGATTGGTTGATTCTGATTTTTTCACCGGTTTGCGCTTGCCAGTACTTGGCAAAGGCGGGATTGAATTCCTGATACAGTTCGCGCGTCGGGTCGTAGGAGACATTCAACAAAGTCTTTTCAGCGAATGCTTCCGGGCCGATGATCAGGGTTGTTGCCAGCAATATGATTTTTGGCCATATTTTCCATGAATGAATAGTCATGATTTTTCCTTTACTTGTGTGATGTGGTTTATTTAAATGCTCGAATGGATACTTCAACGTAGAAAAAATTGGTGCTGTCGTTCGAATCGCCCAGCGCGGCCAGTTGTCTGTTCTTGACGAACGCGCCGTTCATCCAGTGCGAATATCCGACTGTGGTGTCAACCAGTGGCGCCAGCTTGTAGTTGATGCGGGCGTTAATGGATTGACCCAGAAAATCACCACTCTGCCCGGTCGGATCGCGGTTGAGGGTGGTTGGCGTGGAGACGCTCAAAAGGTTATTGAAGCGGTCGGTGTCGCTGGCCAGCCAGAACCAGCTGTAACCGCCGTCTATCGAAACATCTTTGTGTGGAGAGAACTCGAACACGATCTTGGGCGCCTTGACGTTTTCCATAATCAGATTGTCGTCAGGCGACCACGGACGCGCAAAGCCGAAGAACCGTTCGAAGCGATTGTTCACGTTGTCGTTCGGATTGCGATCTCCGCTGACAAAGCCATAAAAGGCGCTCACCCGTGGTTTCCAGTCGTGTTTGAAGGTATAACCAAGTTCGATCAGGTATGACCAGGCGGATTTTGTCTGGCCGTTGTCGCGACCAAACTGGTAGATCGCGCCCAGATCATAGTCAATATTGGTTTTTGGCAGTACACCGTAAGCGCGTATACCCGGTGAATGTATTTCCCGGCTGGCCTGTTGTCCGCCTCTGTCATCCTGCATCAGCGCCATGTAATACGGCTGTATCGTGATGACATCGGACCATTTCCGCCAGTGGCCCACCGCGCCATAAAAACATTGGCTTTTGTTGCGCTCGTCGAAGCTGTTGGTGTCGCGGATGACGGGCTGTAATCCCCAGGTATCCAGTTCCCAGTCGTTGGCATCCTGCCCGAATGTGACCCGGAAGCCTTCGAAATTATTGGTGGTGTTGCGCCACTGATTGTTACCGAGCAAGCGTCTGTCGACGGCTTCCCAGGCCATACGCCCGCCGCGGATACGGAGCGGTCGGTTATTGCCCAGATCGTCTTTTCCCAGCGCATCCTTGAAATACAGTTCGCCATAAGTCTGTATCAGTTCGAACGCATTCCAGTCACGGTTGTCTCTGGGAAAATCGCTGTTATAAGCACGCGCATCTTCAAATTCGACCGCAAAACGGAAAGGATCGATAATATTTCTGATACCGACATAGGCGCGTGTGCGTAGCAGAAAATTGTTGTCGGTTATCAGTCTATTACGACGTATATCGCCGTCGCGCAGTTCATAGCGCACCCGATAGTCAAGGCCGACATCAAGCCAGTCAAGATGCTTGAATGCCTCGATATCTGTCTTGGCCAGATTGCGCACATAACGCGGCGGATCAGACTCGGGGTGGGTGGAATAGCTGCGCGCGCGCTGGAAGTAAGTGGATTTTTGCGGCGCTTCCGGTTGCGCGGGAGCGGATTGAACGGCAGATTGATTGTCGGGTTTTATTGCCCATTTATCCGCATCCTGGTCTGGTGTTCCGGCTTGTGCAATCAGCACGACGGATTGCCGGGTTGACGGACTGTTGTTTGATAGCGCGTACTCATTTGCCAGTGCAGCGGCGGTGGGCAGCAGACTTGCTGTCGTAGCCAGCAAAAGCGAAACGATTCGCCGGACAGGTTTCATAACTTTCTCCTGAATGTTCTTCCGGTGTTCCGGTCAGGCCATTGTTGCGTGTTAATTTTTATTCTCCAGTTGTCTGGTCGACGTGATACGAACGAGTTGGTGCGGTAGTGCATTATTCGGGCTTGCGAATGTTGTTCGCAGTATGGATACGGATTTTTTCCCGGCATTCGATCTGCACAACCTGACCTTCATGGATAATAATCTCGACCGAACCAAACTGAATTCCGGCGATAGCGCGCAGAACTTCCTGGCCGATATCGCGGGAGACAGGGTGCTTATCTTGTGGTGTCGTGTTGTGTGTCATGATGCTGAACAATCCATGTTTAGTGGAGCGAGAATGTATCAGTTCCCCTTTATAATAGGAACCAACAAATCTTCATTTGTTTATCACTTTTTTGAATATGCGAATGGTGTCGCGTTTGCTGTGGGCAAAAATGCGGATAGACGTGAGAAAACAGATTTGCGATAAATCTCGAAGGAAAGCCTTGGAGATAAAAGTTGACTGGCCTGCCTGGTTCCGTGTTCACTTCCAAAAACCTCAGTTGAACGGGGTTTTTAGGTTAAAGGCAGGTAGTAAAATAAGGCGTATATGGGGGATGCACTATCACGGTTATGGATTCCGGCATATATAAACCGGAGGATTTTGTCGGGCCGTGATCTGGGATAGCCGGGTACTTGGGGAAATCCTTAGTGTGGCGAGCTTGTTGTATTGCGCTGCTGTTCTGGAAATTTGTGCGATAGGATGCTGTTCCAGACTCGGATAGTCTCCTGGTCATTGGATGATCAATAAAAAAGCCATATTAATCATCCAATGTTTGTAAAAATCACTGATAAATAATAAAACGGTTACCGTTTATTCAGAGTCTCTGGGGCTTGTATCAAAATCATCCCGGTCATATGCCGATGGCGTTGGCTTGTCCATCAAGTGTCCATCCGGAGTCCGTCTAGGTTCACCGCAAGCGCTCAAGGCAAAGACGGTAAAAAAAAGTATCAATAAAGAATATTTCATACTATATCTCCTCTTAAAAAATACACGATTTAAAAAATCAAAAAGAAACTTATCTTAAATAAAACAGATTCCCAGAAAACTGCACAACGTGGATTGATATTGATCAAAAGTGATTGGGTTTTTGTTTTATATTTTATATTTTGCTTTTCAATAATTCGATTGAATGCAATCGAACGCAAACCTGATTTGCGAGATCATCAGCCAAGCAGTCAAATTCAGTGGCTCCATGCTTTCGTATTATACTGCGTAACCAGGTTAATTGTCGCTTCGCAAGTTGCCGGGTTGCGGCAATGCCCATGTCGTGCAGTTCCTTCAGCGTGATTTTCTGGTTGAGATAAAGGCATGCCTGCCGATAGCCGACGCAGCGCATGGAAGGCAAATCTGAAGTAACCGGAAATTGCGCATGAATCGCTGCGACTTCATCAATCAACCCTTGATCCAGCATAGTTTCAAAACGGCTGGCAATGCGCAGATGGAGCTGACTGCGATCAGAAGGCTGCAAAGCCAAAAGTATAATCTGATAGGGAAGGTGTGGATTTCTGGATGATGCCAGTAATTTGGACATCGGCTGGTCTGTTATCAGACATACCTCCAGGGCGCGCTGAATGCGTTGAGAATCGTTCTGTTTAATACGTTGTGCAATTTCAGGATCCAGCTTGCAGAGTTTTTCATGCATGGCGGGCCATCCCAGAATTGTCGCTTCATCTTCAATTGATTGACGCAGTTTGTTATTTGCCGAAGGTAAATCCGAGAGTCCCTCCAGAAGTGCCTGAAAATAAAGCATGGTGCCGCCTGCCAGTAACGGAATATTGCCGCGCCGGGTAATCTCCTGCATTGCAGAAAGTGCGTCTTCTCGAAATTTTGCCGCCGAATAGCTTGCTGTAGGATCGATGATGTTAATGAGATGATGCGGAACGCTTTTCAGCACTTCCGGGTCAGGCTTGGCAGTGCCAATGTTCATAAAACGATAAACCTGAGCAGAATCTACGCTGATTATTTCAACCGGAAATTGCTTGGCAATGTCCAAAGTCACATGACTTTTTCCACTTGCGGTTGGTCCTGTCAGAAAGATGGCGGGAGGTGGTTGATTTAGTAAACTGTTACTCACACTGTGTATTTTGCTGTATCAAATGTTTTTCGTCCTTGTGTTGCGATGATAAAATGAGCCAACCTGGGAGTCTGTCCTCGGACAGACTCCTGAAACCTCGGTTGAATGGGGTTTAAAGTGCGTTGATTTTTATTTCCGGCAAAGCACAATGCGTTGTAATGACGCGTTACTACTACGAATTGTAACGCAGCCGGAATTAAAAAGCGGCGTGCTGTAAACACCATCGTTTGATTCACCATCCGGATGAACCGGGATTGCTCGAATTGTTTCATGTATTCCTATCGTTAGTCATCTCGAAAAACGATCAACCGAGGTTTTTAGGTTTAATAATTAAATTTTAAATCAAATTGTTTTTTTGATCTGATTATGAAACAACCTGTTGTTGACTGCCCTCAGTGCGGAAAATCTGTTCTATGGAATTCAAATAACACATTTCGCCCCTTTTGTTCCGAACGCTGTAAAACTATCGATCTTGCGCAGTGGGCACAGGAATCTTATCGTATACCACTACCGGAAAACAAAACGGAAAATTAAGTAAGCATAATGATTTAATGCTGATTATAGCTCAGTGATGCCCCGCATTATTGCTATGCCATGCGCTCCCATTTCCTGAGCCGTTGTCAGGTCTTTATGGGTCATGCCGCCCAGCGCATAAACCGGCAACGAGTAATCGCGGATCAGTGCGGCGAATTTTTGCCAGCCTAGTGGCTTTGCGTCTGCATGGCTTAACGTCGGGTAAACCGGGCCGAGGACAACAAAATCAAGCCCCAATATTTCTGCTTGATAGAGTTCTTCAGCGTTATGACAGGAAGCGCCGTGCCAGCCACCGTCTGATCCGGGAGGGGCGGTCAGTGCCATGAGTTGCGCGGACGAGAGATGAACGCCATCGGCAGACACCGCATTCATCTTATGCCGGAAAGCTGTGTCGGTGTTAATCAGAATTTGTGCGCCGGCACTGCGTGCAAGCGCAACAACTTGCTCGCTGAAATTATGGACAAGCGATTCATCCATGGTTTTTTCGCGTATCTGTAGTAGTCGCAGACCATTCTGGAATGCTTGTCTTATTTGCCGTAGAGATGCGTCAACCCCGATTTCCGCTGCATTTGTTATGGCATAAATGGGTGGCAGCATCAATGCACGCAATACTGCGGAATTGGCGGGCAACATGGGTTTAACTTCAACATGGCGGGGCTGCTGCCAGGAAAGCAATTGGTTTTCACGCCCATAGGGAATGCCGTGCCATTCTGTAATTCGATAAAAATGTAAACGGACCGTGGCATGAGGATAAGTGAATTTTCGCGTAACCCAGGGTTCGGCTTTAATAAGCTGGATGCCCAGTTCTTCTTGCAGTTCCCGGTCAAGCGCGTGCAATGGTGCTTCACCAGCTTCAATTTTACCACCCGGAAACTCCCAGTAACCTGAGTAGGGTTTTCCTTCCGGGCGGCAAGTCAGCAAAAAATTTCCATCCGGCCTGACAATAACAGCGGCGGCCACCTCGACGATGGATAATGTTTCCATGGGTTTCTAAAGTGAGTTAACCTAAAAACTTCAGTTGAATGGAATTTAGCGTGCGTTGATTTTTATTTCCGGCAAGGCGCAATGA
>CAZXBP010000053.1:0-15730 GCA_964639015.1 uncultured Nitrosomonas sp.
GCCGTTATCCCATTGGCGCAGTAGATTAGTCTTATGTCCGACAGACTCCTAGGTTCAAAGTTTCATACAAAAATGAGGCACGAATATAGCATGTTGACGCAGCATATGATTGATATGTAAGGAAACATTCTTTTCGAGTAACAAAGTGCTGTGACGAAATTTGAATTTTTATAGATGCCCATGAGATTTTGAGGGGTAGATGACAGTGTTGTCAGAAAAACGGAAATAAACTGAATAATGCCGCTTTATTCGCACAGAAATAGTTGCAACCATTGATAGAATGTCATAAATAACAACTTATGCCATGATTAAGTAAACTGGTAGATGATATTGGACCCAAAATGACATTCAAGTCGCGTTTAATTCAATCGTTACGAAAATTATCGCCAACCCAGGAAGCACCGGATGGGATGGATACCAATGAGTCCAGCGATCAACTGTATTTTTTCGATACCCCCGGATCGCAGACACAACAATCTGTCAACACAAATCAATCCTCAGTTACAGTGGAAGATATTGAACATCAGCTCCGGACAATGCATCAGGAGCGTCTGACTGCGGAAAGTCGGGCAATTCAGGAAGCTCAAAAAAGACTTGAAGCTGAAATAAAAGCAAAAGTTGCTGCCGAAGCGCGGGCAAGAGCGGAAGCCAATGCACGTATTGTAGCTGAGGAAAAACTGAAAACCGAAACTCTGGCGACCGAAGAAGCCAGAACACGCGCACATGCCGAAGCGCTTGCCTTGAATGAAGCCAAAGCAAACTGGCAAAAGGAAACCCAAGCCCGACAATTGGCAGAAGAAAAAATCAGCAGCGAAAAAGAACTGGCAATCATACTACACGCCAAACTTAAAACCGAAACAACTCTTGCTGAAGAAAAACGCAAACGCGCCAGGCAGGAAGCCATAGCACTCGATAAAGTTAACGCCCAATTGCTGGCGGAAAAAGAAGCTGCGGCAACTGTTCAGCAGAATGCCGCCAAATTCGAAACAGCACAACAAGCCGCTCTCACTCAAACCCAGACTGAAACACCAACCAAAACACTGGCCGAAGAAAAGACACAGGAAAACGAACAACAGGAAGCCGATGGAATCAAGACTCGCCAGCGTCTGAAAAACAAGCCACAGCTGGAAGCTCCTGCAATACAAGCCACCGTGGAAGACGAAGCACTTGCCTCTCAAGTCGAAGCTGCGACTGCAGCCCGCTTGCAAGCAGAGTCGGATGCCAGGCATGCAATGGAAAATCGCATCAAAATAGAAAGATTGGCGGCGGATGAAGCAAAAGCACGCGAACAGGCGGAAATACGTGCAGCAACTTATGCGGAAGCTAACCGGCAAAAAGAGATACAAGCCAGACAGATCGCTGAAGAAAAAATCAAGGCTGAGCAGGAAGCTGCGGCCGTGTTCGAAGCCCGGATAAAAGCAGGATCGACACTAGCGGAAGAAGCATTGGAACGTGCAAGACAAGAAGCTGGAGCGCTGGAAAAAATCAATGCGCAATTGCAAGCCGAGAAAGAAGCAACGGCATTAGCTGAGAATAACGCCGCGATCGCCGAAGAAGCAGAACATGCTGCTATGGCGGTTATCGATGCGGAAATAAATGCTAAAGCGCTGGTTGAAGTGAAAATCGAAGAAAGCAACAAACTACTTGCATTGATAGAAAGCAATAAAATTGCGGAACAAAAAGAAATAGAAGCAATACAAAAACGCATCCAGCTTGAAAATGAAATCCGCGAACAGATCAATCTTCGTCTCGAAGCAGAAAAAAATGCCCGGCATGACGCCGAGAAACTGCTGCGCATTGAGAAAGAAGCAGCACGAGCTGCACAGGCACGCCATGAAACAGAACAGAAGCTCGTTGAAGAAATCGATGCACGCATGCAAGCCGACCATACAGCAAAACAAACTATGGCGCAAAAATTAGCCGCCGAGCAGCGCGCGCGCGCTGTGGCAGAAGAAAAAACATTATTAGAACAAAAAAATGCCGAAGAACTCAGTGCCAAGGCTGAAATTGAGCAGAATCTCCTGGAAGATGCAAAACTTCGTGCTCAGGCAATAGCGGATTCCAAAAAAGCAGCCGCGGAAAGAATGGAAATTGAGCGGAAACTAACCGAATTGGCAGTAATTCGTGCCCAGGCAAAAATGGATGCGGCAAATAAGGCCAGAGCGCAACTGGAATCGGAAAAGAAAGCAACCGAGCTTGCTCAAGCCAAAGCCAGAGCGGAAGCAGATGCACTGGCGATCATCGAAAAGCGCATCGAGCTTGAGGCTAAAGCGATTGAAGAAGCAATGTTGCGCGAATCCGTTGAACGCATGGCCAATGAAGCGCTAATTGCACGCTCTGAAGAAAATAAAAAAGCTACCGCTGCCGCTACGCAGAGAATTCGGGCAGCCCTGGCTGTCGCAGAATCTCCACAGGAAAAAGTATCTGAAATATCATTGCAGCTGTTAAATGAGGAATCAACCACCACTGATACTCACCTATCACAAAGTGATCAAACATTTGATCATGAATATAACAACCAAATCATTGATTTCGCGACCACTAGAAGAATTCGTGCGAATTATTGAACCTGTTGTTTGGCATTTCTTTTCCTAACAGCGAATAACAACTTGATATTGCACCACCCGCTAACGCATCATTGGCATTTCCATGCAAAAAACCGATAAAGGAGCGCTAAGCGATGAAAACGTACTTTGCTGCAATCAATTCCCCGGAAACTTTCAACAATGTGAGATTGTGGCGATTTTTCATTCATTACCGGTTAACTTTTGCGTTTATTTCAGTGCTGTCTGCGTTCAGCTGGGTGAACATTGCGCAAGCCGTCGCCGAAAAAATAGCTACGCGTTCCGATCAGACAAGTCTCGCCATATCGCTGTACCAATCCAATCTGGCGCTGATCAGGGATACACGTAGTTTAACTTTGGACAGCGGCAGCATCCGGCTTGTCTGGCGTGACATAGCCTCCGAAATTAAGCCGGAAACTGCTTGGCTGAGGCACTTGCAGCATCCTGGGCATTTTCAGGTACTTTCGCAGCATTTTGACTTGAAGCGACTAACCCCCCAGAATCTGCTTGAACACCATATCGGGGAAACAATTACCGTCATTCGCACCCATCCTGTTACAGGAGAAGAAACGCGCGAGCCGGCAACCCTGCTATCCACAAATGACGGAGTGGTGCTCAGTTTTGACGACCGTATCGAAACAGACATACCCGGCCGTATTGCTTATCCAGCAATCCCGCCGAGCCTGCACGATAAGCCGGCCATGCATATCTTGCTGAATAAGGCATCCGGCAATCACTCCCGGCACAATCTGGAATTGACTTATTTAACGCACGGTATGTTCTGGCAGGCGGATTATATTCTGGAACTTGATCCTGATGAGCGTCATGCCAATCTGATCGGCTTTGCCGCTTTAACAAACCAGAGTGGTATTGATTTCCATCACGCAAAAACGCAGCTGATCGCCGGCGATATTAATCAGGCCAGCCCTGCCAGAACGCCTGCCGCCAAGCGGTTAAGCAGAGAAGTCGAGGCACTGAGTGCCGCAACTTTTGCCGACATGGCGACTGAGCCGCATTTTGAGCTGCACCGCTATGTTCTGCCGGAAAAAATTACTTTGCGTGACAACCAGACCATGCAGGTCTCATTCCTGTCAGCGCGTGGTGTTCCGGTGCAAAAACAATTTATCATGGAAGGACAAAGCCACTATTATTCAAGCTATTATCAACAATCCGCACAAAAACAGGCGACTGATATCTATGTCAGTTTCAAAAACACCGGTACAGACCTCGGCATTCCACTGCCGAGAGGGATTGCTCGCGCCTATCAGTTTGATCCGCAAGGCGATGTTCATTTTATCGGCGAAGATGTTATAAATCATACGGCGAACAACGCAACAGTACAACTCAAACTGGGACAGGCGTTTGACGTTTCCGCCGAGAAAAAACAGACCGACTTCAAGAAAATCCCTTCGTCCGACCAAATGACCCGCCAATTTGAAACGGCGCATCAGATTGTTCTGAATAATGCGAAAAAAGAATCGATAACTGTGATTGTACGCGAACCGGTGCCGGGGGACTGGCACATGCTTTCGACATCGCTGCCCTATCAGAAAATTGCGTCGCATCTGGCCGAATGGCGAATTGAAATACCGGCTGAAGGCCAGACGATATTGACTTATCGTGTACGCACAATGCTATAGAAGGCAACTGATTACATAACAGTCTGTCTGAGAAGGTAAATTGTATCCGCTTACTTATTCTTCCAGCGCCGTCTCAAGTTCAAGCCAGTCTTCTTCCAGTTCGTTTATTTTCGTTTTCAGCGCATTATATGCCTCATTAAGCTGTTCAATCTCGGTGCGCGTTCGTTGCGTATAGGTTGCCGGATCAGCCAATTGACGGCTCGCTTCGGCCAATTCCTTCTGCGTAGCGCCCAAGGCCGCCTCAAGTTTTGATTGTTTGGACAGCAACGCTTTCCTGTTTGAGCGCACTGCCGGCTTTTGTCCTGTTTTGTCCGTGACCGCGCGTGATTGCGCAGTTTCTTCCATGCGCCGATTTTCAATCCAGTTTTTATAATCATCGAGATCACCGTCAAACACTTGCACCCGGCCATCCGCGACCAGCCAAAGCTCATCTGCAATTGCGCGGACCAGACTGCGATCGTGCGACACCAGCACCACTGCACCGGAATATCCATCCAGCGCAAGCATCAGGGCATCGCGCATATCGAGATCGAGATGATTGGTGGGCTCATCAAGCAATAATACATGCGGTTTACGCCACGCCAGTAACGCAAGCGCAAGACGGCTTTTTTCTCCGCCTGAAAATGTACCGACAGGCCGGTTCTCGCCATCTCCACCCATACCAAAACGACCCAGAAAGCTGCGTAACTCAAGTTCTGTCTGTGCCGGCGCCAGGCGCGCCAAATGCTGCAACGGCGTTGCACTGCTGTCCAGATGTTCAAGTTGATGCTGCGCAAAATAACCGACACCAACTTCGCGGGCGACTTCCACTGTACCGGAAACAGGACGAATCTCTCCGGTAAGCAACTTGATCAATGTTGATTTACCCGCGCCGTTGGGGCCCAGCAACGCAATGCGCGCGCCAGCCAGCAAGATCAATTGAATCTTCTCCAGCAATGGCTCGCTGTGATAGCCGAAAGCGACATTATTCATCCGCAGCAGCACATCGGGGCTATGCTCGGGTGCATCAAATTTCAATTCAAAATAGCCATTTTCCATCTGTGCAGGTGTAATCCGCGTCAGCCGCTCCAAAGCTTTGACGCGACTCTGCGCCTGCTTTGCCTTAGTGGCCTTGGCGCGAAACCGCCGAACAAAATCCTCCATATGCGCTATCTGCTTCTGCTGTTGCTGGTAGGCCTGCGCATGTTGCTGCAGGCGTTCGGCATGCGAACGTTCAAAGTCATCATAATTACCGGTATAAACATCAATCCGGTGATTATTCACATGCGCGATCCTTTCGGTGCAGGCGTTAAGAAACTCCCGGTCATGTGAAACAACGATGAAACTACCCGGATAACGCATCAGATATTGTTCCAGCCAGATAATGGCTTCAAGATCCAGATGATTAGTCGGCTCATCGAGTAGCAACAGATCGGCGCGATGCATCAATGCGCGCGCCAGATTCAAACGCATGCGCCAGCCACCGGAGAACGCGCTTACCGGCTGCTGCAATGCATCACCGGCAAAACCGAGCCCTTTCAATAACTGCGCAGCGCGCGCCTGCGCGCCATAGCCGTCAATCGCTTCATAGCGATGCTGCGCTTCAAACCACGCTGTATCGTGGGCTTCCTGCCCGAGGATACATTCAAGTTGACGTAATTCAACATCGCCATCAAGAACAAAATCAAGCACAGACTGATCTGAACTGATAATTTCCTGCTCGACGAATGCAATGGTCTTGCCTGCCTGTAAACTCACATCACCGGCATCCGGTTTAACGATGCCGCGAATCAGGCGAAACAAGGTCGATTTTCCGCACCCGTTTTTGCCGACCAGCCCCACGCGCTGCCCTGCAAAAACCTGTAGATTGCAGTTCTGCAGCAACGGCACCCCGCTCTGATGAAACGTTAACGACTGAATATTCAGCATATAATGAATAACACCGCAGCAAAATTCAAACCTAAAAACCTCAGCTGAATGGGGTTTAAAGTGCGTTGATTTTTATTTTTGGCAAGGCACAATGCGGTGTAATAACGCGTTATTACACCGCATTGTAACGCAGCAAAAATTAACAAGCGGCGTGCTGTAAACACCATCGTTTGACTCACCATCCGGATGAACCGGCATTGCTCGAATTGTTTCATGTATTCCTATCGTTAGTCAGTCCGGATATCGGACAACTGAGGTTTCTAGATTAAAACACCAATTTTACGGACTATGCACATAAAAATAAAATTTCCCGACAGAAAGAGAATATAAAACGATAAACAACAGCTCATTAGCGCGCTTAATTCGGTAATGGATTAATTGTTATGTTTAACAATGTGTGTAACAAAGCATTTTTTATTTTTTAGAAAAAGCTTGACATCCGCAAATCATCCACAATTTCAGGAGATATCCGCATAATTTAACGCAAATTCCCGTAAATACTTGATCATAGCGTAACTCAATGAATAATATAAGAATTTTAATAGCGTAAAAATTAATCGGATTAAAGAATTCTGTTATATAAGGACAGGTTATTGACTGAAATTACATTCTGTCCACAAAGTTATCCACAGCTTTTGTGGACAAAACGGTATTCTCATCATCATGATTATGATCGCATGGACTGCAACAGAAAATTGCTGAATCCATGTCACAATAATCTTGTTTCCTGTTTAACAGCCACTTACGCCGCGCGTTCGCTTATTTTGTTCGCATCCGGAGCTTTTATGCTATAGTTTTCACCGTATAAACGGTTGCATCACGCATCAAACCAGCATACTGACCCATCAGAGGATACTCAGTTAACAGACCTCAGATATGAACGCAGTATTCAAAACACCCGGGCAAGCGCGTATTTTCTTGTTTGACTGATGCAATCACAGAAGCGCGGCTATCAGCATCCGATTCTGGAGGGATTCATCATGACCGAACACAGTGATCTCCGTGAAACCATTGTCAGCACAGCTGTCGCTCTCGCCGAGCGTTCATCCTGGGAAGCCGTTCGGTTGTTTGATATCGCGGCGGAACTCAATGTTACGCTTGATGATATCCGTACACATTTTCGTGAAAAAGAAGATTTAATCGATGCCTGGTTTGACCGTACCGACGGCATAATGCTTAAAGCAGCTGAACAGTATGATTTTTCTGCGCTGTTGCCACGCGAGCGTTTGCACCGGTTGATCATGACATGGCTCAATGCCATGGCTGATCATCGCACAGTAACACGGCAAATGATCGGCTCAAAACTCGAACCGGGTCATATTCATATACAAATTCCAGCGATTATGCGCATCAGTCGCACGGTTCAGTGGATGCGCGAAGCGGCAAAACGCGATGCTACATTTATACGCCGAGCATTGGAGGAAACCGTGTTGACCACGATCTACCTCGCGACATTTGTCCACTGGATGTTCGACGAATCTCCCGGATCGCAGAAAACCAGCGACTTTCTGACCCAAAAACTGCAACTCGCTGAAATCCTGGATCATGCCGTATATGGCACTGCAGATCGCCAGACGGATGGCGCATCCGGTGTGCATTCCGATGCAGAAGTAACCCCCCGGTTTCTCCCCTCAAATATCTCAAGCGTTTCCGGGGCATTTTCCTCGGCGACAAACCCGGTAGAGGAATCCACCGTCGCTGGAAACCGGACTAATCCGCAGTAAACAATGGACCCGCTGACGCATGCGCTAAGCGGCGCCTTGCTGGTTCGCGCCACCGCCCGGCGACCGCGGCAGACATTGTCGCCGGATCATCAGCAGCTATCCCCCGTTCTGCCGCTGCGGCTGCGGATCGCCACCGGATTTATCGCCGCCGCCTTTCCCGATATCGACTTTGCATTGCGGCTCATCGATACCATGGTATATCTGAACTGGCACCAAGGACCGACACATTCGCTGATACTACTGCCGTTCTGGGCCTGGCTGCTGGCGCACTGCTTCGCACAGTTATTACGCCAATATACATGGCGTTTGTTTTTTATCCCGGCCTGTCTTGGACTGGTCATTCATATCGTCGGAGACCTGATCACATCGTATGGCCTGATGCTGTTCGCGCCATTTTCGACCGAACGTTATTCGTTTCCGCTGGTTTTTGTGATTGATCCCTGGTTCAGCCTGATCATCATCGCGGGACTGGTGACATCCTGGCTTTATTCCCATCAGCGCGTAACCGCGGTAGTTGCATTAACCGGACTGGGCATTTATGTTTTTTTTCTGTCGACCTTATATCATCAGGCTATCTCGGTAGCGCAGCACTATACAAACGCCAATGCATTACACGACGCGACAGTCAGCGTACTGCCGCAACCACTCTCCCCTTTTCACTGGAAACTGATCGTTCGGCGCAACGGCAATTATCACGTCGCACTGGTTGATCTACGCAAAACAGCATCGTTATCCGGTCATGAATCGACAGCGGATTTATGGCCATGGCGGAGAATCGCGGCGGCTTACCGTCCCACCACAGAAAACACATGGATTGATTATTATCAGTTCGGCGACGATCCGCGTCGTCGGGATATTATCCGCAACGCCTGGAATGCACCGGCATTCGAATCTTTCCGCACATTCTCAGCCTTTCCCGTGCTCGAGCGGGTGGAAGAAGACAACAGCAGACTGTGCTACTGGTTTTACGATCTACGTTTTGAATTTCCAGAACTGCCGCCGTCATTCCGCTACGGCATCTGCCGGCAGGAAGGTGAAACCGATTGGCGCATGCTGCGCCAGCGCGGTCTGTTTTATATCGATTAGAACTTGGAAGCCCGATTACGCTGGGCCAATCCGGCCTACGTTGGACTTGCACATAGCGCAGTTGAATCGTATCCAGAATATCCCCGTTTCACATCAGCGGGAATCATGGCTGCGGCAATTTGTCGCATTCCCATCGGAAAACATCACAGGGATAATGCTGAGTTTAGTTTTCAATCGCATTTACCAGAATCAATGCCGCAATCTGTTATCAATCCTGATCAGGAATCCGTGCTGCCTCCGGACAGTACCGCTGATACCTGCAGGGATACGCTTACCGTCACGGTCGACTTACTTTATCGCGACCATCACAACTGGCTGTTTGTCTGGCTTAGAAAAAAACTGAACTGCCGGCATCAGGCCGCCGACATTGCGCACGATACGTTTACGCGTATCCTTTCCCTGTCTCACTTGCCCTATCTACAGGAACCCAGAGCCTATCTGGTTACGACGGCAAAACGTCTGCTCATTGATCAAACGCGAAAACAGCGTATTGAACAGGCTTATCTTGCTGAACTGACACGGGCTGCTGAAGCAATGGATGGATTTCCTTCCGCGGAAGATATCGCAGCCGCCGTCCAGATCCTGGACAAAATCAGCCAGATACTGGCCAGGCTTGCCGAAAAACCCCGTCAGGCCTTTCTACTGCACTATTTCGACGGACTGACGCACGCGGCTATTGCCACGCAACTCGGTGTGTCGGACCGGGTGGTGCGCAAGTATCTGGTGCAGGCGCTCGTGCATTGCCATCAGTTCCACACGCCGGATTAACGGACTCTGTGGCGTAGCGGAGATGAAATCGGCCCAACCGGCGCATACCCGTCCGCCATCCGATGACGTCGTTAATCAGGCAGCCGAGTGGATCGTGCGCTTGTCGGACGATGACCTGACGCTTGCTGATCTTGCGGCGCTGCAGGCCGAGTTTGAACAATGGCAGCAGATCAGTCCGCATCATGCCGAAGCCGCTCGCAAAATACTGACAGTGATCGATCATTCCAAATGGATACGCACCACCGCGCATGCCGCTTCCGCCCACGCCGCCATGGAAGCATCCCTGGCGAAAAAACGCAGAACTACGCGTGTCAGAAAACTGGGGGTGATGTTGCTACTGATCGTTACGCTGGCCTTGCCTGCCGGGGCCTTTCTCCAACACTACCCGCCTGCTTATTTACTGGCCGACGTACGCACCGGCACCGGTCAGTGGCATACGCAAACGCTGGTGGATAACAGCACGATCACGCTCAACGGCACCAGCGCCGCCAACTTCCATTTTGACGCCACGCAACGAAACCTGGAACTGGTTCACGGTGAAATTCTAATCGACATAGCCACCGACCCGATCCGTCCGTTCCAGGTGAAAACCCGCCATGGTCGGATTCGAGCGCTGGGCACGCGATTTATCGTCCATCTGGACGATGAAACGACAACCTTGACCATGCTGGAATCCAAAGCGGCAGTCACGCTGCACGCACCCGACAGGCAGCGACAGGCCGGCAACACGGCAGAAACGCTGATGCTTGACGCCGGACAGCGCGTACAATTCTCTAATCGACGGTTCGGTGGCATCGAAACCGTGAACATCCGCGAAATTTCCGATGCCTGGAAATTCCGCCACCTGGTCGTCGAAAACCGGCCTCTGCCGGAAGTGCTCGACGAGCTCTCCCGCTACCGTACCGGATTGATTCACTACAATACGCAAGCGCTCGAACACATGAAGGTCAGCGCCGTATTACCGCTTGATGATATCGATACAGCACTGTATCTGCTGACCAGAAGCTTCCCGATTCAAATACACACGATTACACCGTGGCTGGTCATTGTTGAAGCTAACGCCAGGCACTGAACGGCTGTAAATCTGCTACGTACTTCAATCGCCGCGTTGGTCTCTGCGCGTTCTTCTTCCCTCTATTGGGCATGTTCCGTTTCCATGCACCTTACGTCTTGCAACCGGAGCGCCCGCTCCGTTTTTTTACACCCTCTGAGTATTTCAGTCTATTGAGTCCCTGCTAAATCCTCTGATTTCACTAACCTGTGTTGATTGACGGTTGGTATGGGTTCCGCATTTTCATTCCCGCTCGTCATGATTAATGTGAACGATAAAAAAGGAATAAATATGCCTCGACTAACTCAATCAAATCAGAAATCACTTCAGTTTATAGATATATTTCAGCATGGATTGGTCATGCTTGCCGCTTTGTCCGTATTGACGCTTACCCTGCCTGTAACCGCTCAGGCTCAGGATGCATCCGCAAACGCGGCGCATTACAGCATACCGCCGGGTTCACTGGAACAATCCTTAAACCGCTTTGCCAGTCAGGCCGGTATCGCGATCTCGATGGATGCAGACAAAATAAAAAATCTCACTGCCAGCAGGCTTGAAGGGAATTACAGTGTTGAAACCGGCCTGGCGGCGCTATTGAAAAACAGCGGATTTACTTTTGAAAGGAATGCAGCCGGCTACGTTCTGGTTCAGGCGAAAAGCATTGACGGAAACGCTGTCAAACTGCCCGAGGTGAGAGTCGCCGGTTTCATGGACCCGGACGCACCAGGCAACCCGAGTTATACGCGCACCAATGCGTCAACCGCGACCAGAGTCGATTTGCCGCTGATGATCACCCCGGCTTCCGTGCAAGTCGTTCCGCAGGCGGTATTAGAAGATCAACAAGCCATTCAGATCGAGGATACGGTCAAAAATGTCAGCGGTGTTTCTCCCGGGTTTATTTTCGGGGGAATGAGCCAGTCATTCATGATTCGGGGTTTTGGGACGGGTTTTTCTGGGTAGCGCCAAAACGGCCTTCGACATCAACGGCAATGTACTCAAACCGCAAATCGGCGAGCAATTCGAGGGTGGATTCAAGACTACGTTGTTTGGCGGCCGGCTGAATTCCAACGTGGCGTATTATCATCTGACCAGGCAAAGCCTCGCGGTGAGCGTTCCCGGACAACCCTTTTCAGTTGCAGTCGGCGAAGCGCGCAGTCAGGGCGTGGAAGTAGACGTTTCGGGGCAAATCACCGATGGATTGAGCCTGATTCTGACCTATGCGTATACCGACGCCGAGGTGCTGGAGGGCGATAACAAGGGCAACCGGCTGTGGAACGTACCCAAGCACTCGGGAAGTGTATGGGCGCGTTACGATGTGCCGGTTGAACCGCTGCACGGTCTCAGTTTCGGTGCCGGCGTTTTCGTACAGGACAAGCGTCCGGGCGATCCGGCGAATACCTTCATTTTGCCATCGCAGGCGCGTGTCGACGCCATGGTGCGTTACCGTCCAAAGCTGATGAAATCACGCTTGAGCCTGCAGCTCAATGCATACAACCTGGCGGACAGTACGCTATTTGGGGGTACGCTGGGTGACCGGAATTCTATTAATGTCGGCATCCCACGCATGTTTGTCGGATCGATTCATTATGCGATGTAGTGGCTTTGTATGCGATCAGTGAGACGGTTGTTTGAATTTTCTGCCATCCCGCTTTTCGCACCCACCCGACCAAAACCGCGATTCACCACAGTGCGCCATAGCGTTGGCGGACGGATTGTGGTAAAAGTCGGGTTAAAAAACGGTAGGCATGTAATCCTGTACAATCATTATCACTGCCATGACACTCGATCTGAAAACAATCACACATGACCTGCGTGCACAGCTACCGCATTTGCTGGCGCTGTATCTGTTCGGCAGCGCGGCCAGCGGTGATGCGGCGGCGCATAGCGATGTTGATCTGGCGGTCCTGGTGGATGGTAAAGTGGATACCGTCGCATTATGGTACTTGGCGCAAAGGCTGGCGAGCCGGATCGGGCGGGATGTCGACCTGGTTGATCTGCGCACGGCCAGTACTGTAATGCAATATCAAATCATCACCACCGGCCGGTGCCTGTGGGCACGTGATGCGCGCGCGGCGATTTACGAAAGTTTTATCCTGAGCGAAAAAACTGCGCTGGATGCCTTGCGTCGGAACTTACTGCATGACATCAAACAAACCGGTAGTGTTTATGGTTGATGACGTATTGCTGAACAAGGCGGCGGTAATTGAACGCTGCGTGGCACGTGCGCGGGAAGAATATCTGCGCGACCCGGCTACATTCGCCAGTGATTTGACCCGCCAGGATGCGGCCATTTTAAACATTCAGCGTGCCTGTGAAGCGGCGCTGGACATGGGGCAGCATCTGATACGGCGGGAACGGCTGGGCGTGCCGCAAAGTGCGCGCGATGTATTTACCCTGCTGGCGCAAGCGGGCCGGATATCCGATTCGCTGGCTCTGGCGTTGCGTAATATGGTTGGATTTCGCAACATCGCCGTGCATGATTATCAGGCATTGCAGCTGGACGTCACTGTCGCCGTCATCGAACGGCATCTTGATGATTTCCTGCAGTTCTCGAAAATACTGCTGATACAGGATGCAACGCCATAGCCGCGTTATCGGCAATGCTTCTTATCTTCGCCATTTTGTCGGCAACGGTTCGATGGTCGCCTTTCTAACGCGTACGGCGTACAAAAATCACCACCGGTAACGGTATCTACACCAACTACATTGAACCTAAAAACCTCAGTTTACCGTTATCTGCGATAACTAACGGTATGACTAAACAACCACCAGCTAAAGCTGGTGGGTTAGTGACAATGACTAAAGTCAGGATACGGGTCTTAAGACCCGTTTAGCTTTCGGTACTGAAATTATCATCACCTTTAGGTTCAAAATGATGCTCCAAATAGTTTTGGATCATTTCTTCTGTCAGTTCTCCCGATGTTACACAAAAGTATCCTCGCGCCCAAAAATGGCGACCCCAGTAGCGTTTTTTTAAGTCCGGAAAACTTTCAAACAACTTCGCAGAAGTTCTGCCTTTGATGCGCCTCATTATTTCGCTGGGCGCCATGTTCGGTGGCGCAGATAACAATAGTCGAGTCGACCGGGATCATAGACCCCAGCCGCTCACAGATCCGGACGTGAGCCTCTCGACTCATCCGGCTCCTGTCATTCCGATCGCCGGCCTCAGACCCAGCAGCTGCCAGTGCGGAAACAAGTCAGGCTGCCGTTTTGCAACAGCACCCAACCAGTAATGTGCACGACGTGGCTGCCGCCTCAGCTTCTTGTATTTCCGGGTCGCCCATTTCACCAGCTTCCTGTTCAGATTGTAAAAGGTCGGATATAACGCTGATTTGTAGAAACACCCAAAGTAATTTATCCAGCCGCGCAGCTTCGCTCCAAACATACGCGACAAATCGTCTATCGATTTATCGCTCCGGTTCTGGATGCTCCATCTCCGAATTTCTCTCCGAATCGCCTTCGCCGATGAAGGACTGATCGCTGGCATCATGCACACAAACTTTCGTCCTTCACGTGTCACCACAGTTCTGAGTCGAAACTCATACCCCAGAAACTCGAACTTGCTCACCTGATAGTCTATCCAGGGTTGATGTGCCTTGCAGCATACGATCTTACTCTTTGCCGGATGCAATTCCAAACCACATTCCTCAAAACGCTTTTTCAGCACCTCTTCGATCCGTTGCGCGTCTCGCAAGGTCGAACAATGCACGACTGCATCGTCGGCATATCTTGCAAACCGCAGCCCTGGCTCATGAACTGCCATCCACTGGTCGAATACATAGTGCAGGAACAGGTTCATCAACAACGGACTGACGACGCCACCTTGCGGCGTGCCTTTCGTCCGTTGCTCAGTCACTCCACCCGGATGCTGCATCGGTGCGGTCAGCCATCTCTCGACGTACATCAGCACCCACTTGCAGTCCGTATGTTTCCTCAGCGCACGCAGTAACAACTCATGGTCTATATTGTCAAAGGCTCCTTTAATATCGAACTCATACAGCCAGCCGTAACGCCAGCATCTCTGCCGGGTTTTCGACACGGCTTGTAGCGCCGACTTGCCGGGACGATAACCATAGGAATCCTCGTGAAAGTGTGGCTCCAGTATCGGCTCCAAGAACATCTTCACCACCGTTTGGGCGATTCGGTCTGACAGCGTAGGTATCCCCAGCACTCTCGTTCCGCCCGCTCGTTTCGGAATCGTTACAGCCATGACCGCTGGTGGCAGATAACTGCCCGATGTCAACCGATTCCATATCTTAAACAGATTCCCTTTCAGGCCTCGCTCAAAATCCTCAATCGTCTGCCCATCAATGCCTGCGGCACCCTTGTTTGCCTTGACACGCTGGTAAGCCTGCCAGACAATTTGCTTGGAAATATCATACGATCTTGCCATCTCCTACGACTCCTCCCACAATGGTTGGTCGCACTCAATGACTGAATAACTCAACCCCTTCGCTTCTTTCCCCATTACGGAAACATCGTCACTACTACGGGTTGATCCGCCCCTGTGCTCTGCATTCGCTTTCGATCTCGCAGGGGCCACCTGCTCGAACTTGTGCGTTCGCATCAGAACGACAGGTTCCCAAGTTCCATAGATAGGCCTATCTGGCACTCACACCACCTTCACGCCAGCCACCGCCCGATCGATAATCAGGTTAATCTTCGGACTCTTCCCGGACCATACACAAAAACCCGGTTTTGATGACAGCTTGGACCATTATGACGCCTCTTCAGTGGTTCATTTGCATTCGCCTTTACCAGACTCATCTGACGCGTCTCCACGCCTTTTCTCCTGACGCTTCTCACCCCAGCTCTTTACCGGAGCAACCCAGGAGTGATTTGAACCCAGTTCCTGAAAACCGGGCTCGAGGAACCTACCCTCATCCTACCTACAGCATGTGGCTTCTCCGTCTTGGATGCCGCCACTTCTTGGCACACTATGTATATGATCCTGACTGACAACACCTTTCAGAATTTCTATTTCAAATG
>CAZXBP010000054.1:0-15657 GCA_964639015.1 uncultured Nitrosomonas sp.
AAAGGAAGGGTTATGTTCATCAGCAATACCATCAAGATTGTCGGTTGTGGATTGTTGTTTTTCGCAATGCATCAGTATTCCGCATTGCTGGCTTATGCAGTCATTGGACTGGGCGCGGCAGCTTATTCGCCAGCTAAATACGGCATTCTGACCGAGCTGCTGCCGCCAGAGAAACTGGTTATTGCAAACGGCTGGATCGAAGGATTGACAGTCGCTTCAATCGTGATGGGCACTGTTCTGGGCGGTACTTTGATTACTCCCGCTGTGTCGCAATATCTGCTTGCGCTGGATCTGCCGCTTGTCGATACAGCCACTGAGATCAGTATTTTTATTGTTGCCATCATTTACGTTACAGCTGCAGTCTTTAATCTCTTCATTCCCAATACCGGTATCGATCACCGCATACCGAAGAAAAATCCGTTTTACCTGATCCAGGAGTTTGCACATTGTGTGAAGTTGCTGTGGACGGACAAGCTTGGGCAAATTTCGCTTGCTGTAACGACATTGTTCTGGGGCGCCGGTGCGACACTTCAGTTTATTGTTATTGAATGGGCCGGAGTGGCGCTGGATTTTCAGCTGAATAAAGCAGCGCAATTACAAGGCGTGGTAGCGCTTGGCATTGCCATAGGCGCGGTTATGGCAGCACGGATGATCGCGTTGAAACAATCTCTGTCTGTCATACCGATGGGATTTGCAACCGGCCTTGTGGTGACTATCATGGTTTTTGTCCATGATATATGGACCGCCATTTTTCTGCTGATCCTGATCGGCGGAATGGCGGGATTTTTTGTTGTGCCGATGAATGCACTGCTTCAGCACCGGGGACATATCCTGATGGGTGCGGGGCACTCGATTGCGGTGCAGAATTTTAATGAAAATCTCAGTATTCTGGCGATGTTGACCATATATGCGCTGCTGATTTTCTTTGAAGTGCATATTTATGTTGTTATTGTTTTGTTTGGGGTGTTTATGACGATCATTATGGCGCTGGTGCGGAAGTGGCATAACTATAATCAAAACAAAGAAGATTCACTGCACTTGATCGGTTCCCGGAAACTGGACAGACGCTGGCGGCAATGATGCGGGTTGAAATTTCAGCGGACTCCCCCACGTAGAGGGCAGTAACTTTATAAGGAAGAATCGGATGCGTTTTGACAAGTTAACCACAAAATTTCAACAGGCGCTTGCGGATGCGCAAAGCACGGCCGTCGGACAGGATCATGCCTATATCGAACCGGCGCATTTGCTGCTGGCTTTGCTGCAACAGGAAGACGGCGTCACTGTTTCGTTATTGCAGCGTTGTGGAGCGAATGTTGCGCCATTGCGTGATGCGCTGAAAAACAGTTTGCAGCGCCTGCCGAAAATCGAGGGTACCGGCGGCGAAGTCAATTTGTCACGGAATCTCGCTAATCTGCTCAATCTGGCTGATAAGGAGGCGCAGCAAAGGGGCGATCAGTTTATTGCCTCGGAAATGTTTTTGCTGGCGTTATTGAAAGACAAGGGCGAGACAGGTGCTTTATTAAAGGAATATGGCGCCAGTTATGCAGCGCTTGAGAAAGCAATTGTTGCCGTGCGTGGCGGTGAGCAGGTCAGCAGTGCCGAAGCGGAAGGCAGCCGCGAGGCGCTGAAAAAATATACGCTGGATTTAACCGAGCGCGCGCGCCAGGGCAAGCTTGACCCGGTAATCGGGCGTGACGATGAAATTCGTCGTACCATCCAGGTGCTGCAGCGGCGCACAAAAAATAATCCGGTGTTGATTGGCGAGCCCGGTGTCGGAAAAACAGCAATTGTCGAAGGTCTGGCGCAAAGAATTATCAATGGCGAGGTGCCGGAGAATCTTAAAAACAGACGTGTTTTATCGCTGGATATGGCCGCATTGCTGGCGGGGGCAAAATATCGTGGAGAATTTGAGGAACGTTTGAAGTCCGTGCTGAAGGAATTGGCTCAGGATGAAGGCAATACTATTGTTTTTATTGATGAGTTGCATACCATGGTCGGCGCCGGCAAAGCGGAGGGCGCGATGGATGCCGGCAACATGCTCAAACCGGCGCTGGCCAGAGGTGAGCTGCATTGCGTGGGTGCGACGACACTGGATGAATACCGCAAGTACATCGAAAAAGATGCGGCGCTGGAGCGGCGTTTTCAGAAAGTGCTGGTTGAAGAGCCGACTGTCGAGGCTACGATCGCTATATTGCGTGGTTTGCAGGAAAAATATGAAGTACATCATGGTGTGGATATCACTGATCCGGCCATTGTCGCTGCCGCTGAATTGTCCAATCGCTACATAACAGACCGTTTTTTGCCTGACAAGGCCATTGATCTTATCGATGAAGCAGCCGCACGTATCCGGATGGAAATCGATTCCAAACCGGAAGCGATGGATAAGCTTGACAGAAGGCTCATCCAGCTGAAGATCGAACGCGAAGCGATTAAGAAGGAGCAGGATGAAGCTTCACGCAAGCGATTGCAGTTGCTGGAAGAAGAAATTGCGGAAAAAGATCGTGAATACGCCGATCTCGAAGAAATCTGGAAAGCGGAAAAATCCCAAATCCAGGGTTCCCAGCAAATCAAGGAAGAAATAGAAAAAGTCAGACTGGAGATCGAGGCCGCTACGCGCAAAAACGACTGGCAGAAAGTATCTGAACTGCAATACGGGCGTTTGCCGCAACTGGAATCGCAGCTCAAATTACAGGAAAGTGCAAAACAAAGCACAGATACTGTAAAACCACGATTGCTTCGTACGCAGGTCGGCGCCGAAGAAATCGCTGAAGTAGTTTCACGTGCGACCGGTATACCGGTTTCCAAGATGATGCAGGGGGAGCGCGAGAAATTATTGCTGATGGAGCAGAAACTCCACGAACGGGTTGTGGGGCAGGATGAAGCAGTGCGATTGATATCCGATGCGATACGTCGTTCCCGCGCAGGCCTGGCCGATCCCAATCGTCCCTATGGATCCTTTCTGTTTCTGGGGCCGACGGGTGTTGGCAAGACCGAACTGTGCAAGGCACTGGCGGGTTTTCTGTTTGATTCGGAAGACCATTTGATTCGCGTAGACATGTCCGAGTTTATGGAAAAACACTCGGTGGCGCGTTTGATCGGTGCGCCGCCCGGTTATGTCGGCTACGAAGAAGGCGGTTATCTGACCGAAATTGTACGGCGAAAACCTTATGCGGTGATTCTGCTCGATGAAGTGGAGAAAGCGCACCCGGATGTCTTCAATGTGTTGCTGCAAGTGCTTGATGACGGCCGAATGACGGATGGTCAGGGAAGGACGGTTGATTTCAAGAATACCGTCATTGTAATGACATCCAATCTGGGCTCGCCTATGATTCAGGAGATGCATGGCCAGGATTACCGAGCTGTCAAGGAAGCGGTAATGGACGAAGTGAAGAGATACTTCCGTCCGGAGTTTATCAATCGCATTGATGAAGTGGTTGTATTCCACGCACTCGATCGGAAGCATATTAAATCGATCGCGCAGATTCAGTTGCAATATCTTGAAAAAAGATTGGCTGCTCTGGATATGGATTTGCGCGTCAGCGACGCAGCCCTTGCTGAATTGTCGCAGGTTGGATTCGATCCGATGTTTGGTGCGCGACCGCTCAAGCGGGCAATTCAGGCCCAGATAGAGAATCCGTTGGCGAAGGAAATTCTTGAGGGGCATTTTTCGGCGAAAGACATAATTGTCGTTGATTATGACAATGGTCAGATACGCTTTTCTAAAACAGGTTAAACTGATGACATGGCTGCGGCCGCAGCCATGTCATCATGATGTTTTTGGAAATTACCGGATGGTAGTACGAGGGAAGGGATTTTCGCTTGACCGGTTTCAGGTAGAATATTCGTTTTTCACTGGATAAAATGGTCATGTTTAGAGGTAGTCTGGTTGCCATCGTGACGCCAATGCTGGATGATGGCGGATTGGATCTGGAGCGTTTTCGCGCGCTGATTGATTTTCATGTTGAGCAGGGTTCTGACGGTATTGTCGTCGTAGGTACGACCGGAGAATCTCCGACCGTGGATTTCGAGGAACATCAGTTGCTGATGCGGGTAGCTGTTGAACATGCGGGTGGACGCATACCCATCATAGCCGGCACTGGCGCCAATTCGACGCGTGAAGCTATCGATTTGTCCATTTATGCGAAAGATGCCGGCGTTGATGCTTGTCTGTCCGTTGCGCCCTATTATAATAAACCGACCCAGGAAGGACTTTATCAGCATTTTCGGACAATTGCGGAAACTGTTGATATTCCACATATTCTGTATAACGTGCCGGGTAGAACCGTTGTGGATATCGCCAACAGTACGACATTACGACTGGCGCAAATCCCCAATATTATCGGCATTAAAGATGCCACGGGTGATATGGGTCGTGGCAGTGATTTGCTGCGCCGCGTACCGCCTGATTTTGTTGTTTATAGCGGCGATGATATCAGTGCGCTTGCATTGATGCTGCTTGGCGGGCAAGGCGTGATTTCGGTAACTGCGAATGTTGCGCCAAGATTAATGCATGAAATGTGCGCAGCAGCGATGACCGGTGATCTTCAGACTGCGCGGATGATCAATAATCAGCTTTTACGGCTGCATGCAGATTTGTTTGTCGAAGCGAATCCAATACCTGTGAAGTGGGCTGTTGCGCAGATGGGGCTAATCGAGCATGGCATCCGTTTGCCCTTGACTCGTTTGTCCGGTCAGTATCATCCGCTTGTTAAAGAAGCAATGGACTTGGCGCAGATTTTTGAAACAAAGGAATGAAATGGAAAAATTGCGCTGGCGTTACATAATCGCATTCTCAATGATTCTCATCCTGTCGGTAATCAATTCCGGCTGCACCCTGTTTCCGGAAACTAAAGACATCGACTACAAATCAGCGGGGAGATTGCCGCCGCTGGATGTGCCGCCCGATCTTATAACACCGGCTACGGATGAACGTTATGCGATACCGGACACAGTTTCCGGTGGTACGACTTTCTCAGCATTTGCCAGAGAAAACGCGATAAATCCAGGGACTGGATCATCGTCATTGCTGCCGATGTCGATTCAAAACGTGTATGTCGAGCGTTCCGGAACGCAGCGCTGGCTGGTTGTACCGCAACCGCCCGAAGCAGTATGGCCGGTTATCAAGGAATTCTGGCAGGAATTGGGGTTTCTGATAAAACTGGAAATTCCTGAGGCAGGCATCATGGAAACCGATTGGGCGGAAAATCGGGCAAAAATACCGCAGGACCCGATTCGGAATGTACTCTCAAGATTCCTGGATTTTATTTATTCCACAGCCGAACGTGACAAGTTCCGCACCCGGCTGGAACGCACCGAAATGGGTACGACCGAAGTATATATCAGCCACCGCGGAATGGATGAAGTGCTGGAAGGAGGCGCCACGAATCGTTCGATATGGCAGCCGCGCCCTGCCGATCCAAACCTGGAAGCGGAAATGCTGTCACGCCTGATGATGCGCTTCGGCGTGGAAGAGCAACGCGCCAGACTTGAATTGGCGACGACTTCGGGCAGCTCAAATCAGGAGAGAGCCTATATAGACAGACGAGTGGGTAATGCCCTTGTCGTGAATGAGGCTTTTGATCGATCATGGCGGCGTGTCGGACTGGCGCTGGATCGTATTGGTTTTACCGTGGAGGATCGTAATCGGTTGGATGGTATTTATTTTGTGCGTTACATCAATCCGGATACCGATAGCCGGAAAACAGGAGACGATGATGGGTTATTGTCTGGCATGATGTTTTGGCGAGGCAAGGGCGATACGAATGACAGGGCGGCGAAATATCGCATTCAGGTTAAAGAGACGGGTATTAATACCAGTACGGTTTCAGTATTAAGCGAAAATGACGCATCGGTTTCAAAGGATGTGGCCGATAGTATTTTAAAATTATTATACGAACAGCTTAAATAAGATTAATTTCAGGCCGTATCGAACCAAACGATCACTGGCTCTCGTTACCGCTGTTCTTCTAAAAAAAGAACCAAGTATAAAAAAACCGCCTCACGGGCGGTTTTTTTATACTTGGTTCTGTATACTTTAATGAAGCTATCGATTATTTATTTTTGTTAGCTTCTTCTTGCAGTATTTTTTCGAAATTTTCGCGTTCTTGTTCAGGTAAAGCTTGACCACCCGGGCCGCCACAGGCTGCTAAAAAGAAAGACGCTAAAATCAGAACTAAGAGAGTTTGTTTCATTATTAAATTTCCTTATATAAATTAAAAGTGCGTAATACGAAGCACAGAAATATAAAACCAACCATGACTTGCTTAGTATGTCGGTAATCGATAAGTGCGTGCGCAAATGATATTGCACGTTATGATCATCGTTGCCGCCCGTTACGTCAATTTAGATTTAATATAACCATACTGTGGGCTTAAGTATAAAGCTTTTGGCCGCAATATACTACCCATTCATACCACATCCATTTATAAGGATATCTCCAGGAGGCTGTCCGAGAATAGCGATCGCAGCGAGGGCGAAGCTGGTTGAGCGGGATTTTTCGATTATTTGAGGCGAATAGTCGCTCTATTCAACGAAAAAGATCGGAAAATTCCAGCCAGCCGGAACCATCCGCAGTAGATCAGTCTATTCTCGGACAGTCTCCTAGGATTCAATACGTCGTTTCTCACGAAAAATGTCTCCTGACATATTAAGCATATGCTGCGCCAACATTTCTTGTTCTCGCATTAATTTTACTTTGTCACCCTTAGTCTGCCTCTGTCAGATTACTCCAAAGTCACATTCTGCCTGATAGATGATTGTTGCGCACTGAGCCAAAGCTGATACCGCTTATGAATAATTGTGATGAAGAGAATTGTTCCTGGTTAAATAACAAACGGCTCCTGATAACTGATAGGAGCCGTTTGATAGCTAATCAACCAATTATTAATTTTTGCCGGCGGGGGCTCCCAGTCTTTCGCCGGTATCAGGATCCTCATACAAGCTTGGCGGATATTGACCTGGTTTCCCACCGTCACCGCAACCGACTAAAAACATTGCCAATAATACCGCGATAAACAAAGAGTATTTCATGTTAAAAACCTCCTGTATTCATAAAAATTATGATGAATTATTGTATAAAACAGCTCTTCAGTCTTTCAAATTCCAAAAGACCATTAACTAATACCAGATTAAATTATCGCTGTCTAGTATCCTGTGATGAGATTTCTCGGTCTGTTTATTATCTATTGCAGTCTGTAAACGACACATATCCATTAACATACCATTGGTAAAGGATTTTTTCTGTTTCGTTATTAGCGCTATTCAGTGTGAATTTTTTTCGTTGAAAAATAAGCGCGAACAGTTTTTTTTGAATTATTCGGTCGGCACTGAAGATTTCGCCGTTAATATAAATCCTGCCGTGACGAAATAATGTTCGGCTCTTTAAGTCCAGTTGAACGGGTTTTTTCTGAACTGCCTTGTTAAATTGCTTGAATGACAGCGGTTGTTCGGGAGGATTAAAAAATACATGCGGTTTGGGTTCGGTCAGGTATACACCAAGAAATTCACCGATATCTGATGACGTCCATTTGATCTTTTTCAAAATCGAGCTGACCTGACGTTGCATGTCGGCGCTTAAGTCCAGAGGGTTGCGTTGCAGTTTCAGGTCCGGATCAGTATACCAGCCATCTACCGAGAGGCGATCCTGAAGATAAGTCAGAAAATGATCAATGAGTTCCTGATGACTCGGTGCGCGAAATCCGATGGAATAGGTCATGCAGTCATCTACTGCAACACCATGGTGTGCATAATTCGGTGGTAGGTACAACATGTCTCCCGGTTCCAGTACCCAGGTCTGTTCTGTTTCGAAATGCCGCAGAATTTTGAGTGGGGCATCCGGAATAAGCGTGCTATCGTAATCCGCGGCAATTTCCCAGCGCCTGCGGCCGAGGCCTTGCAGTAAGAAAACATCATAAGAATCATAATGCGGTCCGATACCGCCGCCGGCCGGAGCGAAACTGACCATCAAATCATCCAGGCGAGCATAAGGGATGAAGCTGAATTTTTGTAGCAAATCGTGAGCTGCCGGAATAAAGTGATTGACATCCTGTACCAATAATGACCAGGAGTTCCCGGGCAGGCCCTTGAAGTCGCGTTTTTTCAGCGGCCCGTGCCTGAGCTGCCATTGATCGTTACTACACGTTACCAGCCTGGACTGAGCATCTTCATTACCGGATAGTGCAATCAGTTTCTGTTTCGTGAGTAGGCCGTTAAAACCAGGCAATGCCTGACGAATCAGTAAAGGTTTTTTTTGCCAGTATTCCCGCAGAAAAGTTTCATGAGTCAACTCACCCAGCGGAACAGTTTTCAGTGCGCTAATGCTTCGTCTCCCCAAAGTTTTTTCAGCCGTGCGTCACGCCCGCATTTGTTGCGATACTGCATGTAGTTTGCCGGGTTTTTGAGATAATAATTCTGGTGATAATCTTCAGCGGGATAAAATGTTGTTGCCGGTAAAATTTCGGTGACAATCGGCAATTCAAAACGTCCGGAGGCGGCTAGTGCATTTTTCGACGCTTCAGCCGAGGCGTGCTGCTCAGGCGTCAAATAAAAAATTGCGCTGCGGTATTGCGGGCCAATATCGCAGAACTGGCCGTCCGAAAAAACCGGATCTATGGTTCGCCAGAAAGCCTGTAACAGTGTTTCAAAATCGGTTGCAGTTTTGTCGAATTGGACCTTGACCGCTTCCACATGTCCGGTTTCACCGGTTACGACCTGCTTGTAGGTGGGATTGTTCACTATGCCGCCGATGTATCCGGAAGTGGTCGAAATGACGCCGGGCAGTCTGTCAAAGTCAGATTCGGTGCACCAGAAGCAGCCGCCCGCAAAGATGGCGGTATCCATATGTTCTGCTGGTATAGTCTGGTTCTTGGCGATGGTCTCGCTCGAGAGCTGACAAGCGGTTATCAAAATCAGTAGCAGCAGCGTGACAAAAGCAGTTTTAAATCGTATTTGGTCGGATGGCATGTTATTTTCCTAACCTCTGAGTGGGGGTAACGATTCCGTACTCGGAACAAACTTCAGTGCCAGTCCGTTGTTGCACCAGCGTTCCTTGCGCGGTTGCGGGCCGTCGTTGAAGACATGACCCTGATGTCCGCCGCAGCGTGCGCAGTGATATTCGGTTCTGAGAATGATCAGTTGATAGTCTTTTTTTGTGCCGATATGGCCGGCGATCGGTTGTGTAAAACTCGGCCATCCTGTTCCGCTGTCATATTTGTGGCGACTTTCAAACAACGGCAGATAACACGCCGCACAGATATATGTTCCATCACGATACTCCTGATTCAGCGTGCTGCTGCCCGGTGGCTCCGTATGTTCATTGAACAAAATATTAAAGGCTTCCGGAGAAACCAGTTTACGCCATTCTTCGTGTGGTTTTGTTAAGCGTTCAACGGTAACCGGAACACTTGCCGCCAGGGTTTCAATCGTCCGATAGAAAAAAATAAAAGGTGCGGTAACAACAGCGCCGCCTATGCCGGTCAAAAAATATCTCCTGTTCATCTGTTCCCCGAATTTTAGTTGGTTTAAGTATTAATTAACACCCGATATGACTTGCTTGAATAAAATGAATTCACGCCTGCTGTATTTTTTCCAAATCCTGTATCATCACTACTTTGGGATTTAATTTTACTGTTTACATGAAAATCACCTTTCTGGATTTCGAACAAAATATCGCAGAATTTGAATCAAAAATAGAAGAGCTGCGTTTTGCGCAGAGTGATTCTGCGCTGGATATTTCAGCAGAAATAGAGCGGTTGAAAGCGAAAAGTGTGGCGCTGACCAAAAGTGTTTATGCAAAGCTGACACCTTGGCAGATTTCGCAGGTCGCAAGGCATCCGCAACGGCCCTATACCTTGGATTATATCGCACATATTTTTACCGATTTTCACGAATTGCACGGCGATCGCTGTTTCGCCGATGATCACGCGATAGTGGGCGGTATTGCGCGTTTTAACGGCCAGGCCGTGATGGTGATTGGTCATCAGAAAGGGCGTGATACGCGTGAAAAAATTCATCGTAATTTTGGTATGCCCAAGCCGGAAGGATACCGTAAGGCGTTGCGTTTAATGCGATTGGCTGAAAAATTTTCAATTCCATTGATTACGTTCATTGACACGCCAGGCGCGTACCCGGGCATAGATGCTGAAGAACGCGGCCAATCAGAAGCCATTGGCAAAAATTTATACGTGATGTCGGAATTGAAGGTGCCAATCGTCTGCATAGTGATTGGTGAAGGCGGCTCGGGCGGGGCGTTGGCAATTGCGGTGGGCGACCTGGTTCACATGCTGCAATTCGCGACCTATTCGGTAATCTCACCGGAAGGCTGTGCGTCCATTTTATGGAAAAGTGCGGACAAGGCGCCGGAAGCAGCCGAGATCATGGGGATCACCGCCGAGCGCCTGAAAGATGTTCATTTAATTGACAGCATAATTAATGAACCAATCGGTGGCGCGCATCGCGATTATCCCGGAATGATGCAGGCCGTCAAAATAGTTGTTCAGGATTCTCTCAGAAAACTTCAGGATTATTCTACCGAAAAGCTTATTGAAAAACGCCTGGAACGATTGATGAAATATGGTTCCTACAAAGAGGCAAAAATCGAATAAACCGACCGGGTTTGACGGTCTTGTCCGTGACACGCGCAATGTCCTGCGGCGTTACGTCACTTCAGATAGTCACATCGCAATTGGCTTGAGTGGTGGTGTGGATTCGGTGGTTCTGCTGGATATACTGGCAAAACTGTCCACAGAAATGCGCTTCAAATTATCCGCGCTGCATGTCAATCATGGGATCAGCAAAAATGCTGCCGAATGGGGCCATTTCTGCTGTCGCCTGTGTTATATCTATGGTGTTCCGATCGTGGTGAGCTATGTCAAAGTGACGCCAGAAACCGGAATGAGTCTGGAAGCCATCGCACGCGAAAAACGTTATCAGGTTTTTAATCGCATGCGCGCGGTTGATTGTCTGGTTCTGGCGCAGCATCGTGATGATCAGGCGGAAACTTTGTTGTTGCAATTGTTACGCGGCGCGGGCGTCAGAGGACTGAGTGCGATGCCGCTGTGCAGAAAACAATCGTCCGGGACCGCGCCGCAGATACTGCGCCCACTGCTTGATGTATCGCGCGATAGTATCGAAATCTACGCTGAGCAGCGGCAGCTGCAGTGGATGCATGACGAAAGTAATGACAGTATCCAGTTCAGTCGTAATTTTCTTCGCCACAAGGTTTTCCCGGTTTTACGTGAAAAATTCCCCGGTTATGCACAGGCCTTGCAGCGAACCAGCAGGCATATGGCTGAAGCAACCGAACTGCTCGATCAGCTGGCGGAACAGGACGCGCGGCATTGCGTGGTTTCCGGCAGACTGGAGATTGCAGGATTGCGTGAATTGAGCGTGTTGCGCGCCAAAAATCTGTTGCGTTACGTTCTGTGGCAACGTGACATTCAGCCACCCAGCGCGATCAGACTGGAAGAAATTTTGCGGCAACTGCGCAGCGCAAACAGCGATACGCGTCTTCATGTTACTTTTGGTATGCATGAAATCCGAACTTATCGCGGGCAAGTTTATATCCAGGCCATCATTCGGCATCCCATAAAGGATTCACAGCAGGCGTGGACAGGTGAATCAACATTAAGACTGAAGGAGTGGGGCGGATCAGTGCATTTTAAGCAGACCTGGGGGCAAGGTCTGAGTCAGGGGAAATTAATGCAGGCGCCTGTTTTTATCCGAGCGCGTCAGGGTGGCGAGCATTATAAGCCGGATTGTCGCCGACCAAGACGCAGCCTGAAAAATTTGCTGCAGGAAGCTTCAATTCCGCCCTGGTCGCGTTATACTTTACCTTTGCTGTTTTGCGGTGAGAAGCTGGCCTGGGTGCCGGGAATCGGTATAGACTGTGAATTTCAGGCAGCGCCGGAAGAAATGGGGATTGTACCCGACTGGCAGGCTGAATGATTTTTGGCGTAGTGAGATAATCAAGAATGAAAATAACAAAATCATGATATTAGTAACTGGCGGCGCAGGTTTTATCGGTTCAAATTTTATCCTGGATTGGTTTTTGCAATCGAATGAAGCTGTTATCAATCTGGATAAATTAACTTATGCGGGCAATTTACAGAATCTGGCGGCCATGGCAGGTGACGAAAGACATATTTTCGTCAAGGGTGATGTTGGCGATAGCGCGCTGGTGACAAAGCTGCTGACTGACTATCGGCCGCGTGCGATGATTAATTTTGCCGCGGAAAGTCATGTTGACCGTTCCATTCTGGGGCCGGAGGCTTTCGTTCAAACCAATATCGTAGGTACCTTCCGGCTGCTGGAAGCGACGCATGCCTACTGGCGGGGATTGAGCGAAACCGGGAAAAAGGATTTCCGCTTTTTGCATGTTTCTACCGATGAAGTCTACGGTTCATTAACCGAATATGAGCCGGCATTTACCGAAATGCATCGCTATCAGCCGAGCAGTCCATATTCGGCAAGCAAGGCATCGAGTGACCATCTGGTTAATGCGTATCATCGTACTTTCGGTCTGCCAACGCTGATAACCAACTGTTCCAACAACTACGGCCCCTATCAGTTTCCGGAAAAACTGATACCGCTGATGATCGCTAATGCGCTGGCAGGCAAGTCACTGCCGATTTATGGCAATGGCAGGCAGGTGCGTGACTGGCTGTATGTCGCAGATCACTGCAGTGCGCTTCGGCGTGTGCTCGAAGCCGGGAAGGCCGGTGAAACCTATAACATTGGTGGCTGGAATGAAAAACCCAATATTGAAATTGTGCATACCGTTTGCGGGTTGTTGCAGGAAATGACCGGTGGACCAGCTAACGGTGATTATCTGGATCTGATCACTCATGTCAGGGATCGCCCTGGTCACGATACGCGTTACGCTATTGATGCCCGTAAAATTGAGCGCGAACTGGGATGGAGACCTGTTGAGACGTTTGAAACCGGTATCCGCAAGACCGTGCGATGGTATCTGGACAATCAGGATTGGGTCGCCAGCGTTCAGACGGGCGCTTATCGTGACTGGATTGAAAAAAATTATACCCGGCAGCGGCAATGAAAATTCTGTTGTTTGGTAAAAACGGCCAGGTCGGCTGGGAGCTCCAGCGCAGTCTGGCACCTCTCGCCTCGCCCGGTCAATTGGTCGCCCTGGGCACGGACAGTCAAGCGATGTGCGGCAATCTTGCCGATCCAGCGGGCATTCGGAAAACGATACAGACCGTCAAGCCTGACATTATTGTCAACGCGGCCGCTTATACTGCGGTAGACAAGGCGGAACAGGAATCGCAGCTGGCGCAGATCGTCAATGCGATAGCGCCCGGTGTGCTGGCGGAGGAAGCCCGGCGGTCGAATGCCTGGTTCATTCACTATTCAACCGACTATGTATTTGACGGCAGCGGCGATCGGTTTCATACGGAAAACGATGCGCCGAATCCGCTTAACGTTTACGGCAAAACCAAACTGGCCGGTGAGAGCAATATCATCGAAACAGACTGCCGTCATGTGATTTTGCGCACCAGCTGGGTATATGCCACCTTTGGCAGCAACTTTATCAAGACGATACTACGGCTCGCGCAGGAACGCGACCAATTGCGAATCGTCAGTGATCAGATCGGTGCGCCGACAGGTGCGGAGCTGATTGCGGATGTAACCGCGCATATTGTACGGTCATTACAAAGCAAAGTTAATGAAACGCCGGTCAGTGGTCTTTATCATTTGGCGGCACGCGGTCATACATCCTGGTACGGTTTTGCGCATTACATACTCACACAGGCAGCCCGCGCGGATGTTTTGCTAAAAACGTCTACAGGCAGTCTGTATCCTATTCCGAGCACGGAATATCCGACACCCGCTGTGCGCCCGTTGAATTCCCGTCTGGACACTACAAAACTACAGAAAACATTTAATCTGTACTTGCCGGATTGGCAGGACGGCGTGTTTAGAACACTGTCCGAGATCCTGGTGAATCAGCAATCGCGAATACGATAACCGGATTTATCAAAAATCAGCTTAATTTCATCGCACAAATTGTTGCATGTAATAAAACTGTAACATTAATGTAATATCCTCCTTCCGGAATATTCATTGGAGACAATATGACTATTTCTGGAAAGAGAGAAAAATTAATTCTGCCTCGCGTAAATCGATTCTTCCATGCTGCAGCGGTTATTTCGGTATTGCTGCTAACCGGTGCCATGCCGGCAATCTCGGCTTTAACGCTCTATGTCGATCCTGAAACGAATCAGGTGTATACAACACCGGGTGAAAACCGGATCAAGCTGGGCGATTTTGAACCGGTAAAGACAACCGAGAAAGCAGTCTTGGAAGAAAAATCACATACGAACGAAGCAAGAACAGATCAGCAGGCGCCGGAGCATCAGGCAGCCGAGGCGCGTCATGAAGTGCAACAGCAGATTATTCAGAAAGCTGCGGCAGAAAAAACATCGGAGCCTCAAAAGGAAGAGGTTAAGGCGGAAGTTGAAAAGAAATGGTATGACAAATTCAGAATCGGCGGGTACACCCAGTTTCGTCAAAGTGCCGGATTTTCCGGTGATCTGGATAACCTCTCATCACCAGGCGACAGGTCTATCGAGGAAGACACCAATTTCTTTATCCGGCGAGCGCGTCTGGTGTTCCAGGGAGATATCACCGATCACTTGAAAATTTATATGCAAACCGAGTTTGCTGGTGGTGATGTTGCAGTACGGGATATGTATGGCGATATCTACTTCGACAAGAAAAAAGAATTTCGTATTCGTCCGGGTCTGTCAAAAATACCAAATAGTTTTGAGCTGTTACAATCCAGCCGTGATCGCCTGGCATTTGAACGCGCCGACGGAGTAAGCAGTGGTGTGCGGAATGAACGGGACACCGGTGTGTTTTTTTACTGGACACCGGAACATATTCAGAAACGGTTTGATTTCCTGAGAAAAGGGCTCAAAGGTTCCGGAGATTATGGTGTCATCGGTTTTGGCGCGTATACCGGGCAAGGTCTGAATCAGCGTGATAAAAACGATAATCTGCATTTCGCAGCACGGGTAACTTATCCGTTTCAGTTCAGTAACGGTCAGATTTTTGAAACGGGTGTTTTTGGCTATACCGGAAAATTCGTGCCGACTGTTGCGGTTAATCAGAGAGCGGGTATTCTGGCCGCGCCATTGTTCGACAAGAAAGGCTATCGTGACGAGCGTATCGGTGTGCATGCCATTCTCTATCCGCAGCCTTTCGGTTTGCAGGCGGAATGGAACTGGGGTAGATCACCTCAGTTAAGTGATGATCTGACGCGGATAGAGTCGGGAAAAATCAATGGTGGTTATGTGCAGGCCATGTATAAGCTGGATAGCCGATGGGGCAGTTGGATTCCCTATGTGAAGTGGCAGCGATACAGAGGTGCGGAAAAAGATACTGCCAACACGCCATTTAGCAAAGTCAATGAAATCGAAGCGGGCCTGGAGTGGCAAATCCGGCCGGAGGTAGAACTGACCGTTGCTTATTCGCATATGGACAGAACCAATGTCAGAAGTCTGGTCCATGTTAAAGATGCAAATCTGATGCGTTTTCAGTTGCAGTGGAATTATTAGAAATCTAAATCAGGAATGCGAACTCAATAGATACTCTGTCTTCTGTCAAACCAAATTTACGTATTAGCGACCTCCATTTTGA
>CAZXBP010000055.1:0-15618 GCA_964639015.1 uncultured Nitrosomonas sp.
AGAAGCTGGTATTAAAGGCTGACGGCTGGGATGACTGGGATGAAGAAGACGATGATGACGACGACGACGATGATAATGATGACGACGACGACGATTAAGTTTTTGCCTTAGTGTTAAAAGATTCGTAATAAGAATTAATTGGGCATTCAAACGAGTTAAAGTTTTCGTATAAAACTCTTATAGCTTATTAATGTTCGTGAAGCATGGCCAGAATTATTTCTGGCCATGCCGGCAAAACGATTAGACATTCGGTAAGTAAAGCTATCAATTAGGGTGCTATGTCGCCGTTTGGGTAATAAATATAATTGAAGTATTATTTCCCACAACGTATCAAAAAAGTGATAACCCGCATTAAGCGGGTTTTTTTTTGAAGGTAATCTATGTTAAATCACTTGTCGCACCCGGGTATGCAATATCCGCACCGCAGCCGCGATTATTTTATAGCTGGATTCACTTTTTTCTGTGTTGCAGTAAGTCTTGTTATTGATGGCAGTGCGAGTCTTGAAACACAAAATTTACTTGGCGTCATTGCATGGGTTTTTTTGTTTGCACTCCTCGCGGGGGAAAATAAAGAAGTAAGAATGCAAGTCGTCATTGCGGTTGCGTTTGCAACCGCCGGTGAACATTTCGCTTCCATTTATATGGAAGGGTATACATATCGCTTTGAAAATGTGCCTCATTATGTTCCGCCAGGTCATGGCATGGTTTATTTAACCGCTGTTGCGCTGGCGCGGTCAGGTTTTTTTCAGATGTATGCTCGCAAGATAGCAGTTTTTGTATTCGTAACAGGAGGGTTATGGTCAGCGTGGGGAATCAGTGGAATACCAGAACAGGGCGATCAGGTAGGGGCATTTCTTTTTTTGATTTTTGTAATATGCGTATTAAAAGGACGATCGCCTTTAGTATATCTGGGTGCCTTTTTTATTTGTACCTGGCTCGAAATTATCGGAACAGCAGCCGGGACATGGAAGTGGGCGGAGATTGAACCGGTTTTTGATTGGTCACAAGGCAATCCGCCAAGCGGTGTCGCGGCTTGGTATTGTCTAGTTGATGCGGTTGCGATTGGGTTTGCGCCGATATGTTTACGTGGATTGCTAAAATTTAGAAACTGGTATAAAAGATCAATTATCAGTTGATATTTAACTGTAAATTTGCATTATCGTGAATAATTCAAAATTAGGAAACAATAAGTGATTGTAATTCGACTGCCGGACGGCTCAGAACGAGTATTTGAACACCCTGTGACCGTAATGGAAGTAGCAACTTCAATAGGAACTGGACTGGCGCGCGCGGCGATAGCAGGAAAAGTCAATGGCAAATTGATCGATCTCGATCGCTTGATCAAAGAGGACAGTGAACTTGCGGTTATTACAGAAAAAGATGCGGAAGGGCTTGAGATTATCCGGCATTCCAGTGCGCATCTTTTGGCACACGCTGTTAAAGAATTATTCCCTGAAGCGCAAGTAACTATTGGGCCAGTAATCGAGGACGGCTTTTATTATGATTTTGCTTTTAAACGTCCGTTTACACCAGAAGATCTTGCGGCAATAGAACGACGTATGCTTGAGATTAGTAAGCGCAGTATCAAAATTGAGAGAAAAATCTGGCAGCGTTCGGAAGCAATCAATTTTTTTAAGCAACTGGGCGAACACTATAAAGCGCAGATAATTGAATCAATTCCAGGTGATGAAGATTTGACGCTGTATACGCAGGGCAACTTTACCGATTTGTGTCGCGGCCCTCATGTTCCAAATACGTCTAAACTTAAAATATTCAAGTTAATGAAAGTTGCTGGAGCCTATTGGCGAGGTGATTCAAAAAGTGAAATGCTTCAGAGAATCTACGGAACGGCGTGGACGGCTAAAGATGATCAAAGCAATTACTTACACAGACTCGAAGAAGCTGAAAAAAGAGATCATCGTAAAATAGGCAAGCAGCTGGATTTGTTCCATACACAAGAAGAAGCACCCGGCATGGTATTTTGGCATCCGAAAGGTTGGATGTTGTGGCAGCAGATTGAGCAATATATGCGAAATATTCAGTTTGAGAATGAGTATCAGGAAATCCGCACACCGCAGGTTCTTGATAAGGAGTTGTGGAAGCAGTCTGGTCATTGGGATAATTTCCGAGAAAATATGTTCATTACCGAGACAGAAGATAGAAGTTTTGCGATTAAACCAATGAACTGCCCTGGACATGTTCAGGTATTCAGGCAAGGACTCAGAAGTTATCGCGATCTGCCCATGAGACTTGCAGAATTTGGTTCATGTCATCGCAATGAAGCTTCCGGCGCTTTGCACGGTATTATGCGTGTGCGTGGGTTTACGCAAGACGATGCGCATATTTTTTGCACAGAAGATCAAATTCAGGACGAAGTAGTGAAATTTATAAATCTACTAAGCCTTGTTTATGAAGATTTCGGATTTAAAGATATTCTGGTCAAGCTGTCTACGCGCCCGCTGAAACGCGTAGGTACAGATGCACAATGGGATAAATCAGAAAGTGCGCTAGAAACCGCGCTCAGGCTAGCAAGATTGCAATGGGAGTTGCAGCCAGGAGAAGGCGCATTTTATGGGCCAAAAATAGAGTTTGCATTAAAAGACTGCATTGGTCGAATATGGCAATGTGGAACGTTACAGCTGGATTTCTCCATGCCTGAACGTTTGGGTGCGGAATATGTTGCTGAAGATAATACCCGACAAATACCAGTTATGCTGCACAGAGCAATTTTAGGTTCGCTGGAGCGTTTTATCGGTATTTTAATAGAACATTATGCAGGAGCATTCCCATTGTGGCTGGCTCCGATCCAAGTTGCCGTACTGAATATATCCAAAGGACAAGCTGCCTATGTGGAGAAAGTGGCAAAAGAATTAAGACGGAATGGGTTCAGAGTGATTCAAGACTTGAGAAATGAGAAAATAACCTATAAAATCCGTGAGCACAGCTTACAGAAGCTTCCGTACCAAATTATTGTCGGAGATGCTGAAGTAAATGCTAATCTGATTTCGGTGCGAGTTCGCGGTGGACAGGATTTGGGACAAATGTCACTAGAGAATCTGGTTGAGCACCTAAAAAGGGAAGTTGAATTAAAGCGATG
Organism: uncultured Nitrosomonas sp.; assembly: GCA_964639015.1. Taxonomy (GTDB): domain Bacteria; phylum Pseudomonadota; class Gammaproteobacteria; order Burkholderiales; family Nitrosomonadaceae; genus Nitrosomonas. The sequence continues at coordinate 3,098 of CAZXBP010000055.1, forward strand.
ATTTTCATTTAGATTATATGGAGAATTGCCATAGTACAAGAAAAGGCAGCGCGCATAAATAATGAAATAAATGTGCCAGAAGTACGCTTGATCGGTTTGGACGGTGAGCAGATGGGGATAGTGAAGCTGGCTGAAGCCAATGAGTTGGCTGAAGAAGCGGGCGTAGACCTAGTGGAGATAGCGCCAACAGCCCAACCACCAGTTTGCCGGCTGATGGATTATGGAAAGTTTCGTTATCAAGAAAGCAAACGAAAACATGATGCGAAACTAAAACAAAAACAAGTACAAATAAAAGAAATCAAATTTAGACCAAATACGGATGAAGGCGATTATCGAATTAAATTGCGCAATTTGATAAATTTCTTAAACGATGGTGATAAAGTCAAGGTGACGCTCAGATTTCGAGGTCGTGAGATGGCGCATCAAGAATTTGGCGTACGAATTCTTGAGCGTGTGCGAGATGATCTGGATGTATACGCGACAGTAGAACAATTTCCAAAAATGGAAGGCAGGCAAATGGTGATGGTGTTATCACCAAAGAAAAAAGAAACAAAAACGGGTAAAACAAAGACAGCAACCGATGATTCCGTCTCAACATGACAGGTGGATTTTTGTTTTTTTATGGCTGTGTATTTGCAGAATTATGTGAATGTGATAGTAAAAATAATACATTACAAGTGGTGAAGGGTTTTAAAAGTTTTTCGTAGAGAATATGAGAACACCTGAAATCATGTTATAAAAGGAGGGTGTAGTAATGCCTAAAATGAAAACTAAAAGCAGTGCAAAAAAACGATTTAAGGTTCGCGCGAGCGGAAGTATTAAACGGGGACAGGCTTTCAAGCGCCATATACTGACAAAAAAAACGACAAAGAATAAACGTCAACTCAGAGGAATAACCAGTGTCCATCCGAGTGATGCTGCGTCGGTTCATTCGATGTTGCCTTACGCATAGGAGTTGATCAATGCCTAGAGTAAAACGTGGTGTCACAGCGCATGCGCGGCATAAAAAAATTCTGAATCTTGCAAAGGGTTACCGCGGGCGTCGCAAGAATGTGTATCGGATTGCCAAGCAAGCAGTAATGAAAGCCGGGCAATATGCTTATCGTGATAGACGTCAACGCAAACGCCAGTTCAGAGCATTGTGGATTACGCGTATCAATGCAGCTGCACGAGAATGTGGATTGTCCTATAGCGTTTTTATGAATGGTCTGAAGAAAGCGAGTATTGAAATCGACAGAAAGGTATTGGCAGATTTGGCAATATTTGACAAAGTTGCTTTCGAGAAAATCGCTGAGCAGGCTAAAGTAAGCTTGGCTGTCTAAACATTTTCTTGGTAGATATAGGGAGGTGTTGGGTTTTACCCAAACCTCCCTTTTTGTATTGATCGTGGTTAAGCGTACTGGGTTGGGTTTTCTTGAGATCAGGAATTTATAAGAAGTTGTGATTGTTATTTGAATGAGTGATTGATAGAAAGGGAATTTTATATTCTGGCATTGCATGAAAACTTAAACCTAAAAACCTCAGTTGATCGTTATTCGAAGTGGCTAACGATATGAATAGATGAAACAACTTGAGCAATATCAATTCATTCAGATAGTGAGTCACACTATGGTATTTAGGGCTCGTCGCTTTTTAATTCCGGCTACGTTGCAATTCGTTGTAATAACGCGTTATTACGCCTTGTCGGAAACAAAAATCAACGCACTCTACATTCCATTCAACTGAGGTTTTTAGGTTAAAAGATTTAAGTAATTTGTTAACAGTTTGAATAAAAATATAGAGTTTAAACTTGCATGAGAGATTTAAATGATATTGTAAAAGAAGCGGAGAATCTATTTGAAACCATAGAAGATCCCAACGAACTGGAGCACGTTAAAGCACGTTATCTTGGCAAAAGTGGTGAGTTAACAGAATTGCTCAAAGGGCTTGGTAAGCTCCCACCAGATCAGCGTCCGGAGATGGGAAGCCGTATTAATCTGACGAAAAGTAAAATCGAAACTTTATTAAAGACACGTCGGCTTTATTTACAGGAGAAGATGCTCGAGGAAAAGCTGAAAGAAGAGTCGCTTGATGTGACCTTGCCGGGAAGAGGATATACAAAAGGTGGTTTGCATCCGGTTACTCAGACTTTAATGCGGATAGAAGCGTTGTTTCATTCCATTGGATATGACGTGGCTTCTGGACCTGAAATTGAAACAGATTTTTACAATTTTACCGCGCTTAATATTCCCGAGAATCATCCTGCTAGAGCAATGCATGATACCTTCTATGTCGATAACGGTAATCTTCTGCGCACGCATACATCGCCAGTCCAGATACACTTTATGCTTGAAAATAATCCACCATTCAAATTGATAGCTCCGGGCAGGGTTTATCGATGTGACTCGGATGTGACTCATACGCCAATGTTTCATCAAGTGGAAGGCTTGTGGGTTGATGAACAGGCAAACTTCGCAGCGCTTAAGGGTGTATTAGTTAATTTTATGCAGCAGTTTTTTGAACAGGATAATTTGCGGGTGCGCTTTCGCCCGTCATTTTTTCCTTTTACAGAACCTTCGGCCGAAATGGACATCAGTTGCGTGAAATGCAATGGTAAGGGTTGCCGGATATGTAAGCAAACTGGCTGGCTGGAAGTTCTGGGCTGCGGAATGGTGCATCCTAATGTGTTAAAGCATGTCAATATAGATTCTGAGCGATATATCGGTTTTGCGTTTGGACTGGGCGTAGAAAGACTCGCGATGCTGCGCTACGGTGTCAGTGATTTAAGGTCATTTTTTGAAAATGATCTGCGGTTCTTAAAGCAATTTAATTAACAGGGTCATCGTGATTTCATATAAAAAATAAAGACCATGAAATTTTCTGAACGTTGGTTGCGAACTTTTGTAAATCCGAATTGTGCGAGCGATGAACTTGCTCACGCGTTGACTATGGCTGGCTTGGAAGTAGAAAATCTAGAACCCGTTGCTGCTTCGTTTGAGCATGTTGTCGTGGCTGAAGTGTTGCACGTCGAGAATCATCCGGAGGCGGATCGATTAAAGATTTGTCAGGTCAGCGTCGGAGAGTGTGCGAAAGAGCCGCTACAGATCGTTTGTGGCGCTCCCAATGTAAGAGCTGGCATTAAAGTACCTTGTGCGATGATCGATGCAAAGTTGCCGGGTATTGAAATAAAAAAGGCGAAATTGCGCGGTGTTTTGTCATTTGGAATGTTATGTTCGGCACAGGAATTGGGAATCAATGAAAATGCGGAAGGATTGTTACTTTTGCCTGACGACGCACCAGCGGGGCAAAACTTCCGTGATTATTACGCATTAAACGATAAGGTTTTTACCTTAAGTCTGACACCGAATAGAGCGGATTGTTTGAGCGTTTATGGCATTGCGCGGGAAATCTCCGCGATTACAGGGACAGTGTTGGCGCCATTAAAACTAAATTGCGTATCCAGTGAAATTCCAGACACGATCGACGTGCACATAAAAGTGCCTGAAGCTTGTCCCTTGTATTGCGGCCGTATCATTCGAGGTGTCAATTTGAATGTAGATGCACCTTTGTGGATGAGGCAACGGCTGGAAAGAAGCGGTCTTCGTTCAATTAATGTCGTAGTCGATACGACCAATTACGTTCTGCTTGAAACTGGACAGCCGATGCATGCATTCGATTTAACCAGATTGGACGGCGCGATTCAGGTGCGGTATGCAAAAGCAGAAGAAAAAATAACATTGTTGAATGAGAGCGAGATAATCCTTGCGCCTGATATGTTATTGATTGCCGATGATCGTGGACCTCTGGCACTTGCCGGCATTATGGGAGGGCTGGAATGTGCTGTAGTGTCGGATACAACCGATGTTTTCCTGGAGTGCGCATTTTTTAACCCAAATTTCATTTCGGGTAAATCTTTTGCACTTGGCTTTAGTTCAGACTCTGCTCACCGTTTTGAACGTGGTGTCGATTTTGCGGCAACACGCAGTATGCTTGAGTATGCAACAGAACTGATTCAGTCGATCTGCGGCGGCAAAGCCGGGCCGGTTACTGAAGCAAAGTATCAATTGCCAGAAAGGCATCAGGTTGCAGTTCGCCTTGATCGGGTAAGGCGTGTGCTGGGCATTTCATTGACTGCTGATCAAATTACTGAATACTTTAAACGCCTGCAATTTGTTTTTTCAGAAAATGAAGGTATTTTTTACGTAACACCACCAAGTTACCGGTTTGACCTCGTCATTGAAGAAGATTTCATTGAGGAGCTGGCGCGTATTCATGGTTATGATGCTATTGAGGCACAACAGCCGAGAACCGAACTTTCGATGCTGGCGGTACCGGAAAAAAAGCATATGCCTGCTGCAATCAAACAGATGCTTGTCATGCGCGATTATCAGGAAGTAATCAATTATGCATTTGTGGATGAATTCTGGGAACAGGATTTGTTGCAGAACAGTCATCCGATTGCACTGATAAATCCGATCGCCAGTCAGATGAGTGTAATGCGCAGCAGTTTGATCGGGGGACTGATTGCCAATTTGCAATTTAATTTGAATCGCAAACAGGACCGGGTACGTTTGTTTGAGATGGGAAGTTGTTTTGAGCGCGACTCGGCCGATAACTATCGCCAGTTTGATAAATTGGCAGGGCTGGGATACGGTGATGTACGCCCAGAGCAATGGGGTGAGCCGGCACGAGCGATTGATTTTTTTGATTTGAAAACCGATATTGAAGTGCTGTTTCATGCACGTGAAGTGAATTTTCAATCAGCATCGCACTCTGCATTCCATCCGGGTAGGTCGGCTAGGATTACTGTGGAGCAGAATTTCGCCGGATGGCTGGGTGAATTGCATCCGCACTGGCAGAAAAAATTCGATTTGCCTCGGCCCGTGGTTCTGTTCGAGCTTTTGCTTGACAGTTTACAGCCGAAGCCATTAGCACGTGCGAAAGAAATGTCTAAATATCCGCCGGTTAGAAGAGATATCGCAATTATTGTTGATAATCATGTTGCTGTGCAATCGCTTATAGATGTGCTGCGGGAAAATAAGTTGGAAATAGTAACCGAGATCGCCCTGTTTGATATGTATCGCGGAAAATCTGTCGGTGAGAATAAAAAAAGTCTGGCGTTTAAAGTTATGTTGCAGGATATCGAAAAAACACTGACCGACGAAGATATTGATAAGGCAGTATCGAGTTTGCTTCGTGTTCTTGAGTTGAAATTTGGTGCGACATTAAGAGCCTGAGAGCTATTTTTAAGTTATAAAACTATGAAGATAAATGAAAAAATAATGCGATAACGACTAATCATTTTATTGGTAATTGATATAATAAAATGCTTTATAGTGTTAATTAGCATGCTGAGATAGCAAAGACATGGGGCGCGAAACATATCTCAACGCGTAAATCATAGTACAGCACTAATGTTAAGAAGAATTTAATCTGATAACTATGCGGAGAAAAGAATGGCTCTAACTAAAGCAGAACTGGCTGATTTGTTATTTGAGAATGTTGGACTGAACAAACGTGAAGCGAAAGACATGGTTGAGTCTTTTTACGAAGAAGTTCGTGCAGCATTGGAAAAAGGTGAGGGTGTCAAATTATCTGGTTTCGGCAATTTTCATTTGCGGACAAAGCCACAGCGGCCTGGTCGTAATCCTAAAACCGGGGAAGAAATACCGATTACCGCGCGACGCGTTGTAACATTCCATGCCAGCCAGAAGCTCAAAACCATGGTCGAACAAAATTATCATGGAAAGCAAGAAAGCAGCTCTTAAGTTTCCGCCGATACCGGCGAAGCGTTATTTTACAATCGGTGAAGTCGGCGTGTTATGTGGTGTTAAACCCCATGTTTTACGCTATTGGGAACAAGAGTTTTCACAGCTTAGGCCAGTTAAGCGCCGTGGAAATCGGCGTTATTATCAACATCAGGAAGTTTTGCTGATCCGTAGAATTAGAGAGCTTCTCTATGATCAGGGATTTACCATTCATGGTGCACGAAGCCGCCTTGAACAGAATGAATCAGGCGAGCAATTCTCACAGCCAGTGGTTGCTGGAGCTGAGCAGGCGGAATCGTTTGTTGATCTGAGCTATTTTCGCAGCGAGATCAGGAGCATAATAACCTTTTTGGCATCCAAGTAAGCTGCTTTGCGCATATGCCGGCATATCTCTTGTGTTTAATATCGTGCTTGTTTGCTATAATCCCCGATCAGCGGGGCGTAGCGCAGCCTGGTAGCGTACTTGCATGGGGTGCAAGTGGTCGGAGGTTCAAATCCTCTCGCCCCGACCACGGTCAAATACATATTCTGATTGTCTTCTATTGCTTTCCAGTTTGAAGGAACGATTCAAGTCATTAACAATAGATTTTGCTCTCATTTATACTTATCGTGCTTCAAAATTTGACATCAATATCTTTTCTCACTGGAAGCAAACCAAGCAAAATGGGGGATATAAAGAAACCGGATTTTGAGATACGACAGAAATGATCAATATCAATGCATTTTTCGTGGTACGGTTTCCGATTTTCTGGGTAACAATTTGATAATGCGTATTTTAATCAGTAATGATGATGGCTATTTCTCACCAGGATTGGCATGCTTAGCCGAAGCGCTTTCCTGTGTCGCCGAAATCATAGTAGTAGCTCCCGAACGTGACAGAAGCGGATCCAGTAATTCCTTGACATTGGATCGGCCGTTAAGTTTGCGTCGTTCACCCAATGGGTTCTATTATGTTAATGGAACACCAACGGATTGTGTTCATCTTGCTGTTACTGGCATGCTGGATGTCTTGCCAGACATGGTTATTTCGGGTATCAATGATGGCGCAAACATGGGAGATGATACGCTTTATTCAGGGACGGTCGCTGCTGCAACGGAAGGCTTTTTATTGGGCGTGCCCTCCCTGGCAGTGTCCCTTGCTGGTGTCACGAAAGGATGCTATGAGACAGCAGCACGAGTAGCGGTTGATATGGTTAAGCGGTTTAAACATAATGAATTGAAAATTCCGATTTTGCTGAATATCAACGTTCCCGATGTTGAGTACGCGGAACTTGAAGGCGTCAAGGTAACACGATTAGGCCGACGACATAAAGCTGAGCCTGTCATCAAATCCCTGACGCCGCGAGGAGATACCGTATACTGGGTGGGTGCGGCAGGTGCTGCGCAGGACGCAGGCGAGGGTACTGATTTTCATGCTGTGCATTGCAATCATGTATCAGTAACGCCATTGCAAATCGATTTGACTCGATTTGATCAGATGGGGTTTGTAAGTGAATGGTTAAGTAGACAAATGTCGATTGATGAATAGATCATTACTGGTGCAATTTACGCTGAATGATAAAATAGAAAAATAGAATGCTCATCAAATTAACAGCACTCTATAGCCCATTGGATAGTGGCCGGTGAATATGCATCTTTCTGGCATAGGGATGACATCGCATCGAACGCGTATGCGCATGATTGAGCGCCTCCGCGCTCAGGGCATTACTGATGAGGTTGTGTTATCAGTTATGGGTGCGGTTCCGCGCCATCTTTTTGTTGAAGAGGCGCTCGCCAGTCGCGCGTATGAAGATGTTGCGTTGCCGATTAACTACGGACAAACAATTTCCAGCCCATGGATGGTGGCGCGCATGAGTGAATTGTTGCGTGCCAATGCAGACTTCAATAAAGTGTTGGAAATCGGTACTGGCTGCGGTTACCAGACTGCTGTGCTGGCTAAATTGGCTAGATTGGTGTATTCGATTGAACGTATAGGGCCTTTATTAACAAAAACACGCATTCGTTTACACAAACTGCAGGTCAAAAATATTCATTTAAAACATGCTGATGGATTACTTGGGCTGTCTGATGCTGCTCCGTTCGATGGTATCATCATGACTGCGGTTACAACACATATACCCGATAGCTTGCTGGAACAATTGGCTATCGGCGGGAGGATTGTTTTTCCCCGAGGCAGTCAGAAACAGAATTTGTGTATTATTGAAAGAAATTCGCAAGGCTACGCTGAAAGAATACTGGAAGAGGTGAATTTTGTTCCCATTATATCCGGCGTTGTTAAAAAATAGTGATGCTGAGGAAATTGCAATGGATAATAATCAAACATTATTGAAGGCCGGCATTAATGGAATGTCAGTTGCTATAGTATGGCTGTTATTGTTTTCATTGTTGTTTGTTGGTTGTGAGACAACAAAAGGACCGGCGCCTGTTGCTGAGCGTGCTGCTGTTCCGACCGCTGTGCCAGAAAGAACAGTAAGTGCCCTACAAGGTGATCCCTTTTATATTATTCAACGGGGAGATACGCTCTACGGTATTGCGCTCAAGCACGGCATCAACCAAAAGGATCTGGCAGAATGGAATAACATAAATGACCCGAATTCCATTAAACCGGGGCAGCGTCTCAATTTGTCACTACCTTCCGGAAACGCGGGACCGACTCTATTTGCAATACCGCAACAATCCACGATGCCGATCGTTGATCCGTACTTGGATTTGACTGATAATGCGGCAGGTTCGGACCAAAATCCGGTATCAAAGGCATCTGCATTGCAGACAGTAAAAGCATCGCCGAAAGCCCTCAAGTTGCCCTACTCGGAACAGAATGTGGCGCTTATGCGACATTCTGTTAATCCTACTTTAAGTGTGACTGATGGAGAACAGACTGTTTCTGCCGGATCAGGTACCCGTGTGGAGAATGCGCCCAGTCCGCCTGCGCAAAGCACCAGTCTGGCTATGCATGCCTCGGCAGCAGGTTGGATCTGGCCGACAAGCGGTCAATTACTTTCTTCCTTTTCGGCCAATTCGAAAGGGTTGAAAATTTCTGGACAGATGGGGCAAGCCATCGTAGCAACTGCCGCGGGGGAGGTGGTCTACAGCGGCGATGGGTTGCGCGGTTATGGTAATCTTGTCATCATTAAGCATAATGATACCCTGTTGAGTGCATACGCACATAACAGCAAGCTGCTTGTGAAAGAAGGAGAAACCGTTACGCAAGGACAAAAAATTGCAGAAATGGGGAGCACTGATACCGATTCTCCGCAATTGCACTTTGAAATCAGACGACACGGTAAACCGATTGATCCGATGGAGTTTTTGTCCGTGAATCCAGGATAATTCTAAGTAATTCCACCGATTGCAGTATAGCTCATTACATAAGAAAGCCTTCGTAGTTGTTCATCTTAAACCTTCCAAGCTACTGATGGGTATGCTTATTATGGCGCATTGCGCTGTTATTCCATTGGTATGGCTGTTGTCAGTAGCACTCAGTTTCAAGTGTGCGGCTATGCTTATGGTGGTGATCAGTTTGTATTATTACTTAAGGCAGGATGCATTGCTTAATTTTCCATGTTCGGTGGTCTCGTTCACATTAACTGATGGGAAAAACTGTGCGCTGAAAATGCGTAATGGCAACGAGAAGGAATGCACTGTGCTGGGAATATCGTACGTTTCTGCTTATCTGACTGTGCTGATTCTGCAACCCATTCGCTATTGGCGCATGCAGAGTGTGATTATTCTTCCGGATAGTGTTGATGCTGAAGAATTCCGGCGGCTGAGAGTATTGCTTCGCTGGAGATGGAAACGTGTTTGAGTCTAAGAATAAAAAAATAGTGCATGGAAAAAGCGTTAACATAATTTTTCTTCCATGCACTACACTTTTTCAGTGCTAAATTTTTTCAGCGCATTCTCCATTCCGTATAGGTTGTTTCCCGATCGAAATTGTCCCAGACGTAGTTGGGCTGAACAATCGGTGTTGTGGGAACTGGAAATGTAGCGATATCCAATGCGCCAGCAAGGCTACGCCCAACACTGTGAAACAGACCAGTGAAAAGGCCTGCGGTCATTCCATATGTTGCACCATGTCTGCGGCCGGTTATTATCATGGTTTTTGGAATTTCTACGAACCCTGTGACGGTATTAGCTATGCCGTTACCCAATTTTTCGCCAACTTTTGTTGAGTAATTTTGCGCCATGGCACTGCCGGGAAGAAGTGCCAATGTTGTGAATATTAGAAAAATCCAGATCGTTTTGTTCATGAAAAAACCTCTTTTAAAATATGATGATTCAAAAATACTTAAGTTATTCTGATTGTTGTTATTTAATTAATCAGGTTTTTGTTTCAAGAACCTCATGACTCTTTCAACTTCAGAACCTATCTGGTGGTAAGGATAATTTTGCTTTTCCAATTCTGTTCTTATTAAAAAGGACATTTCGAGAACAAGCAATTCCATTGTTTTTTTATCATCTTTTGAGATTGCATCCTGATATTCCTTCTGGAAGCGGTTGATCGCGTCCATCATTTTGGTATTGTTTCCATCTGTCGGCAAAATAGAGCTGAGCTCATATTTCAGATTGCTGGACAGGTTGATCGGGGCTTCGTCCGCAATGACCGGGGCATCGGGTGGAAAAAATTTGTGTAAGTAAATTGCACTCATGATGAGGACTACACCTGAAAGTACTGTGGTAAGAATAAACCGCCAAGTGCCGTATGTTTTTCCAAAGAAATTGATCGTCTTTGTTTTTTTAAAATTGAGGCGGATGAGTACTGATAATCCAGTAAAAAATACAATGGCGCCACCGGCCATTACGATGGGTACAATCGGATTCACGGTTTTTTTACTCCCTGAATATTTTATTTATCATTTAGTTATACGGTGGTGAAAACAATAAAGCGCACTTTCCGCTCAAGACTGTAATTATTATTAAGTGATAGGCGCATATCAATGGCGTATTTTAGCTTAAAACCCGTTATTAAAAGTATTGATTATTTATGATAAATAAATTGAGAAGGCTGCTTGCAAAAAAACGCGATAAGGAAAAGTGAATAAGCGGCCTTCAAAATTGATTATTGCGGTGGTGGAAATGGTGGATTGCCCGGCGGTGGTGGCGGTGGCGTGAAACCGGGAGGAGGTGGTAGAATTTTTACCGGTGAAGGCGGAGCTGAAGATTGTTCATTGGAAAATCTGCCTGTTACCGGAACCCTGTGCCCTTTTGCATACATGCATTGGATATAATTGATGTCATACCGATACTGAGCTTCATAGCCCGAGGTTCTCGATGTGCCTGATCCGGCCAGACCCCCGGCGAGTAAGCCGGTTCCGGCGCCGATTGCCGCACCTTCTCCGCCACCAAGCGCAGCACCCGCTGCCGCACCTAAGGCAGCACCTACAGCGGCGCTTTCGACACCGCTGGAAACCGAAGCATCTCTCGGTGTGATGCCGCCAATTTGTGCGTAGGCATAACGCCTGCATTCATAATCATCATAGCGGAATTGTTCAAAATTTTTATTGGTGCCCGGCAATACCATTATGCTCGGGCTGTTGGGCAGGCTGACACAGGCAGCAAGGAGTGTAACAGCACCCGGATAAAGTAATTTTCGGATAGTATACATATGTCATACCTCATGATCATTGTTGAGTCGTTGGTCTGGGATCTACGTGCAGCCAGCCACCAGGGCATTGCTTAATATAAGGATAATAGCCCTCGGGATTGGTGCAATAATACCAGTAATGTGTTTGTGGTTGAGTGACTGCGGGCATTTGCTGCTGAATATAAACCGGTGGTGTGGGAGGAACTACAACCGGCGGCGCGATAGGAACTACAACAGGATAACCACCGTAAAAAGGCGGATAGAAAAAAGGGTCATAAAAACCATAACCACCATAACCACCATAACCACCATAACCACCATAACCACCATAAAAGCCTGGATAACCTAAATTTATTCCCAAACTGAAGTGATCGAAGCGTCCACCATGCGCAATTGCAAACTGGCTGGTAATGAGTGTCATTAGTGCGATGGCTGATAGCAGACAGAATTTTTTCATAAAAGGCATTCCTGCAAAACTGAGGTAAAGAAGCTGCTGATGATAGTTAATTGTTTTTCCTGATTAAATCATCCTCAGATAGAACTTGTCAGTGAATAAAAGTTCAGTGGTACTGGACTGCACTCATCGGTACACTGGTGCAGGCGGATAACTCGAAGGCGAGATAATATTTCGACCGCTATCATACGGATCATTTCTAAAACTGCCTGCAACAGGAATTTGATGTCCTTTCGCGTACATGCATTGTATATAACCCTGATCATATCGTTGTTGACTGATGAGGCCAGAAGTTCTGGCATTGTCTGAGCCAACCAATCCGCCAGCCAGAACACCCGTGCCCGCGCCGATGGCTGCGCCCTGTCCGCCACCGAGAGCAACACCGGCGATTGCGCCCAGTGCTGCACCAATGGCGGCGCTGTTAAAACCGCTATTAGCTGCCTCACCTTTTGCTGTAGTGCCGCCAGTTTGCTCATGAGCGTAATGCCGGCATGCATAATCATCATGACGGAATTGATCAAAATTTTTTCCATTCCCGGGTAAGGCCATGATACTCGGGCCATATGGCATGCTAATGCATGCTGCTAAAAGAAGCAGAGGAAAGGCGAGAAAGATAAATCTCAAATTTGATCGCATCGCTGATATTTCTCTCGCATTCATTATTGCGGTGTGGGTTGGGGTGCTACTTGCAGCCACCCTTCGGGGCATTGCTTAATGTATGGATAGTAACCTTCCG
>CAZXBP010000056.1:0-15606 GCA_964639015.1 uncultured Nitrosomonas sp.
TTATTCATACCGTTAGTCATCGCGGGTAACGGTCAACTGAGGTTTTTAGGTTGAAATATCTGGTAATACCAGCCACTGAACCAGCCTCCATTTTTTTGCCCGATACTTTATAACCAATAACAACTGAATAATTTTTCCGGATGACCCGGTCGAAATTGCCCCAGGCTGCAGGATGACGATGCAACCCGCGCTCTGCTAGTAAATAACTTCTTTCTTCCGAATTTTTACCTTCATCATTATGATTAACATAAATATCGGCTTCAGCAACGCTATAACGATCAGGCGCAACGACAGCCCGACCAATGCGTTGAACCAAGCGGGTTAGAAGTATATCCCCTATAATCAAGCGTTCGCCGTAAACCGCAAATTGATTCTGCGCAGCGGAAAGTGGAAATTCGACGGTCATGCGGAATTTTCATAGAAGATATGCTGCATTTCTTGAAAAAGCATTTTCCTGTCTATTTTTCCATTCGGACTTCTCGGTAAATTACCCGGACGTATATCAATGCGACTGGGCAGCATGAAGGCAGGCAGATGACGTTTACAAGCCGTTAACAAGTCATCCGCATCAAGTTTTTCATTCTTGCGTGGTGTGACAATCACCAGTATCGCCTGCCCGAGTATCGGATGGGGCACCCCTATTGCGGCGGCTTCACCAATCATTCCGCTGGCATAAACCACTTCTTCAATTTCTGTTGGGCTGACCCGATAGCCTGAAGTCTTGATCATTTCATCGCGCCGGCCGATAAAATATAGAAAACCTTCATTATCCATGCGGACGGTGTCACCTGACCATACGGCAAGCTCGGGTATAGTCAGGCCATGTTGTTTTGAAATTATCGGCCTGAAACAGGCGGCTGTTTTTTCAGGATCATCCCAATATCCCATGGATACCAGCGCACCACGATGCACCAGCTCCCCTGGTTCGCCAGGTGCGCACTGGGAACCATCTTCGCGCAAAACCAGAATTTCAGCATTTGGGATCGCCTTTCCAATGGAATCCGGGCGCTTATCGATTTCACCCGGCGGCAGATAAGTCGAGCGAAACGCTTCTGTCAATCCATACATCAAGAATATTTGTGTTTCAGGCAAAGCGTCACGAAGCTGATCCAATGTGGCGCGCGGCATTGCGCCGCCAGAGTTGGTAATATATCTCAGTGATCCGGCGGCACCACTCCAATTTAACTGAGCCAATTGAATCCAGAGCGGTGGTACCGCTGCAAGTCCAGAGATATTTTCCATTTCGACAATACGGATAATGTCTCTGGGCAACAGGTAATTCATGAGGACATTGGTGGCACCGACATGAAACGCAGTGGTTAATTGGCTTAAGCCATAATCAAAACTGAGCGGCAGCACGGAAAGAATCCGATCTTCAGGTTGATTGCACAGGTATTCCGAAACACTCTTTGCACCCGCGACTACGTTGCGATGAGAGAGCACAACACCTTTGGGTTTACCCGTACTGCCGGATGTATACAGAATAGCGGCCATATCGCTATCGATAACACGAAAAGGTTTCTGATCGGACTCAGCAGTAAAACAATCATCCCAGGAAAGCAGATTAAGTCCTGGAATTTGAGATATATTTTCGATACTATCGACTATAATGACCGATTGGAGGTCATGACAGGCCGGCAACACATCAATAAGCAGTTTGAATCGCTCTGCTGAAGTGACCAAAACCCTGACGTTACAGTCCGCCATGATGTATCTGACCTGATCCGGTTTCAACAACGGGTTTATAGGCACAAAAACACCGCCAGCGGCATTGGCCGCAAACAAAGCAATTACGGTTTCAATACGCTTCTCAAGATAGACTGCGACGCGTTCATGATGCGACAATCCGGCGGCCAAAAAACACTTAGCGCATCGTTCAACAGCATGAGCAATTTCTTCGTAGCTTTTTACCTGTCCTTGATAGGAAAGTGCTTTTGCATGCGGTGATCGGTTCGCAGAATGATAAATCAAGTCATGTACTAAATTAACCATCCGTTAACCACCTGTCCAGTCTATTTCGAAAAAAAGCATGATAAATCCGTATCCTAAAGCTTTAATGATGAGGAGTCCATGGCATGACAAGCTTATTTCAACCCGCACCGGCTCATTAAATCATAAAGTGTGGGACGACTGACACCGAGCAGTTTTGCCGCATGTGCCACATTGCCATCAACCCTTGCCAACGCCTTAATTACCGCCTTGCATTCTTCCTGTTCGCGCAGGACTTTTAGATTAAGCGATTCCATGTCATTGCATCCACCCTGCAAACCCAGATCCTGCGGTGTAATGATCGAATCTTCGGCCATTATAACGGCACGCTTAATGCAATTTTCCATTTCGCGCACATTTCCCGCCCACTGATTTTTTTCTATAGCTGCTAATGCTTCCTGACTGAAATTCAATGTTCCTTTACCCTCTTTTGCGCAGAACTTGTTTTTAAAGTGGTGCGCCAATAAGATTGGATCGCCTATTCGTTTTCTAAGTGGCGGAATTGAGATGACAATTTCACTGAGTCGATAATAGAGATCTTCGCGAAATTGCCCTTGTTTCATCAATTCACTGAGATTTTGATGTGTCGCGCAGACAATGCGCACATCGACCGGGATTTCTTCGCGTCCTCCAATGCGTTCGATTACTCTTTCCTGCAAAAATCGCAGCAATTTTGCTTGTAACTGAAAAGGTAAATCTCCCACTTCATCAAGAAAAAAAGTACCGCCGTCAGCCAGTTCTATTTTTCCGAGGGTTTGTTTTGCGGCCCCGGTAAAGGCACCTTTTTCATGTCCGAACAATTCACTTTCCAGGAGAGTTTCAGGGATAGCGGCACAATTAATAGCGACAAAACGCCTGTCTTTACGATTGCTTAGATTATGCAAAGCTCTTGCCAAAACTTCTTTACCTGTTCCGCTTTCACCCAAAAGCATTACAGTGACATCAGATGGCGCAACTTTCTCGATGGTACGGCAGGCTTTTAACAATTCAGCATCTTTTGTAATCAAACCATCAATAGGCGAACTGCTTTGTGTCAGATTAAGTCGTTTGTTTTCCTGCTGGATGGCGTGCAAATAAAACGCCCGTTGGACGACGAGCTTAAGCATTTCAGGGTCAAAAGGTTTTTGTTGAAAATCATAGGCGCCTATTTCGATAGCCTTTAACGCATTAGCGTGATCCTGATTACCGGTCAATACGATGATTTTTATATCGGGAGCCAGTGCAAGAATCTGTTTTAATGTCGCAAGTCCTTCGGTTGCGCCATCCTGATCGGGAGGCAATCCAAGATCCATTGTAATGACAGAGGGTTCGTGGCGTCTTACCATGGCCAGCGCACTCTCGCGGTCGGATGCTACTGAAACAGTATACTGATCAAAAGTCCAACGCAATTGTTTTTGCAAACCTAGATCGTCTTCAATAATCAGTAATCTTTTTTTTTCCCGATTTTCCGTCATGGATTAAACCTATAACCTATACATTTACCTGAATCGACATGCGACATGTTTTGGTATTATATACATATGCCAATATTGTCAAAAAACAATGTAATCTATTAACGATCCTTATTTCTTGAATTTGACTCTACTGAGATAGCGGACGGATTAATATCATAAAAATGCAGAAATTCGTGACTACACGGGCGATACAGCAGTGTCTGGAACACTTGCAATATGCTGTTTTAAATAGATATAAAAAATAGTCCCCGCTGATTCCCGTGTAGCCACTTCCAATTTACCGCCAAGCTCATGGATATACTCTCTGCTTTCAAAAACACCGATGCCCATACCTGCCGACTTTGTAGATTCAAAAGGTTTGAAAAGCCTTTTCTGGACAAATTCTTCGCTCATACCATGACCGGTATCCTTCACCTCAATCACCGCTTGAAAATGTTCGAGATACAAGCGAACCCTGACCGAACCATCTTTGGGCGTAGCTTCAATAGCGTTCTGAATAATGTGGCTTATTACACGACTCAGTCGTGTTTTTTCCGCAGAAACGATAAGCTCATCATGATATCTTTCAAAAACAGGCCTGGGCTCGAAAATGGATTTGCTTTCTACAATTTGCTCTAGAAGCTGATTCAGGGAAATGAGTTCAGTTTTATCCGGCGCGTTGCCTTTGCTCAGTTTTTCCAGCAAACGCTTCATTTTTCCAACCGAAAGATTCACCGTTTGAATCATATCTTCCTGAAACTCGGGATTGTATTTATGTTTGTCAGCATTCGACAATAACAGAGAAAGCTGAAATATCAGATTTTTTAAATCATGAACGACAAAGGTCGACATGCGGTTAAATGATTCAAACTGTCTGGCAATCATCAGCGCACGTGATGCTTCTTCCTGTGCCAGATAGCTCACGGCTTGCTTACCGGCGATTTTCAGCAGATCACGTATCTCCCAGTTGAGTTTTATAGCGCTTCTGGGTTTTATCAAAAGCACAAAACCGAATAATCCGCCATGCAGTATCAATGGCACAACGAATCGGACCTCCGGAGTATCTTGCAACCAATCTGGAATTATTAACGGCGCATACAACCGAGGGGTTTTCTGATATTCCTTCAAATCAACAACCCACTCTTTTTCTTTCAGAAAATTACAAAGTGAACTATCAGCCTCTACTATTTCTGAAATCGCGGACATGTTTAAGTGGTGTGCCAGGACATAATGACCAGCTTCATGCCTCATCCACAGACTGCCACCCGGGCTTTCGACCAATTGCGCGAGCGATTGAATGACGCGCTCCCTTAATTCACCTTTATGCTCTGACAAAGTAGCTGTGAAGCGTAGCCATTCTTCACGATAATCGTAGTTGTAGCTGTAAAAATGTTTGCTGATAGAGACTTTCAACCAGGAACGGATGGTGCCTGAAAATATAACTCCGATAAGCAACAAAATGGCACCGAATAAAAAACTCATTTGCAATACGATGCCCCAGCTTTCGCCAGAAAAACGCAGGTAATAGCCAACTCCAGCCATAATAAGCAGGTATGCGGCTGTACCAAACAAAGCCGCGCTATAGAAGATAATCTGCCGTGAAACTGAAATGCCTACAGCCCACTGCGGGTTACGCGCTGCTGAAATAGCTATAAATGGAACAACCAGCGCATTTATAATGCCTCTGGCATTCCAGAGATCAATATTGATGCTTCTGAACAGCAGCGCATCACTGTACAGATAAAAATCGTAGATAAATATTGCGCCGATACCCAAACAAATAAACTTGATTCCCCAACGTTTTTCAACAGGAGAGTTTCGGTAGAATTGCTCTACGAGTGTGATGCCGATAATTGCAATGATGACATTACCGACAATACCGGTCAGTGTAGTCAGTGGTAAATCCGGAAATAACGAGTCGCTGCGATAAACAAAAAGCGTGTAACAAATCAGTACCAGATAAACGATCGCGATTGCGATAACCGAGATTCTGATTTTGGGAATTAATGTGAAATTCCGCTTTTGCTGAAACGGGCCGATGAGTGCTATAAGAAATGCCGACCATCCCGCACTGCGCAGGATTTCAAGAAGATTTGCTATGGCGGTAAATGAAAGATTCCAGCTGATATTAATTGCTGTTGTAAAAGCCCATGCAGCCGAAAGCAAGCATGCAACAGATAATATCATGCCATACAGGCGGCCACGCCAACTGGTAATTAAAAGAACAAACAGAAAAAAGAAAGCCAGAGCAGCTGTTGAATAACTTATCGTCGCTATGTTGGTCCACATTGTTGTTTTCTGTTTTTCTAATTAGCAGTTATCGGCTGCCTTTTCTTAGCAATACAACTTCAACCGTCAGAATAAGAATTACCAAGTCAAGGAATAAACTGTGATTCTTAACGTAATATAAATCATATTGTAGCTTTTCAATCGCATCCTCAATCGAGGATCCATAGGGATAGCGTACTTGCGCCCATCCGGTTATACCTGGTTTAATGCTATGCCTGACGTTGTAGTAAGGTACTTGTGCAGTAAGCATATCAACAAAATAAGGACGTTCCGGACGTGGACCGACAAAACTCATCTCGTTTTTTAAAACATTGACGATTTGGGGTAATTCATCAATACGCAATTTGCGTATGAGATTGCCGATTTTTGTAATGCGAGGATCATCAGATGCCGCCCATTGCGGTTTTTTGTCTTTTTCGGCATCCTTCAACATACTCCGGAATTTCAGCACCATAAATGTCTCTCCATTTTTTCCAACCCGTTCCTGTCGGTAAAAAATGGGAAAACCGTCTTCCAGTATGATCAGCAAAGCAGTAACCAACATCACCGGTAACGTCGCTAACAGCAGGATGATGCTTGCCAGCACATCGAAAACACGTTTCATCAATGATCTTGAAAAACTTTGATCAAACCCGCCGCCAAAAACCAGCCAGCTTGGATAAAGTGAATCCATGCGAATATAACCACGTTCTCTTTCAAAAAATGTAGCAATATCGGTGACCCGAATACCGTGCATTTTGCATTCCAGTAATTCCTGAATTGGAAAATAGCCGCCTCTTCGTTCTTGAGGCGCAATAATTATTTCATCAACTTTATATTTCTGCGTGAGCGTATACAGCGATTGCTTTTCTGGTATAACCAATGACACGGGGACATGGCATTCTTCACCGGGAGATTGAACGAAACCAACTATTCTGGGCTGCTGATGTTCCAGATAGTTATCATCCTGGTAAAAAAGCTCGTTGGCGGTTTTTCCGGTTCCCAGCACCAAAGTGCGCGATTTCAGTATCGAAAAATTGAACCATTTATACAGAATTATTCTGAAAATCAGAATTTCAGAAAATGCCAGCGTCATGACGGTAAGCAGCGTCCCACGACCAATATATATCTGTGGAAAAATATAGAAAATCAATATCAACAATCCAAAACATAATGCCGAAGATGACATGAGACGGAATAACGTCATATTGATACTACGGCTGAGATTGGAGTGATACATACCCATTACCGCCATGCTGAACATCATGAGCAGTGCATAAATTAAAGCTTCGAGAAGTAGATTTTTCAAGAAAACTTCTGATAATGCCTGCGAATCCGCAAATCGCAGTTGTATGCCTATGTAAAATGCGGCCAATAATAATAAAAAGTCTGCGCTGACAACCAAAAGGGAAAACTTCGAAATATAATGATTATGAATTTTGAGCAATTTTCCTCTCCAGCTTTTTATAATAAATTCGAGGGATATCCTAAACCGAAACAGCCTATTTTACATCAATCAATTGATCGGCTTTTATGGCACTAATATGCTGACTTTAGAATTAAATGGGTTATGCGGCTTTTACTGTATTAAATTAAAGCTGATTTGTGCAAAACCATGCAAACTCAACAGCAAATCATCAGTATTATTAGTGAATACCAGTACATGGATTCAGGCGGGACAGTTTTTTATTCAGAAACCCGTGACAAGAAGCAGCACATCATGGATTAAACTGTTGCGTAAAACCCGATTCTACCGAAGAATTAATTTGTTTTCCAGACAGAATTTGTTTTATCTGCAATTAGTTATATGAATCTAATGCACTCCCGCAGGTTTTGTATGTTTTATCCAGATTTTCATGTTTTGATTTGAAAGTTATTGCAACCATTTCATAACTGACTTGCGGTAATAAAGCGCAATATAATGAAATTCGCAAATATAAATGGAAGCCGGGAACATTTTCAATTTTTGATTTTCATTTATCAAATTGATTATGCTCGCCGTGATAAAGCGGCAAGAAGATTGTTTCATAAAAATTTTTTATTACTATCTATACATGCTTGAGCTACGCCATATCTACAAGTCTTACGCCGACGGGCATTCGGTACTGTCCGATATATCTTATTCCCTTAAAGCCGGAGAGTATGTAGCCATTATGGGCGATTCCGGTGTAGGTAAATCAACTTTACTGAATATTATCGCGGGGTTGGACGTGCCCGATTCAGGTGAAGTATTCATTAACAATACAATGATTTCAGCATTGAATGACCAGGATGCAACGTTGCTGCGAAGAAGAGAGTTTGGTTTTATTTTTCAGGCATTCCATATCTTGCCGCACTTAACACTGAATCAGAATGTTGCGTTGCCATTACTGTTAAATGATTTTCCCGTTGACCGTGCTGACGTCCTCCTGGCTGAAGTAGGTTTACGGGGACGTGAAAATGATTTTCCCCGACAGCTGTCGGGTGGGGAGTTGCAGCGTGTGGCCATCGCACGCGCGCTGGTGCATCAACCAAAGCTTGTACTGGCTGATGAGCCCACCGGCAATCTGGATCCGGATACAGCGCACGGAATTCTTCAATTGATACGCCGTGAAATCAAGAAAAATGGAGCATCCGGCATTTTAGTGACGCACTCCAAGACAGCAGCATTAACCGCAGATTATGTGCTGACATTGACTAAACGCGGCCTG
The DNA here is from genome assembly GCA_964639015.1 of uncultured Nitrosomonas sp. Lineage (GTDB taxonomy): Bacteria > Pseudomonadota > Gammaproteobacteria > Burkholderiales > Nitrosomonadaceae > Nitrosomonas. The sequence continues at coordinate 8,381 of CAZXBP010000056.1, forward strand.
CAACCGACAACGATAAATACAGACAGATGAAAATGCTGCGGCTATTCTGCTGGTTACTGCAAGGCGAATGGCGCGCCCGGTTTGCCCAGATCATAGTCGCCGTGGTTGCCATTGCGATGGGTGTGGCGCTCGGATTTTCAATTCATTTGATTAATACAGCAGCACTTAATGAGTTTTCAGCTGCGAATAAAAGTCTTTCCGGTCAATCGGATGTGCAGGTTTTTGGCAAGCATGGATTTTTTGATGAAACCGTTTATCCCGCGCTGGCGCAGTACGAAGGCGTAAAGCTGGCAAATCCAGTACTGGAATTCACTGCAGTAGTGTCTGCAAAGCTTGAAAATCGAAATGATCATAAACTGAAAATACTGGGTATTGATGTCTTGCGCGCGGCAAGCATATCTCCCGATGTGCTCGGCGTTCCTGCTGAAGGCAGATCAATGGACAGCTTTGCGGACGATGCTATCTTTCTGTCCCCTGCTGCAATGGAATGGCTGAATCTTGAGCAGGGCGATGTACTTCATCTTAACGTTGGTGTTGATACCATCGCGCTGCGCGTGGCAGGTGGGCTGACCCGAGCGCGCGCTGGTCAGCGTATTGCAGTCATGGATATCGGCGCGGCACAGTGGCATTTCCAGTATCTTGGTTTGCTCTCCAGAATTGAACTTAAACTGAAAGCTAATATTCATCACGAAGCCTTTAAAGAAAAACTGGCGCGCGAACTCGGCGAGCAATTTTATGTTTCCGAAATTGCCGATCAGGAAGCGCGTATCGCCAATATGTCGCGCGCATATCGGATCAATTTGAATATGCTTGCCCTGGTGGCATTGTTTACCGGCTCGTTTCTTGTTTTCTCAACTCAAGCGCTGTCAATCATGCGCCGCCGCAGTCAGTTTGCGTTTTTGCGCGTCCTGGGTTATGTCCGGCGCCAATTGTTACTGCAAATTCTTGCAGAGGGCCTTGTGCTTGGTACGATAGGTTCTTTACTCGGAATAATATTGGGCTATGGCTGTGCCGTTGTTGCAATCAATCTGCTGGGCGGGAATTTGGGCGGGAATTTTTTCCCAGGTATCCAGCCAAGTATATTTTTCAGTTTGCCGGATGTCATCCTGTTTTTTATAATCGGCGTATCTGTCACCGTACTGGGCGCTATTCTGCCAGCCAAGGAATTGGCCAGTGCAAACCAGGCCAGCGCGCTTAAATCAGGTAGTGAAGACGGCGTGATGAATCGTGCACGGCGGTCTCGCGCCGCGTTGATCTGTTTGTTTACCGGAATTCTGCTGACACTACTACCTCCCGTCTCTGAATTACCGATATTTGCCTTTATGGCAATTGCTTTGCTGCTGATCGGCGGTATCGCATTGATGCCCGGCCTGGCAAAACTGGTTTTTACCTTTTTGCAGGCGCATGTCAGCCATTATTCCAGAAATGCCATTATTCTGTTGACTGTCGCACGTCAGGCCAATGCGCCGAATCAAGCGTCTATCGCGCTGAGCGGTGTGCTGGCAAGTTTCAGCTTGATTGTAGCGATGGCGGTTATGGTGCTGAGCTTCAGGGCATCAGTCGATCACTGGCTGGATCATGTTTTACCCGCAGATCTGTATGTACGTGTTGCTGACAGCGGCATACAAGGCGGTTTTCAACTGCACGAACAAAGTGCAATCCACAGATTGCCGGGTTTTACCCGCATCGATTTTTTTCGAGTGCGACAGTTGATGCTGAATCCGGATCGTCCGGAAATAACATTAATCGCGCGGCCGATTGATACCGCTGAGCCAGGCAACACATTACCTTTAACCGATGATGCACTAGCGCTGAGTCAACTGCCCGAAGGCGCCATGCCAATCTGGGTGTCGGAAGCGATGATTGATTTATACGGCTACACAGTGGGTAAAAAGGTAATGATTCCTGTTGGTGATGCATGGCATGAATTTTGGATTGCAGGGGTATGGCGCGATTATGGCCGGCAATTCGGCGCGGTGCAAATGCAATTGTCCGATTATCAGACATTGACCAGCGATTTCAGCGTTAACTCGGCGGCCTTATGGCTCAATGCTGAAACGACGATGGTAGAAGCTTATGCAGCACTGCAGCAATTGCCGTTCAGCAATGTGCTGGAAATTACGCAATCGCACCAGATACGTGAATCGAGTCTGGCGATTTTTGATCGCAGTTTTGCCATTACCCATGTGTTGGAAATAATTGCTGTAATCATTGGACTATCAGGTGTAGCCGCGAGTTTTTCGGCGCAGATGCTGGCTCGGGCGAAAGAGTTTGGCATGTTACGGCATATCGGCGTGACACAGCGCCAGATTATGCTCATGCTCGCCGCGGAAGGCTGTTTTCTGACGCTTTTAGGTGTGATGCTGGGTTTTATCCTTGGCCTCGGTATCAGCTTGATTCTGATTTTTATCGTCAATCCGCAATCTTTTCACTGGACCATGCAACTTTACATGCCGTGGAACTGGCTTTTATTGATATCTGTTGTCATGCTTGTCAGTGCCTCGATGACTGCCTGGCTCGCAGGCCGAGGGGCATTGGCCGGCAATGTTGTTCGTACGGTACGGGAGGACTGGTGATAATCATTTTTTTTAAAAAAATTCAATATATCCATCAATTATTCTTATTCTTTCTGTTGAGCACTTTGTGGCCATCCGTATCCGCGCCACAGCAGCCTGCTGAAGACAGTCGGTTTGCAATCGTTTCTCCCGGCCATGCACTGATGTTTCCACGGGATTACGGTGCTCACCCCGATTTTCGCATTGAATGGTGGTATGTAACCGGCTGGTTGGAAACGGAAGATAAAAAAACCCTGGGGTTCCAGATTACTTTTTTTCGCTCTTCTACCGGACATAATCCTGATAACCCAAGTCAGTTTGCACCAAAGCAATTGATCATTGCACATGCGGCCCTGTCAGATCCGGCTATTGGACGATTGATATACGATGAGAAATCCGCGCGCGCCGGATTTGATCTGGTTTATGCCGAAGAAAGCGATACCAATGTCAAGCTGGACGATTGGTACTTTTTACGAGATTCGAAAGGACTCTACCAGGCAGAAATCAATGCCGACAAGTTCAATATGCGACTTTCACTGATACCGACACAGAAAATGCTGCTGCAAGGTGAAAACGGCTTTTCCCGCAAGGGCCCGAATATTGAGCAGGCGAGTTACTATTACAGTGAACCCCATTTAAAAGTAACCGGGTCCATCGCACACCAGGGAAAACTCCTGACTGTAACCGGTCATGCCTGGCTTGACCACGAATGGTCGTCTGAACTATTGGACTCTCGCGCTGACGGATGGGATTGGGTCAGTATGAACCTGTTTGATGGTTCGTCATTGACGGCTTTCCAGATTCGCGACAAGGATGGCGAAAAACTCTGGGCTTATGCCAAATTTAGAAATGCTGTCGGTGAAGTCCTGTTTTATGACCTGGAACAAGTTGAGTTTATACCGCAACGTGTTTGGCAATCACCGCATACCAATACGGTTTATCCGGTCGAGATGCATATCCGTACGGGCGAAATCGAATGGCGCCTGATCCCGCTTTTTGATGATCAGGAGCTCGATTCACGGGGTACTACAGGCGCGGTATATTGGGAAGGTGCAGTCAGGATCTTCCAGGAACAACGATCAGTCGGACAGGGTTATCTTGAATTGACAGGGTATGAAAGCGCATTAGATTTGTAAAACACCTTGTTTGGTTTATAATCATAAAATTACAATTCAAACTTAAAAAAGTGATTTAACTTTTATCTTTGTAAATTCGGAAAAAACATTGTTTTCAGATGACTATTTTTAAAATAGTGCAGTCTCCTGAACAACTAGAATGAGAATTTAGAATATTACGTACAGATTGTATTGTAATTGACGCAGCCGCAGTTTAGCGCTGATGACGTGACTATAATTTTGAGAGGATAAATCAATGTTCGCTTTGATACTGACAGGAAGAAAAAATTTCCTTGCCCTTACTGTATTGTTGCTGCTAAGTTTTGTCCCGGTCAGCCAGGCATGGGCCAATTCACGTTACGCTTCAATCGTGATGGACGCTAATACAGGTGAGGTACTGCATGATTCCAATGCTGATGCAAGTCGTTATCCGGCTTCCTTAACCAAAATGATGACGCTCTATATGTTATTTGAAGCTTTGGAGCGTGGAAAAATAACCCTGAATACACGGATGCCGGTATCCGCACATGCCGCATCCATGCCACAAACAAATATCGGCTTACGTGTGGGGGAAACGCTCAGTGTTCGGGACGCCATTCCTGCGCTGATCGTACGTTCCGCCAATGATGCTGCGGCAGTCGTGGCCGAAGCGCTTGGTAATACGGAACCCAACTTCGGTAATTTGATGACACAAAAGGCACGTCAATTAGGCATGACTGCGACAACTTTTCGCAATGCGTCGGGCTTGCCCAACAATGCGCAGAAAACCACCGCGCGCGACATGGCAAGGTTATCTTCCCGGTTAATGAAAGATTTTCCACAGTATTATCATTATTTCTCTACCCCTTCGTTTCGCTACAAAGGAACAACCTACAACAGCCATAACAGAATGGTTAGGAACACTCAGGGCGTAGACGGACTTAAAACCGGCTTTATCCGCGCCTCCGGATTTAATGTTGCCACTTCAGCAAAGCGTAATAACCGGCGTGTCATTGCCGTAGTTATGGGGGGAAACTCCGCAGCGGCGCGTGATCAGCATATGGTTCAGTTGTTGGATCGCAGTTTTAATCAGGTTGCGTCAAAACCGAGAAATAGAAATCAGAATGCTGCAAAGTTGATCGCGAAAGCGCCGGTCCCTGTTGCGAAGCCAGAAATAAACCCGGCACGCGCCACCCCGGACCCGGCCGCAATTCTTCGTGGTGAAAGGCCTGCATTATCGAACAAATCCCCCGGTGTTGCGAGCTATGTGACGCCAGCATCATTTACCCCAGCTGCCTCAACAACAAGAATGACTCAAAGCGTACCACTGGTACTTCATGACAGCTGGGCAGTGCAGATTGGTTCTTATTATGAACCCGACCGCGCGCATGCACAGGCGCGAGCTGCGACCCGCTGGGTAGCAGGCGAGGTAGCGGTTGTAGAAGTTGAAATCAGCAACCGCACGATGTATCGCGCCAGACTGATCGGTTTCCAGAAAAAACAGGCGCACACCGTATGTCAGAATTTGTCACGCCAGGGCATGGATTGTCTGGTCGTACGCTCACAAGGCTAACAAGAACCCGGCATTTGTTTTTTGATTTAATTTCAGGGAGTTGGCTTTCACTCAACTATAAGTGGCTTATTGCAGGAATTTCATCCAATCTTGAAGTTCCTGACACTCCAGAAAGAAATGCAGTAAAACTATTACTGGGCTTTTCTGACAGAAACGCTGGCATGATTATGTCCATTTTGACGCCGGTTACACTGCTGCTGCAGAAGACCAGGCGCTATCCTGCAAAGTGCTCTCCATGAAAACAATCGTCCAAAAGCTGCTCGTACCCACGCCATCACAAAACGGCACGCAAAAACTGCCGCGCCGCCATATTGCCTATACTGACTGGGGTGATCCTGACAATCCTCATGTCGTTGTTTGCGTTCACGGATTGACGCGAAACTGCCGGGACTTTGATTTTCTGGCAACGGCACTATCCCCGCATCGTCGAGTCATCTGTCCCGATGTTGTCGGGCGGGGTCAAAGTGATTGGCTAGAGAATGCCGAGGACTATGATTACTATCCTTTGTATCTTTCTGATGCCGCAACACTCATTACATTCATACAGCGCCAATACGAAGTGCCTATCACAATCGACTGGGTTGGTATATCTATGGGGGGATTGATCGGTATGATGATCGCGATACAATCTGGAATAAAAATCAACAAACTGGTAATGAGTGATATTGGTCCGTTAATTCCCGTGGCTGCTCTAAAAAGAATGGCGGAATATGTCGGAAAAGATATCCGTTTCGATAATCTTGAAGCATTTGAAGCCTACATCCGAAAAATTTCAGCGCCGTTTGGACCGCTCACCGACGATCAGTGGCAGCATCTGACGATACATAGCGCGCGTTTGCACAGCGATGGTACCTATAGTTTCTACTACGATCCCAAAATATCCGCCAGTTTTAAGGCACATGCGCTTCTGGAGGATGTCGATTTATGGCAATACTGGAATATGCTGCAAACACCAACACTGGTGATACGAGGATCCGAATCTGATGTGTTGCTTGCTGAAACTGCACTCGCAATGCAGGAAAGGGGTCCCAGGGCTAAGATAATTGAATTGCCCGGGATTGGCCACGCACCGATTATAATGGATGAAAAACAGATCGCCATTGTGAAGGATTTTTTATTAGGCGATTAAACATCTGTCTGGTTTAAGCAAGAAAAACTTTCTTTCATAAATTTATACATATCGCTTCAAGTTTTTCTTAATAATCATTTCAATTTTCCGATGTAATTTAGGTCTGCTCGCACAGCGAATTAAATGCTTTGTTGAGAGACAATTTTTCATTAACTGATCGGTAAAATGGATGAATAAGAACTGTTCATCCAGATCATTTTAAAGGAGAAAAAATGAAAAAACTTTTAATTTTAACTGTTTTGATATTTTTGTTTTCTGGTCAGGCATATGCTGCTGTCGACATCAATACTGCAACACAGGCTGAACTTGAAACACTTCAAGGTATCGGCCCAGCCAAGGCAAAAGCGATTATCGAATATCGCGAAAAGAATGGCTCTTTTGTATCAGTAGAAGGTCTGGAAGCCGTTGCTGGTATCGGTACTGGAACAATGAAGCAGCTTGGTGACAGCATTACTGTCGGTAATCCGCAGGCTGCAGAAACCACAGCAGCTGTAACAAATCCACAAGAGTAACTCTGTAAGTTACTAAAGACAAAGCCCTCGGGATTCGCTCCCGAGGGCTTTGTCATATCCTCTCAACGAGAGGTTGATCATTTTTACAGTCGGCAAGCAGTTTTTGGAATTAAACCTAAAAACCTCAGTTGAATGGGATTTAGATTGCGTTGATTTTTTTCGGCAAGGCGCAATGAGGCGTAATAACGCGTTATTACAACGAATTGCAACACAGCCGGAATTAAAAAGCAGCGTGCTATAAATACCATAGTGTGATTCACCATTTGGGTAAGTTGATATTGTTCAGGTTGTTCCATTTATTCATACCGTTAGTTCTACTTTGTCAGATTCAAATAATTCCAATGAGGCATAAAGTTGATGTAT
>CAZXBP010000057.1:0-15527 GCA_964639015.1 uncultured Nitrosomonas sp.
ACGGCATGCGCCTGATTTTGATGAAACCACGATTGAGATGCGTTCAAGCAAGGGTGGCAACTATCTCAGCATCACATGTACGGTCCGCGCGACATCGCGTGATCAACTGGATGCGCTATATCGGGCATTGACGGATCATCCGATGATATCCGTCGTGCTTTGACGGCGGCATGAATCAGGCCGCAGCACCGGGAGTGCCATGCGTTGCGTACCCGTGGTTTGTCGTTAAATCCATGGGATTGGTCGATTATGAGTCAGCCTGGGAGGCTATGAAAGCGTTTACTGCCGGGCGTACACCGCTGACTGGCGACGAAATATGGTTATTGCAGCACCCACCGGTCTATACGCAGGGCATCGCAGGAAAGCCGGAGCATCTGCTGGCTGAAAGCGTGATCCCGGTAATTAAAACAGACCGGGGTGGGCAGATTACCTATCATGGTCCAGGTCAATTGATTGCCTATCTGCTGCTGGATGTCCGGCGTCTTAAACTGGGTGTGCGGGAACTGGTCGGCAGGATGGAAAACGCCGTGATCCATGTGCTGGCCGATTATGGCATCGAAGCGTGCGGTCGTGCTGACGCGCCGGGGGTTTATGTCGGAGCGGCTAAAATTGCTTCCCTTGGCCTGAAAATTAAAAAGAATTTCTGCTATCACGGTATTGCGCTGAATGTCGACATGGATCTGCAACCGTTTTCAGCGATTAACCCGTGTGGTTATGCCGGTATGCCGGTGACGCAAATGAAGGATCAAGGTGTGTCCGATGGATTGGAGATTATTCAGGACAAGCTGGCGCACTGTTTACAAAATGAACTTATTATTAATGAAAGGATTGAATTGTTATAGCCATGACTTCTGAAATACGCCAGAAAGGCGCTGATAAAACAGCACGAAATCCGGTAAAAATCGGTACCCAATCAAAAGACGACTTGCTGCGCAAACCCTCCTGGATACGCGTGCGCTCTCCCAACAGTCAGGCGTTTTATGAAGTCAAGCGCATTCTGCGCGAAAAGAAACTGCATACAGTCTGCGAGGAGGCATCCTGTCCGAATATCGGCGAATGTTTCGGTAAAGGAACGGCAACCTTCATGATTCTGGGCGATCTGTGCACTCGGCGTTGCCCTTTCTGCGATGTCGCACATGGCCGTCCCAAACCGCCAGATCCTGAAGAACCGCTGCATCTGGCGCAATCGATAGCCGCCATGCGGTTGCGCTACGTTGTTATTACCAGTGTCGATCGCGACGATCTGCGCGACGGTGGTGCGCAGCATTTTGTCGATTGTATTCAGGCGATCCGTCAGCATGCACCACACACAAAAATTGAAATACTGGTGCCCGACTTCAGAGGCAGACTCGACATCGCGCTGGAGAAGCTGACAGCCTGTCCGCCCGATGTGTTGAATCATAATCTCGAAACGGTGCCAAGGCTTTACAAACAATGCCGTCCCGGCGCCGACTATCAGCATTCACTGAAGCTGCTGAAGGATTTCAAGGACCGGTTCCCGGAAATTCCAACCAAATCCGGGTTGATGCTGGGGCTTGGTGAAACCGATGCGGAAATCCTGCAAGTATTACAGGATTTGCGCGCGCATCATGTGGAAATGCTGACGATCGGTCAATACCTGCAACCGAGTATCGGCCACTTGCCGGTGGATCGCTATGTTACGCCGGAAGGTTTCAAAGAATTCGAACGGGCTGCAAACGATATGGGTTTCACCCATGCCGCCTGCGGCCCGATGGTACGCTCCAGTTACCATGCGGATTTGCAGGCGCATGAAGCGGGCGTGGTTTAAACCTAAAAACCTCGTTTAGGTTAAACTACGTATCAGCTGGCGTCTACTGCTCCCAGCGACGGAACCCGGTTTTCCATCTGCTTAACCGCTGCGTGATCCGCAAGCCTGGAGATTCCAGCACCGAACCGGCGACGATGGCGATGATGCCGAGAATGGCGAAGCTGATCCAACTGTTCAGATCAAAACGATAAATCAGTTCGAACAGTTGTTGCAGCATGCTCATGAGAACGAGCGCCGCGCCGGCGAGGAAAACGCTGCGCTGGCGGGCATGATAACCGTGCATCAGTAGCCAGGCGCCGGCGATAATGCAGGATAATGTTGCCGGCAATCCATCATAAAGCGCCAGATTGAGCGTCATGCCGAGCAGAATTTCCCAGATTGCGATGAGCCGGAAAGCGCCGGCATAGCCCTGGCTGCGGCGTGACAGGTCATACACCATGGTTGCCGAGACTGCCAGACTGACCGGTAAAACCAGTGATGCGGACAGGAATGCTGTGTCAACCAGCGCGGTCAGCGCGGAACTTAGCGGCAGAACAATGAGCAAGGCGGGGATCAATGCAATCCTGTCGAGAATGACGCGCGCGTTAGTGGTTGCTTCCAGGCACAATGAGACCTGTCGCAACAACAGAAAGATGCAGGCACAGAGCGCCGCGAATAAAAAGTCGTCGGGGGTATAGAGCCACAGGTTGCGTATAACGAGTACTGATAGCGGCAGCATTTGCAGCCCCAGTGCGATGATGCCCTCGGAAGTTTTTGCCACGACTTGCTTGTCAGCGAGCGCGCGTGTTGCGATTGCTACGGCAATCGTCAGCGCCAGCACCATCAGGCCGATATGCTGCGGGTCGCGTAACGGCAGCAGCATCACGGCGTTACTGAACAAAAATAATAGCGACAGTTTAACCGCCATTTGCCGCGCCAGTACGGTGAAACCCAGGAAAACGACCGGCGTCAGCACCGCGAGTGCGCCTGCACTAAGGAGCAGTGCGGTGTTCAGGCTGTCGACCGCCCATGAGGCGTAATCCGGGAAATTGCCGGAATGTGTCGCTGCAATTGCGACTGTTTGGGAATAGATAAAGGAACCGAGGATAGCGAAATTAACCGGCACCGATACCAGCGCCAGCACGAGGAGCAACCGCGCGCCTTTGCTTTCCCTGAGATAATGTCCGCTGGCCAGACCGATCACGGCCAGAATGCCGGTGTGACCCAGTAACAACAGATAGCGGAACATATCGCTGCCCTCCTGCCAGCCGCGAACAAGAAAACTGTACATGGCGAATAGCAAAGCTGTTGCGCCTAATATGCGCAACAGTATGGGCAGTTTCTCAGTCAGCCTGTTTGTGTCGTGTTCAGTTCCGATGCTATTGTTGCCCTGCATGGCATTGTCTTGCGCGATGTCCATGGGTGCTTCCATGGCTGTGTGGATTGAAGTTTTCATTGTTGTTTCTCCTTGGTTAGCAATGCGACCAGTTCGTTGCGCAGATCGTCCTGCTGTTCCTGCGTGATAAATTCATGTTCCAGGTCATCAACGACATCTTCCACGGCATCATTGGTGTATTTCAGCAGAATATCATCGTGATCGATGTGCAATTCCCAACGAGTGAATGTGTCTTCCAGTACACTTTCCGTGTTGCCGTAGAGTGGCTGGACAGTTGCGCCGGCTTTGCTGGTGGCCTGTTTCGCCCGCATCAGCGTCAGCCGCTGTTTCATTTCACTCAGCCGCTGCGCGCAGGATTGGATGTTGCCGGTCATTTTTTCGATTGAGCGCGTATATTCGTCGAGCGATTTTTGTAATACTGCGGTCTGATCCCGGCTTTTGCGCGAGCGGTGCAAACACTCCAGCGCCTTGGCTTCGTCCGTTCTGGCGCAGATAATCGCCCGTTCCTGCCAGCGGTGATCGTTATTTCGCTGTGTTTCCAGTTCGGTTTTTATTCTGTCCCTTTCGCGGCAGGCCTGGTTCAGCGCGATTTTCGCTTTGGCCATTTTGCTGTTCATTTCATCCAGCGCGGCCTGAATCACCGCATCATGATTCTCAATTTCGGTAACAACCCGGTCAATGCGGGATATCAGGGTTGTTGACAGTCTTTTCAGTAGTGACATGGTTTGTGGGTCTCCTTTCATTAAAGGGCGTCTCTAAAAATCCATATTTCTTTACAATACGGCGTTGTTCACAAAAAATATTTCCTTAAAAATCCAGCATATGCTGCGTCAATATTTTTTGTTCCCGCCTCGTCTTGCTTGTTTTTTCATACTCTGAATTTTTAAAGGTGCCCTAAGTTTATGTATGCTGTGAAAAACCTGCCGCGTGTCCGGATGACGCATGCAGTGTTTGCAGCGCTCGCATTATTCAATCAGGCAGCGTTTTTATAAACAATTTACGATATAGAATTGTCATTATGGATATATGGTATATTTATAGTATACTTTGATGCGATTGCTGCCCTGACACAGAAACTAACAACGATGCAAACCGAAGCACTGATAGATACGTTAAAGAAAATGCTGAGGAGTCAGCGATTGACCTATGCGGATCTGGCAAAGGGGTTGGGTATGAGTGAGGCCAATGTCAAACGGATGTTCGCCTCGAAGCGTTTTACTCTCGACCGGCTGGAAGCGATTTGCCAACTGATGCAGATGGAACTCTCCGATTTTTTTCAGTTTTATCAGGAAACGCGTCAACGCATTTCTCGGTTGACTGTCGAGCAGGAGAAGGAGCTGGTGGGCGATACCCGGCTTTTGCTTGTCGCGGTCAGCGTGCGCAACCGTTTAAGTTTTGAAGAAATTGTGAATCACTATCACATTTCAGAAACAGAGTGTATTCAGTGTCTGACGAAACTCGACAAACTCAAGATTATCGATCTGCTGCCACAGAACCGCATCAAGCTGCGCATTGACGAAGGCTTCCGCTGGCTGCCCGACGGACCGATTGAGCGGTTCTTTGAAAAACAGATACAAAGCCAGTTTCTTCATTCCGCATTTTGCGGCGAATTTGAAAAGCGGCTTTTCCTGTCCGGCCTGTTCAGCGACCTCTCCATACAGGTACTGATGAACAAAATGCAAATGTTTGCCCAGGAATTCACCGAGCTGCACCGGCAGGACGCGCGTCTACCGTTGAACAAGCGCCGCAACATCGGCCTCATGCTGGCTATCAGGCCGTGGGAGTTGGAGGTTTTTCGTCCGTTGCGGCGTTAAAATTGAACGCTAAATGCTCACATACTTCGTGTGTATGTTCCGCTTTTTCGTTCAATTTTGCCTTGCACTGAATCCTTTGATCGAGATCTTGTCTTGAATGGGGTCTTGAAAGGATGTCGATGAAGTGTCAATTAAACCTAAGAATCTCGGTTGACCGTTATCCGGGATGACTAACGATATGAATACATGAAACTTTAGCAATTCCGGTTCATCCGGATGGTGAGCCAAACGATGGTGTTTGCAGCACGCCGCTTGTTAATTTTTGCTGCGTTACAATTCGTTGTAATAACGCGTTATTACGCCTCATTGTGCCTTGCCAAAAATAAAAATCAACGCACTTTAAACCCCATTCAACCGAGGTTTTTAGGTTAAACAGTCGCTTCGGCAATTTCAAAATCGTGCGTGATTTCCACTGTGGGTTTGAGCATGATGGATGCCGAGCAGTATTTTTCTGCGGACAGGTGAATGGCGCGTTCGACCTGTTGCGGATTCAGGTTTTTACCCGTGAGTATGAAATGCAGGTGAATGTGCGTAAACACTTTCGGATCGGTTTCGGCGCGTTGCGCTTCGATGTTGACAATGCAGTCGGTCACTTCCTGGCGCGCCTTCCGCAGAATAAAGATGACATCAAAAGTTGTGCAGCCGCCGAGTCCCATCAGCACCATTTCCATCGGACGCGGCCCTTTGTTCTGTCCGCCTGCTTCAGGTGCGCCATCCATCAGAACCTGGTGTCCGCTGCCGGATTCGGCGAGAAAGCTGACGTTACCCTGCCAGTGTATGCGAGTTTTCATGGTTTTATGCGAAATATAGAATGGAAAGTATTTAATTGACTGTGTTGAATATGGCAATAAAAAAGCCGGCGGTTTGATGCGCCGGCTTGTGCTGCTTAATCTTCGCTTAGTTCAGTGACAAAATGAAGTCAGCCAGAACTTTGGCGTTGTCATCGCTGACCATTGGGTTTGGCGGCATTGGAACCGGACCCCAGACGCCGTTGCTGCCGTTCTTGATTTTCCCGGCCAGATAAGCAGAAGCGTCATCCTGACCTGCGTACTTCGCGGCGATTTCTTTCAGCGCCGGGCCAACCAGTTTGGTGTCAACGTTATGGCAATTCAGACAACCGCTGTTTTTTGCCAGGTCTGCGTCGGCTTGTGCATTGGCTGCGAGTAACAATGCTGATGCTGCAAACATACTTACTAATACTGCTCTCATTTGTTTTTTCCTTTTTAGAAATTATTAGGAATAGCTATTCTACCCTGAACTTTACAGAAGTGCAGCAGTTCATGTGGATCAAAAAAACGAACAGCGGTCAATCCTGCTGCTCTGCAAACCTCAATAACCAGAGGTTGCTGCGCGATCTGCAAGTGGAGCGTTCATAAGACAAAAGGGTAAATCAACAAGTTCCGCAGGCAAAAATGAGCTGCTCGAATCTGTGTGCGTCATGTGCGGGAAACCCGCTGTCCTGCCATGTCGGCATATAAGTCATGCGCATCCGAATCCGTGATGGTTACCGTGATCCGGTCACCTGCCTGCAATGCGTCGGGCGGATTGCTGATGTAAACCAGTCCATCGATCTCAGGCGCGTCGGCACTGCTGCGCGCAACCGCCTGACTGTCTTCGACATGATCGACCAGAACGGTCATGGAACGGCCGATTTTTTCAGTCTGCAATTGACGGCTGATTGCTTCCTGCAATTGCATGAAGCGTTCAAGACGCTCCTGCTTGATTTCTTCCGCAACAGCACCGGACAGCGCATTGGCCGCCGCGCCGTCGACCGGAGAATACTTGAAGCAACCAACCCGGTTCAGCCGGGCGGCCTGCAGAAATTGCAGCAATTCCTCAAATTCGGCCTCGGTTTCACCCGGAAAGCCGACGATAAACGTGCTGCGCAATGTGATGTCCGGACATATTTCACGCCACCGCTGAATGCGTGCCAGATTGTTCTCGGCGCTGGCGGGCCGTTTCATCGCCTTGAGAACGCGCGTGCTGGCATGTTGCAGCGGTACATCGAGATAAGGCAGAATTTTTCCTTCAGCCATCAAAGGAATCACTTCATCCACATGTGGATACGGATAAACATAATGCAGTCGCACCCACACGCCGAGTTCGCCAAGTGCACCGGCCAGTTCGGTCAGGCGCGTTTTGATCGGCCTGCCCTGCCAGAAACCGGTGCGGTATTTGACATCCACGCCGTAAGCGCTGGTATCCTGCGAAATAATCAGCAATTCCCTGACGCCCGCATTGACCAGATTTTCTGCTTCCTGCAAGACCTGATGGATCGGCCGGCTGACCAGATCGCCGCGCATTGAAGGGATGATGCAGAATGTGCAGCGGTGATTGCAGCCTTCCGAGATTTTGATATAGGCGTAGTGTTTGGGCGTCAGGCGTATGCCATGCGGCGGAATCAGGCTGGTGAACGGATCATGTGGTTGCGGCAGGTGTGCGTGGATTGCAGACATGACCTCCGGCAACGCATGCGGACCGGTAACCGCGAGCACTTGCGGGTGCGCCTGTTTGATAATATTGCCGTCCTCTTTTGCACCCAGGCAGCCGGTAACGATGACCTTGCCGTTCTCGGCAAGCGCTTCGCCAATCGCGTCCAGTGATTCTTCCACGGCGCTGTCGATAAAACCGCAAGTGTTGACGACGACAAGATCGGCTGCATCATAGGTCGACGAAATCTCATAGCCTTCCGCCCTGAGTTGCGTCAGAATCTGTTCGGAGTCAACCAGTGCCTTGGGGCAGCCGAGTGAAATAAAACCGACGCGCGGCGCGGTTTGCGCAGTTGTTTGTTTTTGTGTTGACATGAAAAAAAGTTGAGTGAATAAAGAAACCATGCAATGTTAGAATTTTAACTGATTCGATGTGAAAGTAATTTTTTAATCTTGCAAACTTTGCGGAGAAGGTGAATGGAGAAACGTAGACAGAATAATCGGCCTACCGTGTCAGGGCTGTTCGGCGCAATTATTGCAGGATTGTTATTGTCAGGTCTTTTTCCGCTGTCAGCGCATGCGCAGGTGGATTGCGGCGGATTGCCGCACTGGGTTGCGCTTGAAAACGGTTTGAAAATAAATCAGAAGCATGTCTTCTGCGGTGAATGGGAGCGCAACCGGCCGAAAGGCTTTCATTCACGACCGGGGGGCGAGAATCCCGCGACAGTGGCGGAATTCACCGTTCAGGACAAAACCAACGCGGCGGGCGTATACACCGGCCGGTGGTCGTATAAAGGCCATCCCGGTAGAAACAAGTTTTCCTCCATGTTTCCGGATACCTGTTCGGTCAAACAGGTTTTGAATTCCATTGCCCATGCCGTCGATCATCAACGCAATTGCCCTGCCGGAGCGCCGGGCTGGACGCTGTGCGGCTTCAATCAACCCGATGCCGCAGCAGGTGAAATTGAGAGCGGGAAATATTGCAGCGTCAACAATCAACGCTTTACCATCGGTTTTGCACCGTCTGGAAACGGCAGAATCAATACCGCTTTTCCTCTGTTCGAGTAGGCATTATGGATACATCCACCTGCACATGGCCCGGTCGCATTCCGGGCGACCCGGCGCATGACCGCATCATTGCCTATCTGACCGTGGATATTCAGAAAAGCCCCGTCTGGGCGAATGAACTGCTGCAACATCTCAATGCGGTGGCATCGGGCGCGCTGCCTTCGTGGGAACGTCCCGGCAATGCCTACTGCCTGTATGTGTATGCGGATCATGTGGAAATCGAGGATGATTACGACGACACTGCCGGACAAAGCATCCGGATTCCGCTGGCGACATTTGTCGCCGCCGCACAAGCCTGGCAACAGGCGATAGCGGACGACCGGGAAAATCCGGGTAAAATGCGAAACAAAACCGCGGAGGAATAGCAGAGTGAACAGCTATTGGCATGCACTGCCGGCAACGATTGTTTTCTACTGTGCCGCCGCTGCCGCCAGCCCATCGGTGGATGTCAGATTGATCGGCACCTGGCAGGGCGAATACGATGAAAAAGACGGTTCGCTGAAAAGCTGGGCGCAAACGCGCAGCGAAAACGGCACATACCAGATAGAATTCCGCTTTGTGGAAACTGACGGTACCGTGCATCGTCTGGCCGAGGAAGGCAAATGGTGGATTGAGAGCGGCCTGTTTTATGAAATAGCACCATCCTGGATGACGCAGCCGGATGCGTATCAGTATCGCTTTCAGGATAATGGGTGTATCGAATTTTTACTTGTCGAAAGCCACGAATCGACGGAAGACGCGGGACACTACCGGTTTGTCGAATGCCTTGCGGATCGGCAGCCGTCGATATAAAGGGCATCTCTAAACCCAATCCGTTATGGTGCATTCGCGGCGCAGCGCTGCAAATAATCCCATGCAATTCCGCCAACATACTGGCTTCCCTTGAGCGTTACGGCCACTGTGTTTTCATCGATCTGGCGCAGGATGAAGGCAAAGCCGTAAATATACTCCGCCCCGGCCAGGTTTTGCGCGTCGCGCATGATTTCTGGCGCGGACGTACCGTAATCCCGGATACCGTCCGGGTTCAACGGTGAATTGCTGGCGTAGACATACGGCAGGAAGCGAGTATCGTAAGCATGGATTTCCGACGTTGCAATCGCGGGATAAATGCGCGGTTTGACATGAAAGACGCGCATCGACATTCGGCTGTCGGCGAACAGCTTGCCGGTCAGACAGCGCGTCAGTTGAATGTGCTCGCCTTGCAACGTGGTTTCATGCAGCAAAGGCTTTTCTTTTGTGTTGATCAATCCTGCGCATGCGGGCAACAGCGCTATGAACAGGATGGGGAGCAGGGTGGAGATGCGTGTGGCGGTGATTGTTTTGCGTGTCATGGGAATGCCTCGTGAGTTTATTACGGTTTACCTGCGGAAAATACCATACGGAAACCTGATGCAAGGTTGCGGCGTAGGCTTTCGATCAGAGCGTACCGGCAATAACAGCATCCCGTCCACCCTGTTCAGCAATGCGCTGCAATGCATGCAGACGTTCCGTTTTGGATAACTGACCGATTTTTTTTACCGCGTCAAAAAAACGATTCATATCACCGTCCTGCTGCGCGAGCAACGCCTGGAATGCGGGCAGCAGTTGCGTGTAAATCGATACCCTGGCCAGCCGCGCGTTGTTCAGCGGTTGCGCGAACCATGCGTCAAAACGGTTGAATCCGGCTCTGCCGGTTTTCAGCAGCGCAAACTGCGCGTGCAAATCCTCAAAAATGCGCGCCTTGCCCGCGCGCTTCCGGGCATCATCCATGTCCGTGTTAAAGAGCGCATCCAGACGTCTGCGGTGATGCAGGATCAGCGTGTTAAATGCCGCCTGATGCGCGTGCCGCGCCTGATATCGGGCGTATTCCGCCGCGGCGTTGTTATGCGCCAGCCAGCGCCGGACGCCTTCCTGCTCGACCAGCGTGGCGAACGATTCGTTGAACACCGTGTCGCCGGGAACGAAAATCACCTGATGCGCCAGTTCATGAAAGATCAGCCGTGCGAGTTCCAGCTCGGAGTGGTGGATAAACGTGTTCAGCACCGGATCATTAAACCACCCCAGCGTGGAATACGCCGGTACGCCGCTGACATGCACGTCATAGCCTTCAGCGGCGAGTTTTCGCGCATAGTCCTGCGCGCGGGCCTGCGAGAAAAAGCCGCGGTAATTCACGCAACCGGCCTGCACAAAGCACCATTCCTTCAACCGGGTGGACAGTTCGGGCGTGGCCACGACATTCCAGACCGCGTAGGGCCGTTCCAGATCGGCGTAATGCGTATAGCTGCGGTTATCGGGAAGCCCGAGCGCCGTGCTGGCAAATGTGCGTACCCGGGCAACCGTACTGAGCGTGCGCTTTAAATCCGCATGGGTGTTGGGATCGGCGATGATGGCGTGAATCGGCTGCGCACGGCGCATCAAATCCACATGACCGTTGACTGCCTGCGCATAAAAAGCCAGATTCGCACAGCCGCTGAGCAGTGCGGCCAGAATCACGATGAGGATGCGGGTTAACCGGAATGAAGTCTGCATTGTCGTTCACCTGATGTGAAAATGCTCAATGTATTGTGCTGCCATGGCAGTTAAACTGGAAAAACCGCATTAAACGTACGTTTTAAAAAAATGGATCGGTGTTCCAAATGTGCATAATGTGGGTTGTTTACAATTTTGCCATGGACAGCATAAAAATGCTTGCGTCATTCGTGTTGATTAAATATGCATTATCCGGCGGTGCAAGCCCCGTAATTCACTCACGCCGAACCGGACTCGCACTGCGTACTGCGGAACTGCGGCGATTCATGCAATGAACAACCTTCAGCGGATTTATCAACTGCACCGCATTCTGGCGTCGCACCGTCTGCCGGTATCGCATAAGCGTCTGGAAGAACAACTTTTCGCCGTCGAGCGCATCGTAGCGTCAATCCTGCTCGATGCCGCTGCGCACGAAATGCCGCAAACTGAACTCGACGCGCACTTCGCTGCCAGCTACGGCATCTTCGCGGGCGTAGCCAGCCAGACAGCGGTGCTGCGTTTCACCGCCGAACGCGCCCGCTGGGTCGCCGACGAGCAATGGCATCCGCAACAACAGGGTGAATTTCTTGCCGATGGCCGTTTTGAATTGCGTATATCCTATGCCAACGAAACCGAACTGGTGATGGACATTCTCAAGCATGGCGCGGCCGTCGAGGTCATCGCGCCGGAAAGCCTGCGCCGCACGATTGAACGCAATATTATGGAAATGCAGGAAATATATATCGCGGGGAAAACAGGCAAAAAATAAATTCACAGCATCGTTTTTTGAGCCTGCGGATACGGATAATCAATCCGGTATATTTTGACAAGGAGAGATCACATGTCGCGGCGCTTATTTTTACAATCGTTGACGGTGCTGTTCGGTGAGATCGCATTGACCGCGATGGCGCAGGCGAAACCGGAATCACCATCGCCATTATCATCGAAACCGCACACCGACTGGAAAACTCTGCAAGTTTCACCTGTGGCGGGGTTTCAGTATTACCAGGGTGAAACACTGTGGCAGCAGCTCGCCACCGGGCATGGCGTCAGGCTGATCCGCGAACCCTATAATCGCTTCGACCACCGCGCAGTACGCATTGACTGGCAAGGCGAAAAACTTGGTTATATTCCCGCAAAAGACAACGCCGCCGTAGCGCAACTGATGGATCGCGGCGAAACATTGTCAGCTTTGATAACAGGGTTAAAAAAAAGTAATAATCCGTGGGAACGGATTGCGGTGGAGGTGAGATGGAAGGTGTAATAATGTTTTTTTCTTCGAATCAATCGGATTGCCAGGCAATTTCTAAGCTTTGCGCTACGACTGATAAGCGGTTATCTCGTGTCCAAATGCGTGCGCCCGGTGTAAGTACAGTAGCAGCCAGAAGATGTACATCGACAAATCCGATACCACGGCCCATTAGCTGCTTATTGTCTATGAACGTCACTGCTTCATCGTGGGTGGCTTCGGCAGCACGGGGCAGATGCTTTAATAAAGTCAGGATTTGCAATCGATGACGCAAATGACCGCAAGCCAGCTCACCCTTGATCATCGAATGCATCAGTACCCGGTGATTGTTGAGCAAAGTAACCAGAAGATCGTCGCTGCTGCGAAGGTGGTCTATCCAGATGGAAGTATCCACCAATATGCGGCTCATTCTTTTGCTATGCTGGACTGTCTGCGCGGTATCGGAATCAAATCCGGTTCTGAGCCGCCCAATAATGCCAAACGCTTGGCGCTCTCCCGTTCAATCAAGGCATGCAAACTTTCGCGTACCAGCGCGGTTTTTTCATGCACCCCGGTCAACTCAACCGCCTGCGCGTATAAATCGTCATCGATATTCAGTGTGGTTCTCATGTTTAGTTTTCTCATGCATCAGATTAAGCATCATTATATGGCAATTCCAGTGCTTAACAAGTTTTCTGCGATGTATGAAAAAAGCCATAATGCGTGGAAGTGGATTGAGATGGAGATGAGGTGGCAAGGATGAATAAACAACTTTGGAAAAATCGCATTGTTACTAATGCGGAAATCCTGTCAGGCAAACCGGTAATTGCCGGAACGCGCATTTCGGTAGAACTGATACTCGATTGCCTGGCATCCGGCTGGAGCGTGGCAGAATTTATTGAAAACTATCCGCATGTTTCACGGGAAGATGTATTGGCGGAACTGGGGTTTTCAGCGGATGTTGTTCGGCAGAATCGTTTGTTAAGGTTGATGATATTGGGAAAGGAAAATAGTCTTGATATACGCGCATAGTGCAAATGACTTGGGAAATTGGCACCCGCTAAAGGAGCACCTCACAAGTGTGGCCAGAATTGCGAAACAATTTTCCAGTGATATGGAATGGCAGAATGAAGCTTACTTAGCCGGACTATTACACGATCTTGGAAAATATGCGGATAGATTTCAGGCCAGATTACAAGGGTAGCGCCCGGCCCCACGAATGGAATCAGAAAATTTGCTCCGCGTCGAATCAAATTAGAGGAAGGCAAACGCTAACTCAGCTGCGGTCTAATTTTCATCGTCAGAATATAATGCTATAGTCTGTCAGACAGATGTCTGACGAGGGCGAGTGATGAGAATAACGGTACGGATTGATGATAGTTATGAACAAAAAATAAAAGTCATCCAGCAGAGAACGCAGCTTAATACCACGGATGTTATTAAACAGGCCATTGACCTGATGTATGAAAAAGCGGAATTGAGTGCAAAGGAAAAAAATAGAGAACTGCTGGCTAAATTGGCGGGAATCGGTCATGGACCGGAAGATGGCTCGGTAAATTATAAGCGTTACATTGCTGAATATATCGATGAAAAATTTAATCATCGCTGATATCGGATTTTGGTACGCATTGATTAATGAAGATGATCATTTTCATGCACAGGCCGTTGCTGCGCTGGAAAATGTGGATGGCAGACTGATTTCAACATGGCCGGTCATTACTGAAACAAGTTATTTATTGCAAAGCCGGTTGGGTTTGCGGCAAGTATGTGAATTTCTGGCTTCTTATCATGAAGGTTTGTTTTCCGGTTATGAGCTGAGTCCGGAACAGCTTTTGCGCATGATCGAGTTGATGCAGAAGTACGCAAGCCTGCCAATGGATTTGGCCGATGCTTCGCTGGTGGTTCTGGCGGAAGCGCTAGGACATGGACGAATCCTCTCCACCGATACGCGTGACTTTGAAACCTATCGCTGGAAGAATCATCACCCATTTCAGAACTTACTATTGCCCGATGACTGATGTTGCCGCCGCTTAAACCTATTGCCATGAAAAGCGTTTGTCGATTCTCTTTATCGAGAAAGGTCATCTGGATCGGGATACGGTGTTCCCCACACCTGAGGACGACCGGAAAAACGGAGCGTTGTCCGGACGAGTTACATCTGTAGCGATCCGTTATCAGGCGTTATCAAAACATCCGGGGTATCTGGAGCGTATCGATCAGCAAGGCAACATCGTAACCGGTCGGTTTCAGAGCGGCCAGTTTATTCCCTTGAATGAAAGCGCCGCTTGAGAAAAGAAAAACAACTCTGGCTGCTTGCGGGTGGCAACGGTGCCGGAAACACTCCGTTTTATCGGCTTCAGCTTGAACCGCTCGGTATGCCTTTTGTCAATGCGGATGTGCTGGTGAAGCAGTTGCATCCTGATCAATCCGAACAACACAGCTATGAACCCGCCCGGTATGCCATTTACCAGCGCGCCCGCGAGGCGGGCTGAGAACCTGGCTTGGGCGCGACTTTGGCAGCGCCGCCTGCGGAGGGCTTCTTGCTTTGCGGCGTGCGGACGGAATCACTGCGGTTGCCGGGCTGAGCCGAACGGGCATTCTTGCTTCGGCGCTGAGCGTCGCGCCCCTGCGGCGGACGCGGGGGACGTTCCTCGGACATCAGGTCGGCCTTGGCGGGCGGCACGAAGCCAGGTTCGATTTCCACCCGAACGATTGAGCGCTTGATTAGCTTCTCGATGTCGCGCAGATATCCGACTTCTTCTTCGTCGACCAGCGACAATGCAGAGCCGGTTGCGCCCGCGCGGCCGGTACGGCCGATGCGGTGAACATAGTCTTCCGGCACGTTGGGCAGTTCGAAGTTGACCACTTGCGGCAGCTGGTCGATGTCGATGCCGCGCGCGGCGATGTCGGTAGCCACCAGCACGCGCACGCTGCCGTCCTTGAAGCTCGCCAGCGCCTTGGTGCGCGCTGATTGGCTTTTGTTGCCGTGAATTGCGGCGGCGTCGATACCGTCCTTGTTGAGTTTCTCGGTGAGCTTGTTGGCGCCGTGTTTGGTGCGAGTGAAGACCAGCACCTGATGCCAGCCGTGGTGCCTGATCAGGTGCGCCAGCAGATCGCGCTTATGCGCCTGCGGCACGCGGTGCATTGATTGCTCGACAACTTCGACCGTGGTGTTGCGGCGCGCGACTTCGATGCTCTTCGGGTTGTGCAGGAGGTTGTTGGCGAACGTGCGGATTTCGTCGGAGAAGGTTGCCGAGAAGAGTAGATTCTGGCGCTGCTTCGGCAGCACGGCGAGCACCTTCTTGATGTCGCGGATGAAGCCCATGTCGAGCATGCG
>CAZXBP010000058.1:0-15469 GCA_964639015.1 uncultured Nitrosomonas sp.
AATCCGCTGAAAAATTTGACCAGCTGCTCGTGCAGCATCGTATGGCTTTTAACCAACCTGTCGAAGTCAGCCTTTTCTCCATCCACCGGCAATTCGCCATGCAACAGGAGGTGGCAGACTTCGGTAAAATCGCATTGCCGGGCAAGCTGCTCTATCGGATAGCCGCGGTACAGCAGAATGCCCTTATCGCCATCGATGAACGTAATTTCAGATTGATTACTCGCTGTGGACTGAAACCCGGGATCATAAGTAAACAATCCACTTTTGGCATGCAACTTGCGGATATCCACCACATCGGGGCCCATGGTGCCGGATATGACCGGCAGTTCAATCGGTTGACTACCGTCACCCAGAGTCAAGGTCGCTGTGCCTTTTTGTGTCATTCTAACTTCTCCAAAATTAACATTTACTCAATCACTCAGCATTCCCGCTGTTGAAAGTATACTTTTCATTCGTTGCACTGACTTTACAGCAACATTCAATATGCCCGCATTCACTTGAAACCGGCTTAACACTTTTGCAGCAGGTGTAATACCGGCACCAGACTTTCATCCTGCGCCGTTTCACGCGCGCAGATCAAATCCCAGAGATCATTGTCGGGAAGTGACAATAATTGCTCAAATTTCTGCAATTCAGCCGAATCGAGCTGACAATAATAGACGTCCATAAAGCGCTGCAGAATGATATCCAGTTCCAGCATGCCGCGCCGACACCGCCAGCGGGCACGTTCGAATTCCTTCGATTTCATGTCGTGCGCTTGACCATCATATCTTTTATTTTACCAATCGCATTGGTCGGATTCAGTCCTTTCGGGCATGCCGCCACGCAATTCATAATGGAATGACAACGGAACAATCGATAAGGATCCTCCAGGTAATCCAGCCGTTCCGCCGTTGCCTGATCACGGCTGTCCGCAAGAAAACGGTATGCCTGCAGCAAGCCCGCCGGGCCGACAAACTTATCGGGATTCCACCAGAATGAAGGACATGCTGTCGAACAGCAGGCGCACAATATGCATTCATACGCGCCTTCAAGCGCTGCGCGTTCTTCCGGCGATTGCAATCGCTCGGTTTCCGGCGGCGGGCTGTGATTAATCAGATACGGCTTGATTGAATGATACTGATTATAAAATTGCGTCATGTCGACAATCAAATCACGAATGACCGGCAATCCAGGCAATGGACGTACTTCAACGGGCTCTTCCAGACCACGCAGCGGCGTAATACAGGCGAGTCCGTTACGACCGTTGATGTTCATGGCATCCGAGCCGCACACGCCCTCCGTGCACGAACGCCTCAGACTGAGACTGTCATCTACGGATTTAATGCGAATAAGCGCATCAAGCAACATCTTATCCGTTGAAACCAATTCGATATCATAATCCTGCATGTAGGGCTTTTCATCTTTATCAGGATCATACCGGTATACACGAAACTTCATCACCGACTCCTCTATTCAATTTTCATCATAGGCAGACATCAGGATGCAACCCGATCAAGCAGCAGCAGTTTAGCAGAAGGGAGACGGTATGGTACAGGATAACTTATCCATTCAAAGCATGCGACATGCTGGATATCCTGCGGGAAAATCGCTGCTTTCCGGTTAACAGTCTGTTAAGTCGCAGCAAGTCAATAAACCGACCATCCCGGATTCAGCCGTATTTTTTCCGGCTACGGCGCCGCCGGTTATGTGCCCGCCGCAAATCATCCTCGCTCAGCGGCGCAGGCTTTTTATTCGCATAAGGATTGTGTCCGGCTTTAAACTCTATGCGCAATGGCGTGCCCTGCAACTGGAAAGCCTTACGAAAATAATTCTCCAGATAGCGCCGATAGGTATCCGGTATATGCTCAAGCATATTGCCGTGAATCACAATCAATGGCGGATTGGATCCCCCTTGATGCGCGTAACGCGGTTTGGGGCGCGACACGCCGCCGCGCGGCGGCGCATGTTTTTCAATCGCGGCCTGCAAAGCGCGCGTCAATTTGGGCGTGGGCATTTTTGCCATGGCTGCGGCATAGGCTTGATCAACCGAAAGCAGGAGTTGCCGCAGACCCGTTCCTTTTAACGCGGAAATGAAATGCAGTTTAGCGAAGTCAAGAAAGCTCAATTTCCGGGAAAATTCAAGCTTGATAATATCGCGATGATAACTGTCGACACCATCCCATTTATTAATAGCCACAACCAGCGCACGGCCTGACTGCATTATAAAATCGGCGATATGCGCATCCTGTTCGGCGATATCCAGGCTGGCGTCGAGAACCAGCACTACCACATTGGCATCCTCGATTGCCTGCAATGTTTTGATCGCCGAAAATTTTTCAATCGTTTCGTTGACCTTGCCCCGGCGGCGCAATCCGGCGGTATCGATCAGCGTGTAGTGCTTACCGTTATGTTCAAATTCAATATAAATGCTATCGCGCGTGGTCCCAGGCTGGTCAAAAGCGATCACACGCTCCTCACCCAGCAAACTGTTCACCAGTGTTGATTTGCCGACATTCGGACGTCCGACTATGGCGATTTTCGGATGTTTATGCTGGTTTTGCTCCGCATCGTGCTCATCAGCCAAATCCGAAAAATCGGCAAGCGCCAGCGAAACCAGATCATCAATATGATCACCATGCAACGCCGAAACCGCATAGGGTTCACCCAGGCCAAGTTCGTAGAATTCCGCGGTCACCACGGCTCTCGCCATGCCTTCCGTTTTATTAACCACCAGCATGATTTTCTGGTCTTTTTTTCTCAGCTGGTCGGCGATGATTTTATCCTGAGCCGTTACGCCCTGCCGTCCATCCACGATAAAAAGCACCTTGTCCGCCTCATCTATGGCCTGCATGCTTTGCTGCGCCATGGCAAACAGAATACCGTCCTTAACCACCGGCTCCAGTCCTCCGGTATCCATCACCAGATAGGGCTTATCGCCAATTCTGCCATGGCCATAACGCCTGTCGCGCGTCAGCCCTGGGATATCCGCGACGATGGCATCCCGGCTGCGTGTCAGACGGTTAAACATCGTCGATTTGCCGACATTTGGGCGGCCAACGAGAACAAGTGTAGGTTTCATGATGATCTGGTACGGTCGTAATTCAATCTGCGTTTTTGAGGACGGGCCTGTTCAAAAGTCATAGCAATGACGTCCGAACCTGCCGGATTTAAAAAAGAAAAAGGTAAAAAAAAACAAATACTGCGCTGAAGATTTATTTTGCTCTAAAAGCAAAAACACCGCCTTTAGCTGTTTGCACCACAAAACCGCCCGGAATCTGCCGCGGCTGCGAAAGAATCGCACTGCCGTCGGTTGACGATCTCGCCAGTATGACGCCGTCGTAGTTCCTCAACAGATTGACATGACCCTTATCATCACCAACCACAATGTATTGTCCGTCGATCAGCGGCGTGGTCAATTTTTTGCTGCCCAGTTTAACCTGCTTCCACATACTGGCGCCACTGCGCTTGTCATAGGCCGCGACAACGCCATTATCCTCGGTCACATAAACGTAATCCTTATCCATCGCCAGACCGGCATCACTGGAAGATTCGCGTGACCAGATCTGTGCGCCGTCTATGATCTGAAAACAGCCAACGCGACCCTGATACGCAGCGGCACAGACCAGCTGATCGTCGACGGCCGGAGAACTTGTAATATCGGTCATGCGCTCGAGTTCGGTAACACCGCGCGGCTGCGATACAATGGCTTCCCACCCCACATTACCATTAAACAGGCTCATGGCAATCATTTTGCCACCGGCGAACCCGGCAAACACGGCGCCTTGCGTGATGGCAACACCGGCGACACTGCGAACGGTCAATGGCGGCGTGGCGCCCTGGTAAACCCACTTGTGCGCGCCGTTGAGGGCATCGAGCCCATAAATACGCGCATCGACAGTGCGCACAATAACAATATCGCTGTGAACACGCGGCGGGCTTAAAATTTCACTGCTGACTTGTGCCGTCCATAGCGCATGCCCTGAACTGTTATAGGCCAGCACTTCGCCTTTGGACGTGCCGACCAGAACCATTTCATGACCGGCGCCAACGCCGCCGGAAAACCGGAATTTCGTTTTGACCGTCCAGTCCACTTCGCCCGTTCTGGGATCCAGACTTGTCAGTTGCCCTTTTTCGTCCGCCACATAAACGGCCTCGTCATCGTAGGCGACAGCAAAGCGGGCGATCTTGCTTTCACCGACACGCTGCTGCCAGCTCAATGGTATTTCATCGAGCGCTTTTAGCGCAGCCAGTTCTTCGGGATCTATGACAATTTTTTCTTCCCGCTCCATCAATTCAGCCATCTGGTAGCCAAATGCCTGAAACAGATTGGGATCAAACGGTAACGGTAAATTGCTGCAGCCGGCAAGCACTAATGCCGGAAATAATACTGATATTCTGAAAAATTTGCGCACGAACACGTTAATCGCAGGCTAACCGTTTACTCATCAGATTCGCTGCTTTCACCGTCGTCATCTTCTTCGCCGGATCCATCCGGATCTGCTGGCGCCTCTGCCGCTTCAGTCTGTTCCGATTCTTCGATGCGTAGTGATGGGGCGGCGGATTCACCGGCTTCATCACCGATCTCGGCTTCCTCAGTCGTCGCATCAGTTTCAACGGAAACAGCGGAATCATCGGTTTCATCGATTCCGACAGACTCCAATGCTTCTTCGACAGCATCAGCAGATTCGGTGGCGTCTTCGGTTTCGCCGACGGCATCGTCCACATCGCCACGTACAGCTGTTTTTCCGGTTTTATTCGATTGATTATCCGCACCATACTTGAGCAATCTTTCCGCGGTATAAGGCTCACTGAGCGCATCCGCTTTCATTTGCACGATATTGAAATAATTGGTGCTTTTGCTGAGCGCGCCTACGGCGGCTTCATACGCAAGACGCGCCTCTTCGATTTTTCCTGAAGCAAGCAGAATATCACCCTTGAGATCGGCATAGAGTCCGCTGAAGGCACTACCGTGTTTGGTATTCAATTGCTGCAACGCAGCAGCGTAATTCTTTTCATTCAGCAAGACAGTTGCCAGCCGCAGCCGGGCCAGATCGATCATTTCAGGTTCTTTGGCGTTCTCCATTACCCACTGCAAGTGCGTCTTGGCGCGCTGCAAATCGCCTGCATCGACACTGGCTTTGGCTACAATCAACGCAGCCCTGGGCGCATATCCGCTTGAAGGATAACCTTCGGTCAGCAAATGCGCGGCGTCGGTAACCCGCATGAGGTCTCCGCTCGTTTGCACCTGTTTCAACAGTGCATACAAATCAGCGGCCTGTTGCGCCTGCTGACGCTGGAAATACTCCCAAACCTTGGTACCGCCGAATGTTGCAACCGTTACGGCCAGCATGATGGTGATAATTGCGCCATATCGGTTCCACCATGCTTTCAGGGTGTCCAGCTTTTCCTGTTCCTCATAATCAATTCTTGCCATTCTGATTTCCTGAAAAAAATATCATTTACATGAAAAATTGCCTGAGCCGTTTATGCCCGAATCAATTCAACAACCGTATTCAAATCAACTCTTGCCTGATCGGTAAATTCACGCAGTGATTTAAGCGTAACCTGCTGCGCCAGGGCCTCGTCGTCCCCGATAATCAGTGCATAACGTGCTCTGCTTGCGTCCGCTTTTTTCATTTGCGCTTTAAAACTGCCGCCGCCGCAATGCAGCATAACCCGACAGTTCGCATCGCGTAAATATTCAGCCGCCTGCCAGGCATATTCCGAGGCATGGACGCCCTGATGCACGATATAAATATCAGGCGCCGGCTGCATAATCGACTTGCCGCATTCATGCATCAGCGCTAGCAAACGCTCAACACCCATGGCGAAGCCGCAGGCCGGAGCGGATTTTCCACCAATCTGTTCGATAAGTCCGTCATAACGTCCGCCCGCACAGACGGCACCCTGCGCACCCAGCTTATCGGTAATCCATTCAAAAACAGTGCGATTGTAATAATCCAGCCCGCGAACCAGACGAGGATTAACTTCAAAGCTGACGCCCCGGGCGCGTAAAATCCGTTGTACTGCCTCGAAATGAAGCCGGGATTCTTCGTCCAGATCGTCAACAAGCCTGGGCGCTTGTTCGATGATGGATTGCATCTGTGGATTTTTGCTGTCCAGAATACGTAACGGATTGGCATGCAGTCGTCTGCCTGCCTCATCATCCAGTGCATCAACATGCTGTTCAAAATACTTGATCAGACGCGCACGGTGCAGTGCTCTGGATTCTGCATTCCCCAGCGTGCCGATTTCAAGACGCAGGCCGGTTATGCCGAGCATCTGCCATAACCGGGCGCACATAATGATCAACTCCGCGTCGATATCCGGCCCGGAGAATCCCAGTGCTTCCACGCCCACCTGATGAAACTGCCGGTAACGGCCTTTTTGCGGACGCTCATGCCGGAACATCGGCCCGGAATAATAAAGCCGCTGCGGTCCGTCATACAGCAGATTATGTTCGATCACCGCGCGAACGCAGGATGCAGTGCCTTCAGGACGCAGCGCCAGATTATCGTTATTGAGATGATCAACAAAACAGTACATCTCTTTTTCAACAATATCAGTTACTTCTCCGATGGAGCGCACGAACAGATCGCTCTGCTCAACGATAGGCGTGCGGATATTACGATAACCGTACATTGCCAGCCATTCCTGCACGGTCTGTTCGAAAAACTGCCATTGATACGCTTCGTCGGGAAGCGTATCGTTCATCCCGCGAATCGCCTTGATTATATTAGCCATCAGCCCGCTTTTCTCGGGTATTTTTCGCGCACATAATTTTCGACGATCTGCCGAAATTCACCCGCAATATTATCGCCTTTCAAAGTTACGGTTTTCTCGCCGTCGACAAAGACCGGCGCGACGGGACTCTCGCCCGAACCCGGCAGGCTGATGCCGATATTGGCATGCTTGCTTTCACCCGGACCGTTGACCACGCACCCCATCACGGCCAGTGTCATATTCTCCACGCCGTCATAGTGCTCGCGCCATACAATCATTTCCTCGCGCACATAAGCCTGTATGCTTTCAGCCAGTTCCTGGAAGTAGGTGCTGGTGGTACGCCCACATCCGGGACATGCCGCGACCAGGGGAACAAATGCGCGCAAACCCATGGTTTGCAGAATTTCCTGCGCGACAATCACCTCACGCGAACGCGAACCGCCCGGCTCAGGTGTCAGTGAAATCCGTATCGTATCGCCGATCCCTTCCTGCAACAGCACCGCCAGCGCAGCCGTGGACGCCACAATGCCTTTGGATCCCATGCCCGCTTCGGTCAACCCCAGATGCAAGGCGTAATCGCAGCGTGCAGCCAGTTCGCGGTAAACCCGAATCAGATCCTGAACACCGCTGACTTTGCATGACAACACGATGTGATCACGCGGCAGCCCGATTTCTTCGGCTTTTGCCGCACTTTCCAGTGCGGATGTGATTAACGCTTCGCGCATAACATAGGCAGCGTCCTGCGGCTCGCTGGCGCGGGCGTTTTCATCCATGATGCGCGCCAGCATTTCCTGATCGAGGCTGCCCCAATTGACGCCGATCCGGATCGGCTTGTCATACTTGCATGCCGTTTCAATCAACGTAGCAAATTGCTCGTCCCGTTTTTTACCTTTGCCGACATTGCCGGGATTAATGCGGAACTTGGCGAGTGCCTGCGCGCATTCCGGATACGCGGTCAGCAGTTTATGGCCGTTAAAATGAAAATCGCCAATCAGCGGTACATGACATCCCATGTCATCAAGCCGCTGACGGATACCGGCTACTGCTTTGGCCGCTTCGAGTGAATTGACGGTAATGCGTACCAGCTCGGAGCCGGCGCGCGCCAGTTGAAAGACCTGTTCAGTGGTTGCTATTTCATCAACGGTATCGGTGTTGGTCATTGACTGGACGACGACAGGCCCATTGCCGCCAATTCGGACGGAGCCGACTTTAACACCGACGGAAGTACGCCGTAACGAGGCCGAATTAGGTTGAGACATCATTTTTCATTATCACTTTCGATATTTCATTATCAGGAAAACAATTCACACCGGGCCTTATTCAAGCATTAAATGTGCGCTGCCTCTGGTTGGATGCGTATAGGGATTGATATCAACTGCTCTGTCATTATAATTCAGTTCGACAGCCGATGCTTTGCCGATCGACACGGACAGCGGTCTTTTACCGCTCACGCGCTGCTGCGTCCCGCGGGCATTCTGCTGATCAAAAATGACATCATCGTTACCATCAATCACTTTGACATGCGTATCGGCCGTAAAGTTAAAAAACAGTGTGGCTACGGTATTCAGGTTCGCCAATGGCAACTGAGTGACGATCGATTCGGATGTGCTCGCACCGGAATTGGGCAGGGTCGTCCCGACAGGACCGGTGGATAATTTCAAAGCGGGCAGCGCCAGTTGCAATTCCACCGTAGCCTGATCATCGCTTCGCTGAACGACGCGTTCCTTTTCAGGCACATTTTCTTCAGCTGTCAGCCATAACGGTAATTTGTCGTACAGAAAAAAACCTACAGCCGCCAGGGCAATTAATAGCACGATGATCCGCAGGAAATAGCCGCTCCCTTGCCTTTCCCTGGAAGAAGTCGCCATTTCCTGAATTTTAAACGGCGTTTGTTCCGCATGACTGGCATGGGACGCGTGCGTTGCCGTCGTCAACAATCCAGGCAGCATCCGCACTGCGGCATTGGCATCGAGATGCATCAGGTTGGCGTAATTACGCACAAATCCACGCACAAAAGTACGCCCGGGCAATGTATCGAAATCCTCCTTTTCAATCGCTTCAACCTGATGAACTGAAATGCGTAATTGGCGCGATACTTCTTCAATGCTCATATTCCTGGCTTCGCGCGCATGACGCAGCATGTGTCCCACACCTTGAACGACACTGGCTGCATCCAGCGTATCTTTATCTGTATCACGTGTTTCCGCATTCGCTTGATTTTTCAGGAATTGACTGATTTCAGGTTCACTATCCGGCAACGTTCTGTTTTCCAGCGGCTCGGACGGATTCCAGTTTTTTGACAAAGGACTCGGATCAGGCAATTCACGTTCAGTCAAAAACACAGCGTCGTCACGCTTTTGCGCAGAATCCTGTTCGGCTTTTTTGCCGTCAGTATTGTCGGTGTTATCAAAAAGATTACTCATTTATAACCTACCCTCTCTGGCAGCTCTGGCTTCTTTTGAATCGGGAAAAAGTTTCTGGAGTTGAAACATGTAACTGTCAACCGCGCGAGGATTGCCCATGGCACGCTCGATGTGTATGCCGAGTTCGAGACTCTTCACAGTCGGTGAATATTTCTGTTTAAATTCAGTCAGCCTGGATTGTGCCGCAACCAGTTGTCCCCGCTTGAAATCCATTTCAATCAAACCGACCAGCGCCGGTGTATAACTTGAATGCAGCGTTAACGATTCGCGTAAAAATACAGACGCTTCTGCAAAATTATTTCGCTTAATCTCGCACAACCCCGCATTGGCATAGGCAATGTGCCGGGTCTCGTAAAGCGGATCGTTGATGGCACGCCTGAAATGATCAATTGCCCGGTCAATTTGATCAGGATACCGTTCGCACAGAAACCAGCCATAATTGTTTTGTATTTCCGGATCGCCAGGCGCAAGTCTCAGGGCACGCTCGAAATTGGACTGCGCCTTGCTGTTATCATCGAGCACCATATAGATCAAACCGAGCACATTATAAGCCGGGGCATAATTGGCGTTGGACTTTAACGCAGCATCGATTTCCTCCAGCGCGACTTTATACTGCCTCCGGAAGAAATATTCAGACGCCAGTTCGGTATGAATTTTAGCGCTTTTGGCAATCCGCGCGGCTTCCTGTTCCGGCGTCAGTCTGACACCACTCGGTTCATGAACGCAACCCGCTGCAAAGATAGCCGGTAAACAGCACAAACAAAACAAATAGATTTTATTTCGAACGTACATTATCGTGTCGCCTCCATTACATTCCTGTCCGCACAGGCATTCATCGTACGGCGCGTTTTGTCCCGTACCTGACCGGCAAGTTGCCCGCATGCGGCGGCAATGTCATCACCTCGCGTCTTGCGGACTGTTGTGACCAGACCGGCCTGCATTAAAACGTCACGGAAAACACGAATCGTTTCGGCAGAAGAGCGTTTAAATCCGGAATTGGGAAATGCGTTAAAAGGAATCAGATTGAATTTGCAAGGCACATCCTTAACCAGCTCCACCAACTCGGCGGCGTGCGCGATGCTGTCATTCACGCCGTCCAGCATCACATATTCGAACGTTACGAAGTCTCTCGGCGCAGCCGGCAGGTAGCGACGACATGCCGCCATCAGCTCCTTGAGCGGATATTTTTTGTTGATGGGCACCAGTTCATCACGCAATGCATCATTCGGTGCGTGCAGCGACACCGCCAGTGCAACCGGACAACGTTCGCGCAACCGATCCAGCGCCGGGATCAAACCCGAAGTGCTGACCGTGACGCGCCTGCGCGACAATCCATACGCATGATCATCCAGCATCAGATGCAACGCCGTCACGACATTATCGAAATTAGCCAGCGGTTCGCCCATACCCATCATGACCACATTCGTCACCATGCGTTCAGGCTGACGATCCTGTCCGGGCGGCAGCGCATGCAGAGATTCTCCGTCAGCACTTTCCCTGAGCGTCTTGTTCGCCAGCCACAGCTGCCCGATAATCTCAGCGACGGTAAGGTTGCGATTAAAACCCTGCTTACCTGTCGAACAAAACGTACAGGCCAGCGCACATCCGACCTGACTGGATATGCACAGCGTCCCGCGGCCCGTTTCAGGTATAAAAACGCTTTCGATGCCGTTATTATCGCCCACTGACAGCAGCCATTTGCGCGTGCCGTCGACTGCAACATGATCGCGCAGCACCTGCGGCAACTCAATTTCGGCATGCTCTGCCAGCTTATCACGCAAAGCTTTTGACAGATCGCTCATCGCGGAGAAATCGGCGCTTCCCGATTGATGTATCCACTTCAGTATCTGTTTTGCGCGAAAGGGCTTCTCTCCCATTTCCGTCAGAAAACGAGTGAGACCTTCCCTGTCATAATCCAGCAAATTAACCGTCATATTCGAAATAAAGCCAAAAACTAGCGTGTGTAAATTTCCAGCGCGGGGAAAAAGCAGGCAATTTCAACGGCAGCGGTTTCAGGCGCATCGGAACCGTGAACCGCATTGGCATCAATACTCTCGGCAAAATCAGCGCGGATAGTGCCTTTCTCGGCTTTTTTCGGATCCGTCGCACCCATCAATTCCCGATTTTTCCGGATGGCCTCTTCACCTTCAAGCACTTGAACCATGACAGGGCCCGAAATCATGAACTCAACCAGATCATTAAAAAAGGGGCGTTCACGGTGAACGGCATAAAACTGTTCCGCTTCGGATCTGGAAAGGTGTTTCATACGCGCGGCAATTATTTTTAATCCATTTGATTCAAAACGGGAATAAATCTGGCCGATGACATTTTTCGCAACGGCATCAGGTTTGATAATGGATAAGGTTCTTTCAATTGCCATCAAATAACTCCAATAAATTAGTAAATTAAAAGCACATTTTAACAAAAAAAAGAAGCAAATTCCGGAAAACCGGTTTAATTTTTTTCGCAGCTGCCGGATGAATATACCAGGGTGATCCGATCTACTCGGCTTTACGTCCCGCCGCTGTCATCATCTTTTCAATATGCCTCTCGACGTCCTCCTTGCTGAAGCCGATTTCACTGGCGACGCGGTCGGCGTGGCTGACGCGCGAAATACCGTCAATCAGACGATGCGTCGGGCCCTGCGCGACAAACTCAACCTGCAGATAACGGCCCATGCCCTCACTTTGCAAATGTTCACAGAGCTCATGGTTATGCGTAACCAGCAGCGTGCTCGCGCCGAGATGATGAAAACCCTTCAGAATGTATTCCGACAAAGTCATTTTTTCTTCAAAAGTAGTGCCTTCGGATAATTCATCGAGCACAACCAGACTGCGTGGCGTGGTGTTGAAAAAGATTTCGCGGGTGCGTTTCAGTTCATGGCCGAAACGCCCCATCCCGGCAGCCAGCTGCCCCGGATCGGGAACCTGATAGTAAAGATGTTCCACCGGCACCAGCTCAGCCGATGTTGCCGGAATATAGCAACCAATCTGTCCAAGTAACTGAATCTGCGCCACGGTTTTACAGTATGCGGTTTTTCCGCCGCTGTTCGGTCCGGTGATAATCAGCAGCCTGCCGACAGTATCCAGCGTTATATCGTTGGCCACATAATCCGGTTTTTCGTGAACCAATAATGGATTTTTGGCGTTCACCACAATCAGCAGATGGCGCTGCTCATCCTGTACGTCGGGCAGGATCATCGACTCATTCAAGCTCTGCCGGTAACGGCTGAAAGACATCAGCTCATCGAGCATGCCCAGTGCCTCAACAGCCCTGGCGAGGTCTTCGCTTTGCCTGAATTGCCTGCGCAGTGGATAAATAATCGCATCGCGGTCAGACGCCCCCATCGCCAGCAACACAATCGGAAAAACCGGAACCGTTAACACCAGGATACCGTAACCGATATACGATGCCCCCAGTTCCGGAGCCACGAGTTCGAAAAAAAACAGGATTGCGTACACCGCCGCAATAAACACCAGCATGGGTATCCACTTGAAAATCGATGGTCGGAAACGGGGCAGCGGCAAAAATCGCGGCTTTTCCGATTTTGTTTTGAATTTATCGTTCGCCAGATAAACCGGCCCCTTCATCAACTGATAAATCCGCGATTGTTCAAAACCCTGTATGGTTTCAACAATATCGCGCAAATACCGGCTTTTCGGCTGCGGCAGCGTTTTGGCGTCTTCGACCATCTCCACCGCGTAGCGCGTGCCTTCCCGGTATTGGTGATAACCGTAACCGCCAAATTCGAGTCTGCCCGTCCGCTCGGCCGGCACATCCGTCGTCAAGCCGCCGGAAAATTCGCCATAGAGCAGATACTTAAGCGTATGTTCGTATCGCGCCCTGTGCGCAACATAGTTTTCGAGCGACTCCCGCAATTGCGCATCGGATTCTATTTCGTGCAACGCCTCCTGTTTGTGCCGCAGCAACCGGACATCCGACAGCGGTCGGGTCAGCGACCGGTACAGGCAGAATCGGCCGATTTCTGTTTTTGTATGATTGATGGTGTCGAATAATTTGTCAGCTTCTATGGCTGCAAATGTTTTCGGGTCTATCACGCCATAATCCGACTCGGTCAACCGCAATGCCTCAAGTGTGGCAGGCTGATCGCCACTGGACAGAATGTACGGATAATGCCCTGTCGCCAAAGCTGTATCCCCGGATGCATGCCGGGAGGATTTATTCATGTCTTGGTAATCCGCGTTAATCATTTTATTTGAATGTGTACAATAACGTTTTCAGAGAAATAACAAACCTAAAAAATGTTTTTTACACCCCCCTTCTTTTGCCATGCAGCAAACGAATAAATCTTTCCGTCTCATCGGACTGGCCGGTTTTCTGGCCCTGAGTGCCGCAACAGCCTGGTATTTTACCCGGCCCGGCCCGGTTGAAGTGGAATTCAGCATCATCACGCATGGCCGCGTTGAAACAACGGCGGTGAACACGCGCGCGGGCACCATCAAAGCCTGCCAGCGCGCCAGCCTGGCCCCGGCATTCGGCGGCCAGATCACCAGAATTCTGGTCAAGGAAGGTGATTACGTTGAAAAAAATCAGATTCTACTTGAATTATGGAATACCGACCTGATTGCACAGCAGGAACTGGCCGAACGTCAGCTGACCATGTCGCAACAGCGTGAGCGCGAGGCCTGCATTCTCGCCGAAAATGCCTGGCGTGAATCATACCGCACCCAGCAATTGATTGACGAAGGATTCATCAGCCCGCAGCGCGCCGAAGACGCGGATGCCAACGCGCGCGCGCGCCAGGCCAACTGCGATGCCGCCCGCTCCGACATCAGACGCGCGCGGGCGCAGGTCGACGTAGCCAAAGCCGGTTTGGAGCGCACCGTGCTCAAAGCGCCTTTTTCCGGCATCGTGGCCAAAATAACCGGTGAAATCGGCGAATACGCCACGCCTTCCCCACCGGGCATTCCCATGCCGCCGGTGATCGACTTGATCGACAATCACTGCCTTTATGTGCTCGCGCCGATGGACGAAGTCGACGCGCCGAAAATCAAACTGGGACAGCTCGCACGCATCACGCTGGACGCCATGCCGGACAAGGTTTTCCACGGCAAAGTCAGACGCATCGCGCCTTATGTCACCGAAATAGAGAAGCAGGCGAGAACCGTCGACATTGAAGCCGAGTTCGACGCCATACCGGAGTACAATCTGCTGGCAGGTTACAGCGCGGATATTGAAGTGATTCTCGACAGCCATGACGATGTATTGCGCATCCCCACCCAGGCCATACGGCAAAACAATCGGGTGTGGCTAATCAATAGCGACAACAGGCTGGTAGAACAACCGATCGAAACAGGATTGGCCAACTGGAGCTATACCGAAGTCGTAAGCGGATTAAACGAAGGCGACCGGGTGCTGGTTTCGTTCGATCTGGAAGAAATCAAACCGGGCATGGCCGTTCAACCGAAAGCGGACGATTCAGCACAGCCATGATCCATTTGGCGGAAATCACGCGAATTTTCCACATGGGCGACCAGATCATTCACGCGCTGGATCATATCGACCTCGACATCGCTCAAGGCGAATATGTCTCGATCATGGGACCTTCCGGCTCCGGTAAATCGACCCTGCTGAATGTGATCGGCCTGCTGGACAAACCCGACAGCGGTTATTATGAACTTGACGGCAAAATAGTGACCGATTTGTCCGAAGCCGAACAGGCCAGGGTGCGCAGGGAAAAAATCGGCTTCGTGTTTCAGTCATTCCATCTGGTGCCGCGACTGACAGCCGCCGAAAATATCGAACTACCGCTTATCCTCGCCGATGTCGTACCCGGTGAACGCAAAATACGCGTTGAACAGACGCTGCACGCATTTGACCTGTCCGATCGCGCGCAGCACCGCCCGGCGGAATTATCCGGCGGGCAACGGCAGCGCGTCGCCATTGCGCGCGCCACCATCCTGCATCCCACAGCCATCCTGGCAGACGAACCAACCGGCAACCTCGATCATCGTATCGGCACTGAAGTCATGACCTTATTGGAAAATCTGCACCACGCCGGCACAACTCTGATTGTCGTCACCCATGATCGCGAACTCGGCGACCGGGCGCACCGGCAGATCATGATGCGCGACGGCAAGATTCATACGGATAAACGCATATGACCCGCTTCACCAAAGGCGACCGCGTAACTTTATCAGGTTAATGCATGCACCTGTTTCATGAACGACGGAGAGCGTCCGGTGCTGGTCTTCGAACAACGCGAAGACAACCGTGATACGAAGACAACCGTGATATTCTGCATGAGAACTTTTATCCTAGAAACCTCAGTTGAATGGGATTTAGAGTGCATTGATTTTTATTTCCGGCAAGGCGCAATG
>CAZXBP010000059.1:0-15169 GCA_964639015.1 uncultured Nitrosomonas sp.
TTGCTTCAACCTGAATGTCGTGGATCATTTCAGGAACACCTTCCATGACATCCGCGCGCGTTAATACACGTGCGCCCTCGGACATAAGTTCGGCAACCGTGCGTCCATCACGGGCGCCTTCCAGAACAGCACAGGTAATTAATGCAATTGCTTCCGGGTAGTTCAACTTCACGCCGCGCGCCTTACGCCTTTCCGCAAGCAATCCCGCCGTAAATATTTGCAGTTTATCTTTCTCTCTTGGTGTTAGATCCATGATTGCCTCCTTGTATCTTGGTTATTAAAAAAGCATGAAACGATAAAACACGTACTGTAAGACCGGGTTGTATTTTTCAGGTTTTCCACATGCGTGGAACTTCGGCTACACGCCCGAGTAAAGTCGGACGCAGAACATCCCAGAGCTTTAACATTACTGCACGCGCAACCTCACTGGAATTGCCCAGATAACGCGCCACAACCACCGACTTCACCTGCGATACGCCCAGTACTTCACCATCATTGATGATGGCTGCTGCCTGCTCGCGCAGTGCATTAATTAAATCATTGGAATGAATTGCGTCGCTTACTGCTAACAAAGTAGCGCAGACAGTTTTATTCGCCAGAACATGCGAACTACGCATCGCTTTGTCGCCGCCGAGCAAATTAAGCTGTTCATACCAAATTAATTTGTTGTCACGACGTATACTGAATTTTTGCCTGATTCGCCCTGAATCAAATGATTCGCCATAAGCAGTGCGGCCAAAGCAAAAAATCTCGCAACCAATATAGGTTGATTTTTTTTCCAGATTAACGTTTTGAACAAGTTCAACCTGCGCATCGTCATAAAAAATTGTTTCCTGCGGCAACCATTCCATAGCACCGCCTGTTTTTACGTCAAGCGTCACCTTCTGATACGAGACATGACCATTGGACCGATACCATTTTGCGGCGCCCGGTGTTGTTATCTGCACATTGGCATCGGATCCGACATGATTTGTGATTTCCAGCCTGTCCCCTCCAACAACGCCACCAGGTGGGTGAACCAGTACGACATGACAAACTTCCGGTCCTTCGGGATAAAAAGGCTTTTGCACATAGAGTTGTCCAAAATGTTGGCGTAAAGCCAATCTTGATTTTCCTGCATCTTTGTCAAACGTCAGCACGATACTCGCATCCGGTTTCTTGTCAGAGCCTGGCTGCACTGGCTTAAGTTGTGTCTGCCCGGCTATCTGCGATTCGCCGACATCCGACTGATTGCTGTCTCTTATTATGTCAATAATGGAAGCCTCTGTTTCTGAAATATGTTGAAAATCTGGATAAATGGACATTTTTCTTAGGTTGTTATTTCATAATCTTCCATGCCAGTTTTCATGCTGTTCAAATTTTTCGATAACTAAATTTGTATCTGGAATGACAGCTTAAAAACATTGACCTTTTCGCCAAAGGCATCCGGCGCGTAGTTCAAACCTTTCGTAAACAGGTCGCCATATTGATAATATGCTGAAACCCGGGCATTGAAGCCATCGATAATATAATTTACCCCCCCTTCAATTTCTTCGCGGTTGCTGCTGTTATCGGGCTGTACGCTGGTAAATCTGCCGTATGGCTGAAATTGGCCAATTCCAATTCTGGCCGGAATTAAATAGAGTCCGGTAACCGTCCAGGACTGTCCATCAAAAATACAGAAACAACCCTCGTTTAAAAATGCGGCCCTGTTATAGTCTGCATAAAATTTCTTATATTCACCATTAAACGTAAGAACACCCAGATTATCAGGGAGCACTTTCTCGAATACTGCGTCCGTCACCCAACCAAAAAAATCGCTGCTGTGCTGAAGTGAGCCGGCACCATTCTTTTGATAGGAAAAACCGAATGCAAGCGCCAGAATATCACCGGCTTTACCGTAATAAGTCTGGCTTGTGTAATAACCGGGATTTTGCTCTGGATTTAAAAAATTGTAAGTCAGGCGGCCCGCCCACATTACATTGTCCGTCTGATTGGGGCCAATATTATTTTTGGAGCTCAATCCCCGGTAAATACCGCCCGCGTAGCCCAGCGTGCCTGGAACAAAGCCGGGCTCCAGACTACCCCAGAATGTAGCGCCGTCATCACGGCCGTAGCGACCGGCGCCGCCTGCGCCAAAGTGTGTGCTGAAATCGCTGGAGAAAAAAGGCGTTTTGAAAGGATCGTGCGTCGCCTGGAAGAAGGGACCGCTCAATTCCCCCCGTTCTGTCGGAACCAGCATACGACCGCCCCAGATATTGAAATAGCGGTTATATTCAAACTTGCCAACCGCATCCAGTACAGTGAAAAGAATTTTCGGATTGTCGCCTTTATCGGTGTTGTTACACCAGAAACATTCCGTATTGAACTCAAATTTGATATAGCGATGGATCTGGCCATTCACATAGATACGGGCATTGTCATTGCTGTACCGATCCCGATAATTGTTTTGAGCATTTTGCGCCCACACACCGGAACCTCGATAACCGGCGCCAATAGTCAGCCAACGGTAATCGTCATATTCCATTCGGAATTTATATTTGTCAAGTCCGGCTTTTACATCACCTATCCGGATATGATTGTTCTGGAAGTTATTACCATTAAGCCACCAGTCCTGTTTTTCCCTGTCGCCTACACCGCCCGTTTCGTCATGACCAGGTGCGGCTTTAAAACCATTGTTACCGAAAACCTCGGCATAAACATATGATGAACAGGTCGCACCCGTAAATAGTACTACCGTGAAAAAAACCAGCCTTCCAAGCAATTCCTTATAATTCTTAAATAGGCCGCCAAGACACTGCTGCCATCGCTGCTCTCTCTCCGACCAGTATTTGTTAACACCGGACGCCGGGGACATTCCTAAAAAACCAAACTTCATTCGCTATCTCCCTTTCTATGACAACAGATGACTCTCAGCAAGTTGATCATTTAATAAACCAATCCATTCGCAATCAAGTATAAAAACTTTTGCCTTATACAACAATCAGAGTGAACATTTCTCCACGGCTAGAATTTTCCAACAAATCGGTCACGTTTGATCATGACTCTTTTTTTCATGAATCTGATTCAATCGCTTGATCAGTTTCTGTGTCGCAAGTACCAATGAAATAAACCAAGCGCCTGACAAAAACAAATATCAGTTTTGATTCTCCAGGAGACTGTCCGAGAATAGACTGATCTGCTGCGGACCATTCCGGCTGGCTGGATTTTCCGATCCTTTTCGTTGAATAGAACGACTATTCGCCTCAAATGATCGAAAAATCCCGCTCAACCAGCTTCGCCCTCGCTACGATCGTTATTCTCGGACAGCCTCCTAGGTGCGCCAATTTGATTACACATTTTAAATTCCAAGGCACACCCGCAATGATGCAAGCGCAATACGACTATGAATTTGCATTTTATTCAGAATATTAATACAACATACTCCATGCCTGATGATATTAAGTCAACTACCAATCTTCCGCCATTAGGGAATCTTTTGTTTTCTACTCAGGAAAATTGTTATTTCTTGTTCAGGAAAATTGTTATTTTTTAATCAGGGAAACTTTTATTTTTATCTAAGGTAAAGTATTAGATGCCGGTTCCTATGTCAGTTAAACACAGGCAGTTCAGTTGAAATATATACATGCCGAAAATTTGAAAGATAAAAAGCAGAATTCATCGACTCTACAAGCGCAATCGGAAAGTATTGACAGCTTTTATGAGTTGAAGTCTACTAGCATCAGATTTAGAAATCTGGTGCCGCGAAGGCCACAACACCAGCACATCTTAACTTTCAGGCCAACAGGGCTAGGAGACTGTCCGAAAATAGACTGATCTACTGTGGATGATTCTGGCTGGCTGGATTTTCCGATCCTTTTGTTGAATAGAACCACTATTCGCCTCAAATGATCGAAAAATCCCGCTCAACCAGCCTCGCTCTCGCTACGATCGCTATTCTCGGATAGCCTCCTAGAAAGTCTAGGATGTGTATTCATTAGTATCGGTGTTATCAGAAATTTCAGGTAGCAATCAATAAATCTCTATTTTCAATTAATTAAAGAGGATCTGCTCGACATGGATTCTAAAAAGCTATTAGTTACTACGGATTTCTCCGATGTGTCATTCGCTGCAATAGCCTATGTAGCTAAAATGAAGGAAAAACAAGTTACGCTTTTAAGTATTCTTCAAACCGGCGATGTACCACCCGGTCTGTTACAACAAATGCCCAATCCGGGCGCTATTAAGGAATATCGCGAGAAAGCTTTGGAGCAAACGAAAGAAAAACTCGATACCCTTGCCAGTCAGTATTTTACCGATGCCGATGCGAACGTGAACACCGACGTTGTTGTTTGCGAAGAAGATGTTGCAGCAGAAATATGTAAATATGCTGAAAATAATGCTATCGATACCATAGTCATGACCGGCCAGGGCAAAGGTGCGCTCGGCAGTTTGTTTATAGGCAGTACTGTACAAAAAGTGTTAAGGATGACCAAAACCCCGGTTTTAGTCATCCCGAGGACAACCGAGTGACGGAGCGGTATGCTATTGATTCAAGATGGAAAAATATACTTCGGCAACAGATTAAATTGCGAGAAAGAATAATAATTATTTATTTCCAAAATCAAATAAAGGAATATTAATGCTTATATTGAATACGAAAGTATCGCACACAGATTCAATCTACGCGCAACTGGTTCTGCCTTATGAATTACGTGTGAACAGTCGTTTGCGAACTGCACTGGCCTCAGGCGAGGAAGTCGCCATTATTACGCAACGCGGTACAGTTTTACGTAATAACGACTTACTGGGCAGTGACGACGGTAAAGTTGTTCAAATCATATCCGCCGAGGAACCGACGTATCGCATTACGTGTAATTCGGAATACGACCTGCTACGCTGCGCTTTTCATTTAGGTAATCGCCATACCGTCACCCAGGTAGCGGATGTTTTTTTGCGAATCCATCAAGATAGCGTACTGAAGGAAATGCTGGAAGGACTCGGTGCAACAGTAATTGAAGAAACTGCGCAATTCGAGCCGGAATCAGGAGCTTACAGTACGGGCGGGCATCATCACGGTGATCATGATCACCATCATAGCCATAGTCATGGTCCTTTAGCCCCGATTCCAAAGCGCCAGAAGATACACCGCGCAACCAATACTCAATCATCCTAAGCAGGTTTACTACACTCGCATGAAAAAGCCATTACTACAATTACCGTATCAATTGATTTTTGCGATACTGTGCCTGATTCTGAATCCAGTGCATGCAGAAATAACTGGGAAAAGGCTGCACATTGTGACAACAATACCACCAATAACCAATATTGTTGAAAATATAGCTGGCTCATTGATTACGGTAACCGGGATAGTTCCAAACGGAATGGATTCGCATACATTCGAGCCTGTTCCAACTGATGCAAAAAAACTGGCAAGTGCTGATATTATCATTGTAAATGGGTTGAATCTTGAAGTACCGACAACCAAGCTGGCTGAAAAGGTAAAAAAAACCGATACGCAGATTGTGCGTCTGGCAAACGAAACGTTGCCTGAAGAAGAATGGCAATATGATTTCAGTTTTCCTAAAGAGCAAGGCAACCCCAATCCACATCTTTGGCCGAACATTGCAATGACAATACGGTATGCGGAGATCATACGTGATCGACTGGCTGAATATGATCCGCACAATGCGAATTTTTATGCAGACAATGCAACAGCTTATATTGCCAAACTGACCCGTCTTGATCAGGCGATTTTTGCTTGCGTCGGAACCATTCCTGAAGCCAACCGCAAGCTGGTAACTTATCA
The DNA here is from genome assembly GCA_964639015.1 of uncultured Nitrosomonas sp. GTDB lineage: Bacteria > Pseudomonadota > Gammaproteobacteria > Burkholderiales > Nitrosomonadaceae > Nitrosomonas. Next base: position 5,768 of record CAZXBP010000059.1, read on the forward strand.
TGACTCGTTTGCTTATTTTGCGCCACGCTATGGAATGGAAGTTATCGCGGCAATCCAGCCGGCAAGTTTCACTGAGCCCGGCCCTCGTGACATTGTACATATTATCGAGCAAATTAAACGCGAGAAAATTCTGGCGATTTTCGGATCTGAAGTCTTTCCCAGCAAAATTATGGAGCAAATTGCCCGTGAATCGGGTGCTATGTATATTGATGAGCTTTCAGATGATGAATTACCAGAAAAACCCAATCATTCATTTATAGGCATGATGGTCAACAACATCAAAATTATTACTGATGCGCTAGGTGGCGATCCGAGCTGTGCCAGTCATGTAGATACAAGTAATCTGATTGATTAATCCGCAGGATGAACCCTGCCATACAATTGATCGATGTCACAACCAGTTATGAGAACAATGTTGTTTTTACGCGTTTATCGCTTCAAATAGCAGCGGGACAGTTTGTCGGCATAGTAGGCCCGACCGGTTGCGGCAAAACAACGCTGCTTAAAACGATTTTAGGTGCGGAAAAGGTATTTAGTGGCCGGGTCTTATTGAACGGTCAACCGGTTGACCGTGTCCGTAATAAAAGAATTGGCTACATTCCGCAATTGGAAAGCGTTGATTGGAGTTTTCCGGTCACAGTGGAAGAAGTCATCATGATGGGACTTTATACCAGAAAGCGTCTGTTACCTTGGCAAAACAAAGAAGAACGCGAACATGTAGTAAATCTGGCTGAAAAACTGGGCATATACAATTGCCTGCGTCAGCACATTGCACATACATCCGGCGGACAACGCCAACGTGCCTTTCTTGCCCGCGCTTTAATAAGTAATCCTCAAATTCTGGTGCTTGACGAGCCAACCGCGGGTGTAGATATCAAAACACAGCACGAAGTTCTCCATCTTCTGGGAGATCTCAATAATCAAGGTATGACCATTATACTGACCACGCATGATTTAAATGCCGTCGCCTCTCATTTGCCCTGGGTGATTTGTTTTAACAACGGCATCATCGCCGAGGGTCGACCACGCGAAATTTTTACCAACGACATTCTCACAAAAACCTATGGCAGTGACATTATCATCATTAAACACGGCGATTACCATCTGATTGCCAATAGCACGCCCTTAAAGTTTAATCACAACATATAACCCATCAATGCATTTTTTTCTCGAACCACTCTATTATGAATTTTTTCGGCATGGCTTGATTGCTGCTGTTCTGGTCGGTGCTTTGTGTGGATTGATCGGAGTACATGTTGTGTTGCGCGGCATGAGCTATGTCGGACATGGCTTATCTCATGCCGCGTTTGGCGGTGCCGTGATTGGATTCGTACTCAATTTCAATTTTTACATTGGTGCCGGAGTTATGGGGTTATTCGCAGCATTAACGATAAATCAACTGACAAAAAACAAAAAAATCAAATCGGATGCTGCTATCGGGATTGTCACAACCGCTATTTTTGCGCTTGGCGTAGTGGTTATCAGTCAACATCGTAATTTAAACAAAAGCCTAGAGTCGGCATTATTTGGCAATATTCTGGGTATAACCGGCAGTGATTTGATGATCATTGGCCTGGTTACAGCAATCACAATGATCATCATGTTTTTAGCATACAGACCGTTGCTGTTTGCGACTTTTGATCAGGAAGCAGCACAAATTTTCGGTATTAAGACAGAAGTCTTGCAGTTATTGTTTGCATTATTGCTTACGCTCTCCGTAATAGTTTCCATGAACATCGTTGGCGTAACGATGATCGCGGCTGCATTAGTTATCCCTGCAATGACAGCACGCATGCTCACAGATCGTTTCAGTATCATGCAGTTATATTCTGTTGCGATAGGTGTCGTAATCGGAGTCGGCGGTATGTATTTAAGTTATTTTTTTAATGTTGCCTCTGGTGCAACCATAGTTCTGTTCGGCGCTTTTATATTTTGTATTTCTGTTTTGATCAGGCAAGTTCTGGAAAAAATTACCTTGCGGGCAAATTTGCATCGTCACGGCAATCTGATCCATTCTCATCCGGTTGAGAACGAACATCATAATCACACCGATGCAACTAAAAATGATAAACAGTGCTAAACATAAATGGCACAACAGTCAACTTTAATACCAGCAAATCTATTGTTGTCCATTGACCCATCGCGTTGCATAACGTATTAATTCAGTACTATCTTTCAAATTCAATTTGGAGCGAATGTTAGAGCGATGCGTTTCGATTGTTTTTACACTGCGTTCGAGTAACTTGGCAATTTCCTGGCTGTTGTGTCCCTGTCCGATTAAATTCAACACTCCTAATTCGCTCGGTGTCAACATATTGATCAGCTGCTCGGTATCGGAACGTTTTATTGTTATTTTATTCAGGAGTTTTACATACATTTTCTTACTCAAGAAAATGTTACCTTTGAGCACCTCACGAATGGCCCTGACCAGCACTGCTCCAGATTCCTGCTTCATGACATAGCCGCGCGCCCCCGCCTGCAAGGCCCGCTCAGCGTAAATTTCTTCGTCATTCATGGAAACAAAAAGTACAGGCAGTTCGGGGTACAGCGATTGTATATCTTTTATTATTTCAAAACCTGATATCGTCCTGAATGTCACGGCTAGCAGCACGATATCAATACGACTGTTATGTCTTAAGACTGTCAATGCTTCACAACCATCTTTTGCTTCAGCACATACTTCCAGATCATATTCCATGTTAATGAGTATCGCGATGCTTTGTCGCATCATGGCATGACCATCCACCAGCATTACTTGTGCTTTTGAGGTTGACATAAATTAAACAATTATTCTTAGTATATTGATACGAAATGTACTCCGGTAACGTCCGGTGCAAGACGCCGATTATTTAACGTAACATAAGTCGGCTCTGCTAATATTATGATTTCAGTATTCCGCCTGATTCCGATGTCCATCTGGCGGCAACAGAACGGAAAAACTTGAAAATTCACCGAACCCTGTTATAAGAGACCTAGTTTGATAGTGACTACTACTGGATTTTATACGATTGTACGATAATTAATAACAGCAGATTGGTAAAGAGAAGTGAAGGAATCCGAAAAGTCATCTACAGAATTTCCCTAACAGACTATGAGAAAATAGCAAGTCGTTTGAATAAACTGTAGTTTGTTCATCGGCTTGACGCCTACTTAAATGAATCGACTGCTAAGACATCGCTTTTCTCAGTTCAGCTAAATTCCATTGCGACGCATAACGAATCAAGTCTGCACCATCTTTTAAATTCAATTTAGTACGAATATTAAACCGATGCGTTTCAATAGTGTTAACACTACGGTTAAGCAATCTAGCAATTTCCTGACTGCTATGTCCTGCTCCAATTAAATGAAAAACTTCAAATTCGCTGACTGTTAAAGTATTGATCAATTGTTCAGGCTCAGTATATCCAGCTGATATTTTTCTCAGCAGTTTGGCATGCATTTTTTTACTCAAATAAATATTACCTTGCAACACTTCACGAATAGCAGTTAACAATACTGAGCCTGTTTCTTGTTTGGAGACATAACCGCGTCCTCCAACCTGTAAGGCGCGTTCAGCATAAACTTCTTCATCATGCATTGAAACAAAGAGTACAGGCAATGCAGGTAGAAGCTGATGCATCCCTTTAATGACTTCGAAACCAGGAAGAGTTTTAAGTGTTATATCAAGCAGCACAATATCCACTTGACCATTTTTTTTAAGCAGCGCCAAAGCTTCACTACCGTCACCAGCCTCGGCACACACTTTCATGTCAGGCTCCTTGTTGACAAGTAATGTAATGCCATGTCGCATCATGGCATGATCATCTACTAGCATTACCTGTGTTTTTTGATTTGACATATTCAGAGAATTGTATTTATTGACGCAACATCGCCGTACTACCTTAGGTCAACAACAAAGCCCGGCATATAGCTTTGCCGCTTGCACGAGATTGGCACATACTCTATGCTTATCGCCAATTGTTGCTCGTTCATGCATGCGATCTATGAAACACATCATCATGCAATATTTATGATAATTGACAATCAGTCGGTTTTTTAAAACACTGAACTTTGTCAGCGCAGCGCAGCGTATAATATCATTATCAGCGTCAGCGCCATGCGCTTCCTAAAAAAATGAAACCACGAAGATGCAGCTTGTTGATTCTAAACTCAGATTTTTCACTGAATCGAACCGGATTTTCCGGAAGCTTTTCGATTTGACTTACATGTACCAGCAGACCTCTCCAGTTGGCGATAATATGCCATTTTAATGCAGCTTCCAATTGACCAGCAACCGGCGAATTATTGAACTATTCAACGCACTTCAGGACGAAAAATTCTACTTTATTACAAGATCAAGGAGCGCGAGGCCGTTTGACGCAACATATGCACAGCAACAAACAGTTTCTATAACACGCTTCGCATTACGTCATTCCACATGATGAGATGTGTTGTCAAATATGGAGTCCGTGTAATTAAGCGGCGTTATCCCAGCAATCACCTTAACCACTCATGGAAGCGACCAAGCCAAATTGTTACAACCTAACGATCATTGTCAGCTAGCTGCCCATTTCTCTACCTGTGTTTGACTTTAATCAAGTCCAGAGTGATAGTTTGAGTGTTATTTTTTCTCTGTACGATACTTGAACCAGGTCCGGGAAAAATGACATGAGCTGGCACGAATGGATAATCCATAACGAATTAATTGTTAAACTGGCTGCATTTTTCGGTATTTTCTTTCTCATGGCGACGTGGGAACAACTGGCGCCTTGCCGTATTCTGACGATTCCGAAGAAGCTTCGCTGGACTCATAATCTTGGTTTGGTGTTGCTCAACGGCGTTGTGCTGCGCCTGGTGTTTCCGGCAGGGGCAGTTGGTGTCGCTGTTTTTGTTCAACAACAAGGCTGGGGATTATTGAATTATTATCAAATACCCTTGTCTGCCGCTGTCGCCATTTCGGTCGTAGCAATGGATTTCATCATTTATCTGCAGCATGTCATGATGCATGCCGTTCCGGTTCTTTGGCGCGTGCATCGGGTACATCACGCTGACCTTGATTACGATCTGACGACCGGTATACGGTTTCATCCTATTGAAATCATTCTGTCCATGCTGATCAAGGCTGCCGCTATTTTGCTGCTGGGGCCGCCAGTACTGGCGGTGGTGTTATTCGAGGTATTGCTGAATGCCGCCGCCATGTTCAATCACAGCAACATACAGTTGCCGGGCAGACTGGATCGGGTGTTGCGCTGGTTTCTGGTAACACCGGACATGCACCGCGTTCATCACTCGATCAGCGCGGATGAAGCGAACAGTAATTTCGGTTTCAATCTTTCCTGGTGGGATCGATTATCGGGCACCTATCGAATACAACCCAGAGGCGGTCATCAGGGCATGGAGATCGGCATCAGCGGCTACCGGGATCCGAGACAAGTCGAACGTTTGCCCGGTATGCTGACACTGCCGTGGAGCAAAGCTATTTTCGATTACGCCATCAATCGGCGCAAATATGATCAGAAATAAATCCGGCTGAATGGCATTGCTTGCGTTACGCCAGAGCGTTATAAATTCAACGTTACAAGCTCGCTGTACAAATTCTGCACACAATCAGCTGGCACTTCGTCACCAAGATAGAACTTCTGATGACCTTGTTCCGATTTTAATAATGTTTTCATTGGCTGATCCAGAAGACGGGATTCAATTTTGCTGAAAAAAAATCCGTGCCTGAGCAGCAAATCGGTACGAATAGCCGGCCAGCACTGCCGGAATAATGCAGCATCACTGACATATAGAATCCAGGCGCTGGCCAGTCTTTTATGGATTTGTTTTTTAAAAATCAGGAAACCATAACGATCCCCACTTTTAAAGAACAAAAAATTCAACCAGGGAAAATCAGCATGGTCAATATAATGTTGTGCAGCCTGCTGCGGCAACAGCGTGCTGATTTGCTCTATTTTCTGCTGGCTTATTACCTCGCCGGCATTTGTAACAACCGGTATATTCAGGAATATCGCAACTTCATTATTCAGAGGCTTAAACTTCAAGAACCGAAAGATCTCAACGCCTTCTTTATTGGGTGACAGCATGGTGAATGTGTAGCCTTTCTGGCGTATCAACGCCAGCACAAGGTCGATACTACGCGCACGAAAATCGGGCAATACGCACCAGCTATGCGGATTACAGAATCGCTTCATATCGCCAGCAGCAACAGGTTGTTCAGAATAGATTGCACATAAAACCCCTGCAATTTTATTGTCGCACTTTAACATGAAGCCAAAATTGGGCGCATCCTGCAACCACGATTTGCTAATGCCTCGTTTCCATTCCGAAACGGAAAAGCGATTATTCATGTTTCGGTGCAAAAACTCGGCAACATCGTCAAGATCGCTCTGGTTTATACCCGTTAACACTGTTTTATCAGCAGATTTCTGATTACTCATGAGTTTGATTAAGTAAGTTGCCTTGAACCTAGAAACCTCAGTTGACCGTTTTCCGTGATGGCTAACAGTATGAATAAATAGAACAACCTGAGCAATGCCAGCTCACCCAAATGGTAAATCACACTATGGTATTTATAGCACGCTGCTTTTTAATTCCGGCTACGTTGCAATTCGTTGTAATAACGCGTTATTACGCCTCATTGCGCCTTGCCGGAAATAAAAATCAACGTACTCTAAATCCCATTCAACTGCGGTTTCTAGGTTGAATTGCTATCGGTGGATGCATCGGTTGATAACGTTCGATTTCAAGCTCCCAGATATCTTCCGAATCATTCGAAGAAATCAATTCAAATCCCAGCTGCTGATAATGATTCCTGACCAGTTTATTTTTCTCGGTTGGGCGATAAAAACCGCGTATTTTCTCGATGCCGTTTGACCGGGCAATCGTCACCAGTTTGTCGCAGACCGCCTCTTCCACTCTGCGTTTAATCACACGGCAACTCATTAACCAGCTATCAATCTCCCAGCAATCGCCTGCATTTTTGCAGATAACCACACTAATCATACCATTATCTCCAAACTTGTCCTGTAGATGCACTTGCAGTGTCGAATAGCAGTCGGATTTCTCAAATCCCATTACATCAGCTTCAGTATACCGCCGGGTTGTCAGATTGAATTGATTTGTTTTATTAATGAGCTGCACGATGCGCTTCCGCCCGGTTTCATTAAATGGCGCAAAATGTATTTTCATCTCCAGTGAAATTAAATAATCCGTTAGATTGGGAGCCTTTTGCAGCATCGCCTGACGTTGTGCATTACCTGCATACTGTACATTGCGCTGCGCGTCATCCGCAGTAAAATCGATTTTCTCAAAGTAGCGCGCAGCACATAATATACGCAAAAACTGCGAAGGATCTTTTGGCAGTTCCGGCACACTGATTTCAGGTATCATGGTTCGGATAATCTCGCGTTCCGCAGGATTATCGTCAACAAAAACCATTGCATCCATACCAATATTTAATATCTCAGCGATCTTGCGAATATTGGAAGCCTTGTCGTCCCAATTGGCGATAAAGACTGCAAAATCATCTTCTTTAAGCAACATACCCGGATGTTTCTGAAAAGCTTCCAGAGCAACGACCTTATCATTCTTGGAACACACCGCCAGAATGATTCCTAAAGTCTTCAGGGATTTTGCCCATTGCTGGATCGCCAGAAAAGATTCACCTACCGGATGCCCCTGGCCGATCTGAATGCCTTCTAACCCGTCATCTCCAATTACACCGCCCCAAAGCGTATTATCCAGATCAAGAACAAGGCACTTTTTACTTTTCCCTCGAATCGCCGCAAGCAATTTTGCCAGACAGTCCGCATAAAGCGGTATATAACTATTGGCCATGGGCACTCTTGACATATACCACTGTCTCTCATCGAACCATTGATAGGTACCAACAGCATTGGCCAATGTTGCGACATCGAATAGAACATCCGCGCTTTTTTTAATATTTTCAGTCAGTACAGAATTAAATGTATTCACTGACCTTCGAAGCAAACCATCAAGCTGTGCATCAAGATTTCCACTTAAGTCATAAGGCGGACACGCCAGTGTCTGTACAATACAAATCGTTTTACCGTTAAGCGCAAAAGACTCTCGAATTTGCTGCAAGTAGTCGAATGCATCAAGGCCCGCGTCATTTTCCCCGGAATATCCAGGTTTATTCACAGGAAATGAATAAGCGCGGTAATCAAGTGCAAGCAGGACTGCATCCAGATTCGACTGATTAAGCTTTGAAGATGGATCAAAAGCTTCTTGTGCCGCTTGTCCAAAATCCGCCGCTATCACTTCCAGATCAATCCCGATGCGTAAGGCGGCAGTAACCATGGAAGGTAGCATCAAATCCATGGTAGCGTTGCTGACTATTCCCAATTTGAACGGAATTAAATTCCTGGACAGGGTTGCACGTTTCTCCGGATCGGATTTCTGTAACGCTTGGTATAACCGGCTGGACTGATTAATGGATAAAGCGTAATTGGCAAGCAATCGTGCTTCAGTGACGGGGGATGCATGATTCAACAATCGACCGCAGCGTTCATTGAAATCATCAGCTGGCTTGAGCAGCCAAGGAAGTTCATACATGGAGCAATACTTTGGAAAAGAAAGCGGTTAATTTAGTTTTTCATACAGAAGATCAACGATAGTAGCCACTGTTGTCATGTTGACAATTTCTTCCAGATCAAATTGAATGCCATAGCTTGCTTCAATGGCTGTTAACAGTCTGATATGGCTTAAACTGTCCCATTCTGCAACATCATCCCGGTTGGTATCAATAGAAAAAGCGAGATTACTTTCAACAAAAGTATCTTGAAAAATAAGTTCCAGCTGGTCGAGTATTGCTGCCTTGTCTTGATGCATCGTCTGATTCTTCCCTAGTTTTAAAAGTATTAATAGCTTCTCCCCGATTCAGTTCGGCGTCTGGTCAAATTACTTGAATGCGCAAAATTTAACCTTTTCTATGATTTTGTCTCAGGGATACCTGTCGCATGAATGACATCATGGCCTGCCAAGCTGCCAGTATAATACGACCAGTGAAATGACATACTTGAATACTTAGCTCTTTTGACATGCTATTGAAAAACTACCTGCATATTGGCGCTGTGGCGTTAAAAACAGGCTCAAAATGCTCATTTATCTGGCATAAACTCCGCTTTTCACCTTGTTATTGCCATGTATCGGCTGTCTCGAACACATTTGCCAACAGCCTGTCAGCCCTGCTGCATTTGCCAACGCACGACTCCCCTCTTTCTTTGATACAAACCAATTCTCATCTATCTTCAAATTTTAATCGGCCGGGCAAATGAGTTCACAGACAGTCAATTATCTTTTATGCGCAGCACCAAACGTCCAATACAACAAAAAACCGGTAAAAAGCATGCCACCGGCAATATTTCCGGCTAAAACCGGCAAACCGTTCCATAACCACCA
>CAZXBP010000060.1:0-14989 GCA_964639015.1 uncultured Nitrosomonas sp.
TTCGCATCGCCGGAAGCAAAATCATAGCGAATCCAGACATGCGGATTCATCGGCAACGGAATGTTATAGCCCACGCCTGTCGCAACGGCAAATGCCGACACGTCGAGACTCGACCGTTTACCCCACTGATACATACCTTCCAGTTCATAAAGAATACGGTCAAAGTTGCCTACCAGACGGCCGCCCCAGGTGTGGATCGAAAAATCGCCGCCCATCACGTTGCCAATCGCAACATTCTGCGCGGATACCTGATTCTGATTATCCAGTCCCAGATAATACAGATCAATCAAATGCCCCGGCAGGGGTTTGATACTGCCCCATAATCCCCAGAAATTCTGTTGCGTATCCCAATTGTCGAATTCACCTTTCTCGGTTTTCATCGGACGCACCCAGAATGCGTCCAGATCGAATTTCTGGTTGCGCCAGAAAATCTTGCCGCCCTGAAAAGTGCGCCGTGTATTTGCCCAGTCCAGCGTCGAAATCAATCGTTGCGAACCGTACAGCAGTTCCTGACGACCTGCCCTGAAATAAACCGGTCCATTGATATCCGCCAGCTTGATATCGGCGAACAGGTTCAACATATCGGTATGGTTTCTTTCGATGCCCAGCGGCGTCAGTTCACTGCTGAATGCGCGCGCATCGAGAAATTCAGCAAATAATCGTACGCGGTCTTGATACCATAAATCCGCATGCACACGCGTGCGCAGCAAATGGAAATCGTTGTTGATGCCGGCAGCATTCAGACGGCTGTCTGTTTCATGAACATAACGGTACCAGAAGCTTCCACCAAACGACAAAAGCCAGTCACTGCCCATATGGATGCGCTTTACCGGATCAAACAAATCCTGCTCATGCTCGGGATTTTCCAGATATCTGAAATCAACATCGAAAGCGGAAGTCGGCATTAATGCAAACGGCGGATAAGGCCGGGCCGGACGATTTTCGCGTTGATTGCCTGTAATCAGATCCCAGACGGAGTAATAGCCCGGTCCGGATGGCGGCGCGGCAAACAGGCCGAGTCTGGGCATGGGCGTTACCGGAGGGACTTTTGAAAAGTCAAATTTGCTGTTGTGGGTTGTCTGAACTGATGCTGCATCCTGATTTGATGCATACGTTTGGGAAACAAAGACGAACATGCATAAAATAAACGCCAGTGCATACCCAGTCAAACTGACAATCAGACCGGCTGCGCGCCTGGATGCAATGACCAGGAACAAAACCGAAGATAAAAGCGAACGCATTGTGTATCAACTCCTGTTGTTAAAGTACCTGCTGTTTCTTTAATTAAAATCTTGGGTTATAGGCTTACCACACTTCAAAACCCGGCATCGGCATCTTCTTTCATCAGAAGGAAACCAGATGAAGATTGATATAAACCGGATTTTGAAGTGCGATGTGTATAAAACAGACTTGAAATCCTGAAGGAATATTTTAAAAACCGGCTTCTCAAACAATTATAAGCGACGATAATTTATCATGAAGTCACAAATAAGTTCCCCAAAATGCCTTTTTTTACTCAAAAAATGAATAAATTACATTATGAAACGGAAATACCGCACAAATCATTCCGGCACAATCAACTGATAAATAAAGATATTCTATAGGAATGATAATTGTTGTCCAAATACAACAAGCAATGCAATCTGGTTTTCATTCAATAGCTTTGCTTGACATGAAGACCCAGCGCGCTGATTCTGTTTGCGAAAGCAATGAACCATGACTCATCCACTTTAGCCAGAGATGACGATTCGGGCTGGTACGACACACGTTCAATACCGTAAAGCAACACGCCGCTCAAGACGATGCCATTCGCTATCAAATCTTCTATAAATGCCAGATAAGCAGCAACTTCGCCTTCGGATGGCGGTTGACCATGCTGACTGAACACGCAGGTTTGCAGCCAGGTCGGGCAATAGGAGACAGCCAGTTTCAAATTGTCGCGAACCCGCCTGAGGCTCATGCGCGTGCTGTTAATGCGCAACCGTCCTTCATTCGTCGCGCTGTCCAGCTTGAACCAGATCTCGCCATTTAATTCAGCCATGCGCGCCAGCCCGGTCAATACATAAGGTCGGTCAATAAAACTGCCATTGGTAATCAAAACCAGTTTCAAATCGTCCGGCAAAGGAAAATCCTGCTTAACACGGCCAATCAGTTCAATGACCTGTGCAAACGCTTTGGCGCTGGTTGGTTCACCGTTGCCCGATAATGCAATATCGCGTATATGCCGCGCCTCGGGCGGCACTTTATCCTGCATGAAACGGCCGAAAATCAGCTCCGCCAGGAATCCGCGCAACTCCATCTCCAGTCTGCCCAGATCGACAGGCGGCGCAACGCCGCGCTTGAGTTCGGGAACCTGGCAGTAGATGCAACGCCAGTTACAGGCGTTATTCGGATTAAGATTAATGCCGATGGATACGCCGCCCGCACGGCGTGAAACAACCGGATACACATAGATCAGTCCGGCCGTGTCGCGGCTGTGGTCTGTCGTTTTGAGTAAGTCTGAGGCTTCCTGCAATGGTACAATCCCGCTAAAAATCAACTGATGAAAAAATGCCCGTATGTTAATTACACGCAGACTGGAATTCGATGCTGGTCACAGAATATCAACGCATAACAGCCAGTGCCGCCATTTACACGGACATCGCTATGCCATTGAAATAACGCTCTCCGGTGATATTATCGCCGAGAAAGGTGTGACGCAACAAGGAATGGTGATGGATTTTTCCGAAGTCAAGCGGATTGCGAAAAAAATACTGGTCGATCAATGGGATCATGCATTCCTGGTTTACTCCGGCGATCTGCCGGTCATGCAATTTCTGCAAACACTTGAAGGGCATAAAACCGTTGTGCTGGACGTACAGCCTACTGCCGAAAATCTCGCGGTGATTGCCTTCGACCTGCTCGACAAAGCCTATCAGGATACCTACGGCAATCACCTGCAACTGGAAAGAGTACGTTTATATGAAACGCCGAACTGCTGGGCGGATGCTGTGCGCGGCGCACATTAATCCATCAGTCGGCTGATCAATTTGAAAGGAACTTATGTTTATCGACTCACACTGTCACCTGGACTTTCCCGACCTTGCCAGCGATCTCGAAACGCTGTTGCGCAACATGGAGACAAATCAGGTTACCCATGCGCTTTGTGTCAGCGTTAATCTGACCGATTTTCCGCGCGTACGGGCTCTGGCTGAAACGCATGACAATCTGTTTGCATCGGTTGGCGTGCATCCCGATTACGAAATTGAAGATGAGCCCGACGCTGAACAGATTGTCCGGCTGGCTGATCACCCCAAGGTGATCGCCACCGGAGAAACCGGACTGGATTATTACCGCCTCAAAGGCGACCTGGAATGGCAGCGCGAACGTTTCCGTCAGCATATCCGCGCTGCGCGGCAATCCGGCAAGCCGCTGATTATCCATACCCGTTCCGCGGCAGAAGATACGCTGCGCATCATGCGTGAAGAAGGCGCTGATCAGGTCGGCGGCGTCATGCATTGTTTTACCGAAAGCTGGGCGGTAGCGCAACAGGCGATCGAGATGAATTTCTATATTTCCTTTTCCGGCATTGTTACCTTTAAAAATGCAACCGCGCTTAAAGATGTCGCAATCAGAACGCCACTGGACCGCATGCTGATCGAGACCGATTCGCCGTATCTTGCGCCCGTTCCGTTTCGCGGCAAGTTGAATCAGCCCGCTTTCGTGCGCCACGTTGCCGAGGAAATCGCCCGTTTGCGCGCTGTTGACCTGCAGGAAATCGCTGCCGCCACAACCGGCAATTTTTTAAAATTATTCAAGATTCCTGAAAATATTCCGGGGATATCCTTATGACGGAATGCTATGAAAAAGTCGCCATTGTTACCGGCTCATCGCGGGGCATTGGCGCTGAAATCGCCCTGCGGCTTGCCCGCGCAGGCGCCAGGGTTGTGGTCAATTACGCGCATGACCAACAGGCTGCCGACGAAATCTGCATGGCCATTACGCAAACCGGCGGCAAATGTGCTGCAGTGCAAGCGGATGTCAGCAATCCTGACGACGTGCGGCGTTTATTCGATGCCGCAATCGAACATTTCGGACGTATCGATATTCTCGTCAACAATGCCGGTATACTGATCTTCAAAAAAATTGCCGAATTCACGGATGACGAATTTGATCGCATTCTCGATATTAATCTCAAAAGTATTTTTTATACCTTGCGCGAAGCAGCCGAACGTCTGGCAGACCATGGCCGCATCATTAATATTTCCAGCACGGTAACGCGTTTGATGCTGCCCAAATATGGCCCCTATGCCGCAACGAAAGGCGCGGTTGAACAGTTGACGCGGATTTTTGCGCGCGAAATCGGTGAACGCGGCATCACGGTGAATTCGGTTTCACCGGGCCCGGTTTTCACCGACATGTTCCGTGCCGGAAAAACCGAAGAAGATATTCAGCGCATGGCGGCGTTATCGTCGCTTGGCCGGATTGGCGAAACCGATGATATCGCGCAGATCGTATTGTTTCTGGCCAGCGAAGAAGCGCGCTGGATTACCGGACAGAACATAGGCGCCAATGGCGGAATCATCTAATCTGAGCAAGAAAAAACCAGCCAGGGCATGCTGCTGCGCAAAGCTGGTTAAAGGAGAGTCGTAACAGTACCGGAAGAACTAACAAATATGATGCGTTGAATGCATAATAACGAGCCTGGCATTGATACGCTGTGCTTTTTGTCACAACGGCTTATCGCACTCTAAATCCCATTCAACTGAGGTTTTTAGGTTTAATCTTTTTTATTACCCGCAGGAGTTCAAAATGCTGATTGGCGTTCCAAAAGAAATTAAAACACATGAAAATCGTGTCGGTCTGACCTCGGCTTCGGTGCGTGAACTCGTTTTGCATGGTCATCAGGTCATCGTACAGAAAAATGCGGGGCAGGCTATCGGCCTTGACGATGATTTTTACCGCGCAGCGGGCGCGGAAATCGTCGATACGCCGGAAGAAATTTTTTCCCGGGCCGAACTGATTGTTAAAGTAAAAGAACCGCAAGCTACCGAACTAGCGTTGCTGCGCTCCGGTCAGGTACTGTTTACTTATCTGCATCTGGCGCCGGACCCTGTTCAGGCACAGGGATTACTGGATTCAGGCTGCATCGCCATCGCCTACGAGACGGTTACCGATCAATACGGCGGACTGCCGTTGCTCGCGCCGATGAGTGAAGTGGCCGGTCGCATGTCGATTCAGGCCGGCGCGCATGCGCTGGAGATGGATCAGGGCGGACGCGGCATGTTACTGGGCGGCGTATCCGGCGTACCATCCGCTAAAGTTGTCGTCATCGGCGGCGGCGTTGTCGGCATCAATGCCGCGCGCGTCGCCATGGGCATGGAAGCAAATGTTACGGTTCTGGACAAATCCATACACCGCTTGCAGCAATTGGATATGCAATACGGCTCCCGGGTCAATACTGTTTTTTCGACCATCGATGCAATCGAAGAACATGTCACCACCGCCGATCTGGTTATCGGCGCGGTGCTGGTCCCCGGCGCGGCAACGCCACGCCTCGTCAGTCACGAACTGGTTCAGGCCATGCACCGCGGTTCTGTTCTGGTCGATGTCGCGATCGACCAGGGTGGCTGCTTTGCCACATCGCGCCCCACCACACTGGCCGATCCAATGTATATCCTCTACGACGTCGTGCATTATTGCGTCTCCAACATGCCCGGCGCTGTCGCGCGCACATCGACTTTTGCATTGAACAATGTCACATTGCCGTTCGTTCTGTCGATCGCTGAAAACGGTTACCGGAAAGCACTCATGGATGATCCGCACCTGCGTGACGGCCTGAATGTCTGCCAGGGTCAGATCACGCATCAGGCTGTTGCGCGTGAATTGGGCAAACCCTATACAGATCCCGTGACGTTGCTGCAGAAACCATAAACGCGGCAATCATCTTCAAACAATCACAATGCTGTTACGACTCTTCTTGGCCTGGTACAACGCGGTATCCGCAGCCAGATAAAGCGTATCGGGCTGAATGTCTCTGGCATGCGTGCACACCTTGCACCCCATCGAAACCGTCAGATACTGATGTACTTCGCTGCGCTCGTGCCTGATCGCCAGTCCGATAGTGCTGTCCTGT
This sequence comes from uncultured Nitrosomonas sp., assembly GCA_964639015.1. Classification (GTDB taxonomy): domain Bacteria; phylum Pseudomonadota; class Gammaproteobacteria; order Burkholderiales; family Nitrosomonadaceae; genus Nitrosomonas. The sequence continues at coordinate 6,116 of CAZXBP010000060.1, forward strand.
ATCTGATGCAGTATGTCGCTGATCTGGTTTGTGCTCATATTGCTGAAAATGATGCCGAACTCTTCGCCGCCCAGTCTGAAGATAAAATCATTCGTGCGCTTGAGGTTCTGTCTCAGCGCGCGTGCCACTTCAGTTAGCGCGTGGTCACCCGCCTGATGACCATAGTAATCATTATAGTTTTTAAAAAAATCGATATCCAGAATACACAGCGCGATCGGCGTATTTGCACGCTGCGCATGTTTCAGCTGTTGTTCCAGAACATTATCAAAATGGCGCCGGTTGAACAGCGAAGTCAATTTATCGGTGATCGAAAGCTCTTCGATGCGTTTCTTATCGGTAATATCCTGCAGGATATTGGTATAGCCCTGGCCCTGCCCATTTTCAACGGTCGGTATGATTTTGGAATACAGCCAGATTTTTTCCTGATTGTAATGCGTGATTTCAATTTCGCCTTCCCAGATCTGTCCCGTCTGAATCGTTCGGGTTATATGCATGTATCGCGGATCTTTATCCCCGTCTGGCAGAAAAAAGAAACTCGGCTTGCCGATAAAATCCGATTTAACGCCATCCAGGGCACGGCACAGGGAATTGGTCATTTCTTTGACACAACCGTTCTGATCCAGATAGGCGATCATAATATTCTGATCAATTAACACCGCGCGCTGGTCTATCGTGATCTGCGCCGCCGATAACTTATAGTAAATCCTGACGCCAAGCCATATCGTCACCAGAAAAGCGATCAGCGAAGTAATCAGCAGCTTGTTTTTGAATGCGTCAATCGAATCGGCCATCACCTCGTTGTCATGCTGCAACATGCGCTGATGATTGGCAATCATCTGATTGAGAATCCCGCTGATTCGCTGATTCATCTCAATGACCTGCGTCCTTAGCAGATAGTTGGCGCGATTGTGATCTTCGCTTTGCCTGAGTGAGAATGTCGCATGCGTCAGTGCGGTCAGTGTTTCTCTGTTCTGAGCAAGGTCTTCAACAACTTTCTGTCCATCCGGCGACAAAAGACCGGTCATCGTATGCAGCACATCCATATAATGCTGATTCGCCTGCCAGGCCGCATTAAAATCCTGAATAAAATGTTCCTTTTCCGTCAGAATATAAGAACGGATATGCGCAAGCGCTTTGCCCAGCGTGTGACGGAAGCGGAATAGCGCAATCAGCAGTTTCCTGCGCTCCGGATTGACTTCTCCATATTCTTCCAGATCAACCAGTTCAATGACGCGGTCGGTCATGGACAGCAGCAGCGGCGTAACTTTTTCCGCCAGCAGCTGGTTTGCCGGTAGATTGCCGTCCTGATGCGCCAGCTCGAGAATTTCAAGCTGCACTTGCTCAAAACTGTCCAGAATACCGCGCAATGTATCGAGCTGGGATCGATCAGCGGATTGATGCCAGTTGCGTGACAATTGCACCATCTGCGCTTCGGCAATGCGGATTTTTGCCCAGTTTTCCTGCAGCTCGCCCTTGAAGTGTTCGTCCTTCAACAGCATCCAGCTGCGCAGCGAACCCAGCGTGCGATTCAAAAGACTGTCCATTGCAGTACTGACATACAAGGTCGGGATATCCGTCTGAGTAACGGTTCTGGCTCTTTTCTGCAGCGTTACGATCTCGGTAAAGCTGATGGTGACCATTAACGCAAAAATGCAGACAATCAGGCCAAAACCCAGACTGATCATTTTGTTTGTGGGGTGTTGTGAAAGCATGAGCGATTGATGGTTTTATACGGCGCGAAATTGTGACATGCGCCGTCATTCTTAAATAGAAATTATTCTTATCATTTAATACTACTTTTTTATTATGATTATCATTGCCATAAGTGCATGAATTCACAGTGCCGGATAATCGGCTTCAAAAAATAGTAACGCCTTTTCGAAACGGAAAACAGGATAAAAAACACATCAAGGCATATAAATCAGCCGCACGGCAAAAACTGCTGAGTGTCATAACCGGCAAGAAAATTCACCTTCCGAAAAAGAAATACGCTTTTTTATATTACAAGCAATATTTATGCCATTTCTTTTACGCATTGATTTATATAAATATATCAATAGATTACAAAGACATGCTTACACACTGACGCGCGACAGAAATACAAAACTGTAAAAAAATCTGACATCATTGTGTCAGAAAACCGGCGTTTCCTGTTGTGCTGCGATTACAGCGAGTCCTGATTTGCCAGACCGTTACCGCGATAATGCTCCGCAGCCGCGGAAAGTATTCAACCTAAAAACCTCAGTTGATCGTTATTCGAAGTGGCTAATGATATGAATAAATGGAACAACTTGAACAATCTCTATTCATCCGGATGGTGAATCACACTATGGTATTTATAGCACGTCGCTTTTTAATTCCGGCTGCGTTACAATTCGTTGTAATAACGCGTTATTACGCCTCATTACGCCTTGCCGGAAACAAAAATCAACGCACTCTAAATTCCATTCAACTGAGGTTTTTAGGTTCAAAACAATCAGGTATCGGCATAAAGCCGGATTGGTATACAATTTTGTATCAAACAACACATGGTAATTTGAACAAAACGGCAAACCGGAAAGTCTGTAAAATTAACTGACAGAACCACGAACAGGGAGAAGCAATCAGTGAAATTACATCTCGCAAATTTCGGGCAGCAAAATATTTTTTCCGGCTACGGCGATGGCTACGTGATGATCAACCAGATCCGGCATGAAAAAAACATGGTTGTCTTTCCCGATCAGCTGATCGAACACTGGCCGGTTGCATCGGTTGCCGAACTCAGCCTCGAACACTTCGACGACATCCTGCCGCGCAAACCCGAAATCATCCTGCTCGGCACCGGCGCGCAGCTCCGCTTTCCCGATTACAGCCTGATGGCCAGAATCCTGCAAATGAGAATCGGCTTTGAAGTCATGGATACGCAGGCCGCCTGCCGCACTTACAACATTCTGGTGGAAGAAGGCCGCCAGGTTGCCGCGGCGATTATTTTGTAAAAAATGCAGATTATATAAAAACTAAATCATCATATTTTCATAAACTATAAAACGATAGCCTGCAACGTTCTATGTCAGGTTTCATTTTTGACGCAAACTATTCGTCATTTCGGATGTAGAACTCTAATTAGCCATCTCAAGGGAATCATCAATGTATGATTTGATTAAGAAACAAATTACAGCAGACTATTTTCAGCAACGTTTCTCAAATGACGGACAGCGCTTTGTTGCTTGGTATCTACGCAATGTGCTCTTCCGTGATATGAACGAAACAAGAGATGACATTACCGATGGTGCAGGCGATAAGCAGATAGATGCCATTATTATTGATGATGACAATTCGATAGTCCGCATCGTACAGGGAAAATTCATTCAGAATGGCGTGGTCGATGCAGAACCTCTCCGTGAAGTTCTTTCATCGTGGATACAGATTAAAGACCTATCCAGGCTTCAAAACGTAGCAAACGGAAAATTACAAAGAAAACTATCTGAGCTTGCAGCGGCGCTTGACGAGGACTACGAAATATCGTTTGAACTTATTACAACAGGAAAATTGACTGAATCCGCTCAGGATGATCTAGAAACCTTCCAGAAAGAATTAGCAAAATTTGGAGAGAATGATGACTTCGATGCCACCATTCACGTAATAGATAACGACGAACTTAGGCGGCGCTACGAATACGCAATCGAGTCAGATAATCCTAGTATCAATTTCAAACTCAGTCTTAGTGAAAGCAAATTCATGTTCCATGAAATTGCTGGAACACCAGTAATTGTTGCAGCTCTTCCATTAAAGGAATGTATTAAACTCCCGGGCATCAAAGATGGAACACTTTTTCAGAAAAATGTCCGTCAAAGCTTAGGGTCAAGCAATGCAGTAAACAAGGGCATCAGAAACACCATCACAGGTGATAAACGTTCCGACTTTTTCTTCTTTCACAACGGCATCACCGCGTTATGCAATAAAATGAATTTAAATGGTGAAATGCTTTCATTGCACGGTTTAAGTGTGGTGAATGGCTGTCAATCACTGAACACGATACTTTCATGTAGCGAAACAGTTAAGAAAGTTGATGATTCATTCATTCTTGCTAGATTTTACGAAATTCCACAAAGAGATCGTGCCGACAAAATTTCAATTTATACAAACTCTCAAAGTGCAGTTAAGGCCCGGGACTTGAGAAGTAACGATAAGCGTGTCTTAGCAATCAAGAAGGCATACGAACTCAAGTATCCAAGTGGCTACTTCATTACAAAGCGAGGTGAAGCAGCACCCGCTGACAGAAACAAAGATCACGTTGTCGAATTGTCGGGGTTTGCAAAAAATCTCGTAGCTTGGCACTCGCAAAGACCCAATCTTTCTTACGGTGAAACTAAGATTTTTGACAAATACTTTGAAACGCTTTTTAAGAACAAAGATTATTCTCCAGCAAATGTCTTTGCACTCAATTTGTGGATGAACTCAGTATTCAAGACTTGGATAACTGAAAACCCGCTCAATCTAAATGAAACGCTCCTTGCAATGCGTGCCTATGCTCCTTATCACCATTTGTATGCTGTAGCTATGTGTTTCTCAATTTCAAATAATCAAGCTGAACGGGTTCCAAGCCCATCTAAGGCATACGAAATTTCACAGTTATCTGGCATGGTAGATGAAATTGTTAAGGTCGCTGGAATTAGCCTGAACATGGCACTGGAAGCGGCAGCCAATGAACAACAGCCCGCCAATAGAGTATTTAGTCCACAAAACTGGATCAAGTCGAAAAGTTGTCTATCAGGTATCAACGGAGCGATACGAAACTACTTCGGTATGTTACCAATAATGCCTGGTGGTGCTGAAATAAAACAGAAGTTGACAGAGGCAACCGTTTTAAAAAGAGAAGACTTCGAATATCGATGGTCTGCCGATTAAATAGATAACAGATCAATTCACCGGGTCTTAATCATAAATCCGCAAAAGATCTGTAAACTCAGACATTAATACCCAGAAAGCCCCATAATGCCACAACCCTCACCTACCTGGCTTCAGCGCTTTCGCCCGGAAAATCCACGGCGCATCAAGGCATTTCGAGCGAAGCTGGAAGGTCTGGACTGGGATAAGCAGAACGCCGTGGGATCGCTTTCCGCGCTCTTCGCTGCTGTCGATGAGCTGGCCGAAGCGGAAGTTCACTATTACTACCGCCGCAGAGGAACCCGGGCGTGGATTTCGGGTGTGACGCGTACTGGCGCCTGGCTGCTCGGGACTATCGGATTACTGCTGCCTTTGCTCGCAGGAACTGACGCATCCCTGTTCAAGGACTGGGGACAATACGGATATGCGTTTCTTGCCGCGGCGGCGAGCTGTCTCGCGGCCAATTCCCTGTTCGCCGGCACGGAAGGACATATCCGGTTTGTTTCGACGCAACTTGAACTCGAAAGACTGATCACCGCATCCCGTGTTGCATGGTGCCAGTATCTGGCTGGCCCGCATGAAAGCGATGACGACATTGCCAAAGGCTTCGCCATCATTCTTGGCTATGCCAGCGCACTGTATGCCGCCACAATCACCGAGACAGGCCGCTGGGGCGAAACGCTCCTGGTCGAGCTGGCGAAGTTTCAGAAATCAATCGAGGCAAAGAACAGCGCTTCCGGCAAAAATCACCAATGAAAGCCTTAACCAAACCCCGGCCAGTAATGGCTGTCGGGTAAAGGCCGTTTGCCGAATATCGCCTGTCCCACGCGCACGACGGTTGCGCCCTCTTCTATCGCCAGTTCGAAGTCGCCGGACATGCCCATCGACAGCTCGTCAAACGACAGTCCCGCCGGTGCGCTCTGGCGCAGCCGTTCCTGCAGTTCGCGCATTCTGACAAAGCAGGCGCGCACGCGCTCATGGTCGCTTGAGAAAATCGCCAGCGTCATCAGCCCCTTGATCCGGAGTGACGAATAATCCGGCAGTTGCCGGACGAAATCTTCCACTTCCTCCGGCGGCAGACCGAATTTACTGACTTCGCCCGAGCTGTTGACCTGTACATAAACATCCATACCGCGACCGGCGGCTTGCAGGCGCTTGTCGAGTTCGGCGGCAACTTTAAGGCTGTCGAGCGCCTGGAATTCATGCGCGAAACGGGTGATATATTTGACCTTGTTGGTTTGCAGGTGGCCGATAATGCACCATTTGATCGCCAGATCGCTGAGCAACTCGGATTTTTCGCGTGCTTCCTGTACCTTGTTTTCGCCCATTTCCTCGCACCCGGCGGCAAAAGCGATGCGCAACCGCTCCGTCGGTACGGTTTTGGTGACCGGCAACAGGCGCACGGATGACCGATCGCGCCCGGCTTTGGCGCAGGCATCGGCGATTTTCTGCTGGATGGTTGCCAGATTGGTTTTGATTTCGTTGAGTTGCTGTTCCGCCGATGCTGTCGCTGCTTCCAATTTGCTCTCCTAAACGCGTTGTGTTGCCTGATGAAAAACCATTTTCCAGTGATCGCCGCGTCGTTGCCAGACGGAGCTGCGGATCGATCCCCGATTTGCTTCCTGCCCGTTCTGATCCTTGCCCGCCGCCTGCGCCGGATCGTGCCTGACTGCACGGTAAACCGCTATGACCATGTCATTCGATAAAGGTTTGATGCGGAAATCCGCCAGTGACCAGTGCTGCGCGCTGTCCTTGTTCTGCAGCCATGCCACCACCTCCTGCCTGGAATGCGCCAGTCCGTCACTGCCGATTTCTTCAAATGTACTGTCCAGCAGTTCGTCGATCACCGCCGGATACGCGCGCATGTCGGTATGCAGCAACTTCAGTTCCAGTTGCATGATCTGCGCGGCAAGCGGTTCCATGAATAACAAGTTCAGGCGTCAGACAATCGCTACTTGACGCGCATGCCGGGTTGCGCGCCGGTGTCGGGGCTGAGAATGAACAATTCCGCGCCACCGCTGCCGGCGGCGAGCACCATGCCTTCCGACAGGCCGAATTTCATCTGGCGCGGCGCCAGATTGGCGACCATCACGGTCATGCGCCCTTTCAACTGCTCCGGATCGTAGGCCGACTTAATGCCGGCAAATACCGTGCGCTGTTCGCTGCCGATGTCGAGCGTCAGCTTCAACAGTTTTTCCGCGCCTTCGACATGCTCGGCATTGACGATTTTCGCCACGCGCAAATCGATTTTGCTGAAATCGTCAATCGTAATGGTTTCGGCTATCGGCGCAACGGCGGCTTGATGTTTTGTATCGACTTTAGCACCGGTTTTTGCCGCGCTGGTGTCCGCCGAAAGGCTTTGTTTGTTCGCGGCCACCAGCGCATCGATCTGTTTACCGTCGATGCGCGTCAATAGGTGCTGATACGCATGAATCGCGTGTCCGGCGGGCAGCAGCAGTTGCGATACCGGCTCGTTCGCGGCAAGGCATGGCCAGGTCAGTTTGCTGCAATTCAAAAAATCTTCAGTCTGCCGGATGGTTTCCGGCAGAATCGGCTTCAGATAACGCGCGAGCAGATAAAACAGCTGAATGCCCAGACTGCATATGCGTTGCAGATCGGCATCCCTGCCCGGTATTTTGGCGATTTCCCACGGCGCCATTGCATGAATCATTTCGTTGGCTTCATCGGCGAATCGCATGATCTGACGCACCGCAAGTGAAAAATCGCGCGCTTCGAACGCTTTTTCGATTGCATCCGGACGCCAGTTGGAAAACCGTTCATCAACGGTTTGCTGTAGCGCCCTGTAGTCTTCTCCGTCGACCAGCCGGCCGTCAAAACGTTTGGTGATAAACCCGGCGCAACGGCTGGCGATGTTGATGAACTTGCCGACCAGATCGGAATTCACGCGCGCGACAAAATCGTCCAGATTCAGATCGATGTCCTCCAGGCTGCCGTTCAGTTTCGCCGCGTAGTAATAGCGCAGCCATTCCGGATTCAGCCCCTGCTTCAGGTAGCTGTGCGCGGTAATGAAGGTGCCGCGCGATTTGCTCATTTTTTCACCGTTGACGGTCAGGAAACCATGCGCAAAAATCTGCGTCGGCGTGCGGTAGCCGGAATAATTGAGCATCGCTGGCCAGAACAGCGCATGAAAATACAGAATATCCTTGCCGATAAAATGATAGAGCTCCGTTTCGGCGTCCTTGCGCCAGTAGGTGTCAAAATCGATGTTTTCACGTGCGCACAAATGCTTGAAGCTGCCCATATAGCCGATCGGCGCATCGAGCCAGACGTAGAAATATTTACCCGGAGCATCGGGAATTTCGAAACCGAAGTAAGTCGCATCGCGCGAAATATCCCAGTCCGACATTTTGTTTTCTCCGGCATCGCCGAGCCATTCATGCATTTTATTGGCCGCTTCCGGCTGCAAGTGGCCTGCACGCGTCCAGCGGCGCAGAAAATCGACGCAGCGTTCATCCGACAGACTGAAAAAATAATGCTCCGATGATTTTTTCACTGGTGTGGCGCCAGAAACGGCAGAATACGGGTTTCTCAACTCGGTCGGCGTATAAGCCGCACCACAGGCTTCACAGGAATCGCCATACTGGTCCTTTGCACCGCATTTGGGACATTCACCTTTGACGAAACGATCCGGCAAAAACATGTTGCGTTGCGGGTCATACAGCTGCTCGATGCCGCGCGCGGTGATCAGTCCGGCCGCTTTCAGCTTCTGATAGATATCTTCAGCATAATGCCGCGTTTCATCGGAATGCGTGCTGTAATAATTATCAAAATGAATGTGAAAGCCGGTAAAATCACCATAATGCTCGTCGTGCACGCGGGCGATCAGTGCTTCCGGTGTAATGCCTTCCTGTTCGGCGCGCAGCATGATCGGCGTGCCGTGCGTATCATCAGCGCAGACGTAGTGAGTCTCGTGTCCGCGCATTTTCTGAAAGCGCACCCAGATATCCGTCTGAATGTATTCCACAAGATGGCCCAGATGGATACTGC
>CAZXBP010000061.1:0-14914 GCA_964639015.1 uncultured Nitrosomonas sp.
CCTGATTTCTTATAGGGCTGTCTTTAGTTTTTTGATTACGCTGAATAGTTACATTTAGGGTAACATAGTTTATGTTCACTATAACTTTCGTGCGCCTCTAAAAATTCAGAGTTTTAAGCAAAACAAGACGAAGACAAAACGAAGAAGCGAGAACAAAAAATATTGACACTGCATATGATTGATATGTAAGAAATTTTTTAGTGAACAACGCCGTATTGTAACAAAATTGTTTCTTGAAAGAGATGTCCCATCATAAAACTGAGCAAACATAATATTAACAAGGCATTGTGAATGAATAAGAAAATAGAATATATTAAATATTTCGGTATAGCAGCATTGTTGGGTAGTATTTCTAGTGCAGCTAATGCAATTTATCTGAATGATCAAAACATTACTGTTTCATTAGGAAGCAGTATGGCTGCCGAGCCCTTTCAAAATCAAACAACAGCCATATCTCTTGCGAATGTAATTGATGCTCCGTCTGCTGTTGCTGCAGAAAATCATATAAGCCCAACAACCCATGTATGGGTAAGTGGTGGGCCGTTAGAGTTAGATTTTGATTTTGGCGTTGAATATGATTTGACCGAGTTGCATTTTTGGAATTATTTTGAAGAAGCTTTTGATGTTGACAACATTGATTTCACTTTCTTTGATTCATCCCATAATCTTGTCGGAAGCCTTTTAAATGTTATGCCTGCATTAGGCGGAGCTGGCGGCAACCCTATTTTCGCCGAAGATTATTCTCTTTCTTTTCCATCAAATGTACAGTATGTGAATGCCATTCTGACTGGTTCAAATGGACAAGTAGACTTTAATAATATTGGCTTTACTGCAACAGCCTCAAACCCTGTAGTTCCAGTTGTATTGCCAAGTACATTATGGCTTTATTTAATAGGGTTTTTAGGTTTAGCTTCTTTCGTAGCAAAAAGAAGAAAATAACATAAAAAGTATTAGGGGTTTTGACGCGTTGAGATAAGTATTTCATAGATAGAAACAAACTCGTAATATTGGGGTTCCTGCACACCAACAAAACGAGTTTGCGATGCCCCGATTAATGTTCAGTAATGAGTTCTGGTCGTGCAAAGACGGGGTCAGGTCTTTCAATATCGCATCCAGTCTAACTTTACTCGTCATACTGCTGAGCAAAAGGCTGGGGAAACTCATGTTTCATCTCATTCTCCTTATGATAAAGCCCGGTAGGATGTGCCGACCGCAAGGAGGCACATCAATCAAGCATTAGTTTAAAAGCAGGAAAACACGCGAAATGACAGAATACCGATACGCCTGCATTGCCGTAGGTTCCCGTTTTTTTCGGTTAATCCTGCCGAACGCAAGTGCAATCGGCTATTAGTCGAGAAAATCGATTTACTTCGTGGCGCATTTGAATACACAAAATAACGTTACCCTTTTCCGGGAATTGGGGAAGTCATGAAGGTTATGATATCGAGGGGCTTGAATGATATAACCGATGCGCCTCCCTACGGTCGGCACATCCTACCGAGCTGGATTTTTTATTACGGATGTTACGCAGACAACAGACAAAACCAGGAATCGATGGCAAACTTATGAAGATATGTGGGTTGCCGAAATTGCCGTGGAACGCCAGCGGTTGGATATCGCGGAAAACACGGTACGCTATTAAAGTCTGTCCCGGTTTAAAGAAGTACTCCGGAGGAACAGCAATGCGTAAACTGTTGCTGTTGTCACCATTTCGAGGACAGCAGCAATAATTTAGAGATGCCCTTTACTCATTCCAACATTTCCGGCAGTCTGCTAAAACTGAGTTTTTAATCACATAAGGAATACGGTCAAATGAGAACAGTCAGCCAAATTATCGATGATGCGCCGGTAACGCCTGAAATCGACGCGACTTTTAACAAAATCAAAACAGCATTGAAAGCACCTTTTACACCGCATTTTTTTCGTGTATGGGCAGCTTCCCCGGAGTCGTTAAAAGGCATCTGGCCTGTGATGAATCATATTTTAACGCGCGGAAGGGTTGGCAGGCGTCTCAAGGAAATGATTTTTGTAGCCATTTCCTCACTGAAAAGCTGTCATTATTGTGAGGCTGCGCACCATGCGTTTTGTCTGAAAATTGGCGTATCACCCGCGCAAATAAAGCGTTTGATTGAACATCATACCATTGAAGAAGCGGATGGAGCGCAAGACAAAGCGGCAATCGATTTTGCCGTCAGACTGGCGAAGGATTCACATGCTTCCACAGAACAAGATATTCAAACGCTGAAAGGACATGGCTTTGACGAAGAGGAGATTATGGAAATAATCGCCATGTCGGGCATGGCCGTCTTTTACAATCATCTGGCCAATGCAACCAAAATCAATATCGATGAGGGTTTTAGCCAGATTCTCGCCGGAAATGCCGGTAAATAACGCCAGAATCAATGCATTCTCAGCATGCTCTGTGTGTGCAGGTTGACAAGCGGACTAACCGGGCCTGCTATCGATTCCTGCCATGCGAACGTTTTTATAATGCACCCACCGCGGCGCGCAGTCCTTCAAGATTCTGAATCATCCGTTCTTTCTTGTGTTCCCGTCCGATGCTTCTTTTTAACGCATTACCCAGTCCGGTAATCTGGTCCGTCGATGTGCGATGCGTGTAAAAAATCACTGAACCGTTGCGATAAGGCAGGCAGCCGACGATCAAGTGACTGGAATTATAGGAATGTCCGACATAAAACTGCCTTGTGACAATAACCGAGGCTGCATCCGAGGTCAGCATGATGCGGTGGTTCAGAATAGCCGCTGGCCGATCATCGACCGTGTTGTTGAGCCAGAAAAAATGTTCCAGCGTACCGGCAGGCAATGGTGCCGGGTAATTGAGCCAGACAGTGGATAAATCGGGCGAGAAGTGCGCCAGCAGTTTGCTGCTTGATGCGGCCTGACGCAATTCTTCCGCCGGACTGGATTCGCCATCCGCGCGCGCATAGGGCGCGATGCCGTTTAATCCTTTCTCGCGATAGGCCTGCCAGCGTTGTAAAAGCAATTGCTGATACTGTTGCGATACGATTGCAGTCAGCGCCGCGTCATCATCGGCAGGGTGGCTTTTCCGCAATGCCGCGAAGTTTTTGATTTCAGCTGCGGACAAGTTGAACCGGTCATCGGCTTCCGCGTTGAGCAAATCATTCACTTCATCAATCTGGTCGGGTGAAAAAACAAATCCGGTGAAGGCGCTGCCGGCGGATTCCGGTACTATCGCGCCATATTGCCGGACATCCGGATCGATCATTGCCAGATCGCCGCTGTTGAAAAATTCAACCAGCTTCGCGGGCGGCGCGGCGAGATACATGGCCAATCCCAGCGCGAGTTCCTTTGGCGTTGCTTCCGCAACGCCAAACGATACGATCTCGCCCTGATCCAGCGCGGCGATCTGTTCTTCATCCAGCCGGAATGTGGCGATAATCGCATTGACATCCGCTGTAATCGCAGTTGTCTGTGCATGCAGCCGCGTTTGCGCATGCAAAACGGCCATCAGTAAAAGAAAAAGAACATGGCCGTAAACACTGGCAGAAATTTTGTTTCCGGGCGGTTTTTTCATTCATCAACCCTGCGTATCTATGATTTGTGCTATTAAATCATATTCATGATGAAACAATTCAAATATTGTAAAACGCTAATCCGGTTATATGGCGCAACCATCCGGAACTCTGGCAAGTCCTTGTAAATCAAGCATTTTCATAAATGCCCGGAATAAGGACGGATGAATCATCAATCCTGTGTACTGGAAACCACCAAATCAGCGGTGCTGGCCGAACATGCCGATCAGGGTCACATCAGGGAAAACCGTCTTGGGCGCGAGATCGTCGTCCATGCCGAATCAGCAGGCACTCAATCCGACGCAGCATACGTTGGTTGCGCCGCAAGCTTTATTCCACGCCGACATGAATTTCCCGTTTCACTAGGAGGCTGTCGGACTTAAGCAATCGTAGCGAGCCGAGTGGGAGAACGAGCACAGATTTTCTCAATTTTGAGGCGCATAGCAAGACTATGTAACGAAAAATTGAGGAAATATGAGCCGTTATCCCATTGGCGCAGTAGATTAGTCTTATGTCCGACAGGCTCCTAGCAAAAAACCGGAAGCATGATGTTCATGAAAATGTCGGGTTGTGTTGTGTCAGACCTGGTCTGATCTTGCCTATTTTCCGTCAATCGCATAAGGTACGCACATAAAGTACAGGTGCCTATACACTCAAAAAAACCAATCATGCCCACTCTGTTAACAATCCGCCATCAGAACAACCATGACGGTCAGGCGCAGTTTGTCGTCACAAGATTGAGCGATGGCAGAACATCCGGGCCGGTCACCGTCACGGCGCCAGATCATATTACCGCACCCGGTCGCGGCAACAGCCATCTGGCGAATGATCTGCGCTGGTATCTGGAACGTTTTCTTGATTATCCGTTTGAACCCAATCTCGCCCTCGCGCAAACAGTTCAGGATACGCTTGCGCATTGGGGCAAGGCGGCTTTTTCCAGTCTGTTCCAGGACAAAGCGCGCGACTGGTATCTGGATGCGCGCAGGCAAAGCCTGAGTGAACTTACGCTCAAAATCGCCAGCGATGATCCGCGCATACTGTCATGGCCGTGGGAAGTGCTGCACGATCCGGAAGCCACCACGCTGGCGCATACCTGCCGTATTGAGCGCCAACTTTATGAACTGCACGATCCGCAGCCGCTGCCGGATAATTTGCCCGCCGACTGTATCAACATCCTGCTGGTGATCGCACGGCCCTATGGTGAAGAAGATGTCAGCTATCATGCGCTGGCGCGCCCACTGGTCGAACTCGCCGTGCAACAGCAAACGGTGCCGGTGCGCATCGATGTGCTGCGTCCGCCGACGTTCGACCAGCTACGTATTGCTTTGCGTGAAAAGCCGGGTTTTTATCATATCGTCCACTTTGACGGTCATGGTGGTTATGGCGCAGGCGATCGTCAGCATTCTGCCGGTAATTACAGTTTTAAGGGGCCGCAGGGCAGGCTGGTGTTTGAAACACCGGAAGGCAGCGCCGATGCCATTGAATCCACCCGGCTCACGCAACTGCTCAGTGAATACGCGATCCCGATTATCGTGCTGAACGCCTGCCAGTCGGCAACAATTGATGAGCAGGCCGACGATCCGTTTGCTTCGGTCGCGGCGGCGTTGCTCAAGGCAGGTATCCGCAGCGTGGTGGCGATGGGTTATAACCTTTACGTCAGCGCGGCGCAGCAGTTCGTACCGGCGTTTTACCAGAGCCTGTTTCTGCAGGGCTCGGTCAGCGAAGCCACGCGCGCCGGACGCCAGGCCATGCTTGCGCATCCGCAGCGTATCTGCGCGCGCGGCGAACATCCATTGTACGATTGGCTGGTGCCGGTACTGTATCAGCAGGCAGCGTATGATTTAAACTTCACCGCCGCTCCGCAACCACTCAAAATCGAGCAAATACCACTGCCGCCCGCGGCAACCGAGCAAGGCGATTACGGTTTTATCGGCCGCGACCGCGCGATCCATGCGCTGGAGCGTGCCATGCGGCGGCAGCCACAGGCCGGATTGCTGATCCACGGCATGGCCGGTGTCGGTAAAACCACGCTGGCCCAGGGTTTTCTGCAATGGCTGCAACAAACCAATGGCCTGAGCGAGCATGTGTTCTGGTTCCGCTTCGATGAAATCCGCAGCGCTGAATATCTGACTAATCAGATGGTGCTTGGGTTGTTCGGCGCCGATGCACTGGCTTCACCGATGAAACAAAAGCTGGAAAACATATACCGGGTGTTCAAGGAACAGCCATTCATACTGGTGTGGGACAATTTTGAATCCGCCAGTGGCATTGACGGTACTGAAGTCACGCCGCTGTTATCCGATGACGACAGACAACAACTCAAAGACTTTCTGCATCAATTGCGCGGCGGCAAAACCAAAGTCCTGATCACCAGCCGTTCGTCAGAGCCCTGGCTGTTGAAGACCGAATGCTTCCGCTTGCCCATCAGCGGATTGCAGGGCGAAGAATGCTGGCAGTACTGCAACGCGGTGGTGCGCGATCTGGGCTTGTCGCTGGAGCGTGACGACCCAGTCATTCAGAAACTCATTGAAAAACTCGACGGTCACCCGCTGGCGATGCGCGCGGTATTGCTGCGGCTGGACCAGACCAGTGCGCGCGATCTGCTGCAAGAACTGGAACAGGGTTTTGTCGTTGATGATGCAGACGGGCAGGATGACAGCACGCGCAGAATTTATAGCGCATTGTCACTACTCGAAACGGAATTTCCGCCCGAATACACCGCTGTACTGCAATTCATCGGACTGCATCAACGCTATGTGCAGGGCGACATGCTGGCGGCGATGATCGAAAGCAGCGAAATTGCCTCCAATCAACAGATCATTGCGGATTGTCTCCATGTGCTTGAGCGTGCAGGCCTTGTTCATGTTTTGCAAAAAGACCTTTATGCCATGCATCCTGCACTCAGCGGCTACCTGCAGCAACAGCACCCGGCTGAAACAGACGCAAAAATTGCATTTGTCGGTTTAATGGGACGCTTTGCCGATCACCTGGCGCCCAAGGAACTGCATGAACAGCGTGCGCCGTTTTATTATCATGGCGCAAATTTTCATGCGGCATTGGCGCTGGCCGTGGCACTTGAAGTGCCGGATGCTATTGCAGTCCTGACGCAATCACTTGCAGCTTTTGCGCAAAACAATCGGGATTTTCAAGGCGCAAAGCGGTTATTTGAAGGTCTAATTCATCACTGCATTCAATCTAATTATAAAAAAGTTTTAGCAAGTACATTTCATCGTTTAGGACAAATCTATGAGGATCAATTGGATTTAAAGCAGGCAAAACAATGGTATATGAAATCATTGGAAATAACAGAAGAATTGGGAATTGAGCATGGATTTGCTGACACCTATTTCTGTCTTGGCAACATTGCTGAAAAAGAGCGTGATTTTGAGCTTGCAACAAAATGCTATATAAAGTCGTTAGATATTGATATCAAGCAGGGTAATAAAAGGAACGAAGGGCTGGTCTATTATCAATTAGGTTGCGTTACTCTTGAACAAAAAGATCATACACAAGCTAAACAATGGTACCTAAAATCTTTAGGAATCGCAGAAAAGAGTGATTACCAGAGTGGAATGGCTGCTATATATGGCCGGTTAGGTCGTATCGCTGATGACTTAAATGAGTTCGAACAAGCTGAAGAATGGTATATCAAGTCAATGTCTCTTTCACAAAGTATTGGTCATGATGATGGAATTGCAAGCAGTTGCTATGGGCTGGGGATTATTGCCGAGAAACTAAGAAACTTTGAACATGCAGAAAAATGGTACCACAAAACATTAGCTATTAGGGAAAGGATGAAAGATGAACTTGGTGCATCCAATGCTTACCATCAATTGGGCAGGATCGCCGAAGCACAAAAGGATTTTGTTCGCGCCGAACAATGGTATCTTAAGTCATTAAATATTAAAGAAAAACTCAGTAATGAGCATGGCTCTGGTAGCACCTATGCCCAGCTGGGATTTTTGAAACAATCCCAACAATATTGGATTATTGCAGCACAGTGGTTCATTAAGGCTGTGATTGCTTTTGTAAAGACAAATGATTTGCATAAAGCTTCAACTGTGAGCAAATGGTATGTTGATTTACTGCAACAAAGCGACGATCACTATCATGAAGAAATCAGGCAACGCTGGCAACAGGCCGGTCTGGATAACACTCTCGCGCCACTGGATGATTTGATTGCAGCGATGAATAAACCAAAGGACACCTGATCATGCTGCGACCACTTGCCAACCAACTAACCGCGCTGAGCGACCGGGAAGCGGTGCAGTTATTGCAGTTGCTGGTCCAGTCCGATATCGATTATCTGCAGCAGATGCAGGGATTAGCCGGAGTTGACGTACCGATACTCAATATACAGCAACAGGGCGGCCTCGCCCGTGCGACACTTGCGGCAATGGCCGAACAAGACCCGCAACAGGCTGGAGCCATACAGGTATTATTGAATAGTACTGCGCCGCAACGTTTCGACGGTGGCACGACGGTGTTGACGCTCGCGGCTGTGGTGTGGCTGTTACGCACGCATATTAGAATCAAGCGCAACGATAACGGTCAATGGACAGTACTGATTGAAAACAGGCCACCGAAAAATTCCTCGCTTGATCAACTGATTGAAAAAATCAAAGCAATCTTTGAACAGACATCGTAGTGGAAATCATCTGGTCGACAGGGATTTTCCACAGTATCCGCGCATGAAAGTGATTGTGCTCACCGCATTTCCGGATAGTTTGCCCGGTTTCATTTTTGTCGGTAATTTTTACACTTGGCGGATTCAGCTGTGCAGTACAACTTTTGACGACTGTTACCATAGCCGGCAAATCACGCTGCCGGAATTTTCATTTTTCTTCGAAGACGCCGAATTTCCGCTAGACCCGCAAGGAATTTCAGTCAACTAACTGCTTGCCGGTATATTCTCAGGCATCGTTCACGTGCCGTGGCATGATCCACCATCGGCGCTGGGTAGGCGAATGTCCCCCAATCATCCACCCAGGTCTGGATATACTCGAAGTGTCGGTCAAATTTCTCAATCTGCGTGGTTGGATTGAATATTCTGAAATACGGCGCGGCATCGACACCGCAACCCGCCACCCATTGCCAGTTCCCAATATTACTCGCCATGTCGTAGTCCAGCAGTTTTCGGGCAAAATAAGCTTCTCCCCAGCGCCAGTCGATGAGCAGATGTTTACACAAGAAACTGGCAGTGATCATGCGGACGCGGTTATGCATCAAACCCGTGGCGTTGAGCTGACGCATGCCGGCATCGACCAGCGGATAACCCGTAGTCCCTTCGCACCAGCGTACGAATTCCGATTGATCATTACGCCATTGAATGTGATCGTACCGTGGCTTAAAGCTATTGTGCGCGGTATGCGGAAAATGCCACAGAATCTGACTGAAAAATTCCCGCCAGATCAATTCATTGCAGAAAGTATCGCTAATATTGAGTACCTGCTGAACAATCTGGCGAATGCTGACGGTACCAAAGCGCAAATGCGTGGATAATCGCGAGTCGGCAAGCCGAGCCGGAAAATCCCTATCCGTTGCGTAGCGTTGCAGCCCGTCCATGCTCAGTTGAGGCATGGGAACGACGATTGGTGATCGAACAAAACCCATGTCAGCCAGCGAGATATTTGGAAAAGGCGGGCATGTCGCTAATTCCGATAATCGTTCAGCACTTGGGTGAACTGCCAATGCAGCCTGATTCAGCAATCTCCGCCATTTACGCATATAGGGGGTATACATTGCGTAAGGATTGCCGTCATCCTTGACGACTTCTTTTTTTTCAAACACCACCTGGTCTTTGAAGCGTCGAAATGCCACCGATTTTGTGCTTAGCCACCGACTTACGGCGTCATCACGTTCACGTGCGTAAGGTTCGTAATCCTCGTTGGTGTAAACCGCGGAGACTGGATGCGCATGCAGGATTCGCTTGAAAACTTCCAATGGCTCCCCATGGTACAGAGCGAGCGAACTGCCGTATTTTGCTTCCAGCTCTGCGCGCAGCGTCTGCAGGGTGTCGAAAATGAATGTGACGCGTGCATCGTCCTTCGGCAACTCAGCCAGAATGTTGGCATCAAAAATAAATACCGGCAAAACCCGGTGTCCCGATCCCAGTGCTTGCGCTAATCCTGCATTGTCATGCAAGCGCAGATCGCGGCGGAACCAAAAGATAATCCGTGGTGTATTCATTTATCGTTGAAAAAATTATCGGTGTAGATGTGGTGCGAGCCTCGCTCTCGCTACGATCGCTATTCTCGGGCAGCCTCCTGGCGTGATCCGGCCTGGACACCATCCGCGCGTTCACCTTTAATTCCCCTGAATCCGCCTGAAATACGGTAATACACGCGCCTGAGCGGAACAGTATTGCGCGTGATGACACGGTTTTCGATTGCTCCGGGGGCGATGAGCATCTGCTTGAGGTTGTCGCCTTCGCGGATGTGATCGAGGTGGGCCGGTTTCATGGCGATCTGAATCACCGGCCGTGTTGTCGGCGGTTGTGCGGGAAACCAGTAATCGTACATTGCGCCGGTATCGCCGAACAGATTGCGCGAGCGGATATCCAGATTACGGTGCGCATGGTTGTAAAAATACAGTGAACTGGCGATTGACCATTTGCTCATTCCAACGATGATGGGTTCCTGTCCTGTCTGCTGGCGGACTTCATCGGCGATTTGTTGAACAACGGCGGTGGTTTCGCGCCAGAAATAATGTTGCGTGAACATGGCATAGGGGACGCCGGGTATGCCCAGTGCAAGATAATGCAGCGTAAAAGCATAAACCAGCAGGCAGGCGATCAGGGTGGGCGGCCATGATTTTCTCAGCCACCGCGAGAATCTGCCGGGTGTATTGGCGTCAATCATCCAGGCGATCGCGGGCAGTGCGGCGAGCCAGACCGGGCCATTCCAGTGAAATTTGGGATGATCGAACGCGCTGAAAATGAGAAAAACCAGAAACGGGATGCCGGTGAAAATTTTGATAAACAGCTGTTTCCGGTGTTGTGCCGGTTCTTCTGGTTGCCGATTGCCGGAAAAAAAGAACCATGCCGCGGCCAGAAAACCGGCGGGTGTCAGCAGGAGGATGCAGTAAAGCAGAAGGAAATGTACCGAGAACTGACTGTCGCCCGCGACATGCCGGGTTGTCTGAAACAGGAAGGAAGTCCATTCGTGCTGATAATTCCAGATCAGCACCGGAGAAAACAGCGCCAGCGCGAGCAATGCGGCCAGATACGGCTGGGGACGCTGCAGCCAGCGGCGCGCGATTGGATCGGTCAATACAAAAACCAGCGCCGCCAGACCCAGTAATACCAGGGTGTATTTTGCCAGCAGTCCCACGCCGAAAGCGATACCCGCACCAATCCAGGCGGATGACTGTCCGGCGATAAGCGCGCGTTCCAGAAAGAAAAGTGCGGCAATCCATGCGGCGACCAGCGGCGCATCCGGCGTCATCAGAAAACCGGCCCCAAAACCAAAAGGGAAAACGGCGTATAACATGATTGTCCGCAGCGCGACGGATTTGCCGTATAAATTCTGCGCCAGGGCATACAGAAACGCCATGCCGGTCAGGTGCGACAAGAATGCGCCGATGCGCACACCCGCTTCATTGTCGCCCAGAACCGCTGTTCCCAGCCAGATGAGCCATGCGACCAGCGGCGGGTGATCGTAATAACTCAGATCGATATGTTGCGCGTATTGCCAGTAATAGGCTTCATCGGGAATTAACTGCGCAGCGCCCAGATAGATCAGGCGCAGCAGTACGCAGAACAGAATCAATCCGATAGCGGCCACACGCCAGCGCAAATCAGGCGGTGATACATTTTTTTCATGCGGAAAAACATAAAAGGCAGCGCCCAGGTAATTGATTGCGGCCGCTGCGAGGATCGCAGGAATAATGGCGAGTTCGGGCGGTATTCGCCAGACATCGACAAACAAGGCCAGCACACCGCCGCGCAACAGCAGTGCGAGCGCTCCGACGGTCAGGAAACGGCCAAACTGATGCCATTGCAACGCGCGGTCTGCGCCGTGTTGAACAAAAGCCCATTTTGTGTTCAGTGTATAGTTAAAAACAACAGCCGCCAGAAAGCTGGTGAAATGCGCCAGCGCAAGTCCGCTGTCGCGGCTGATCATCCACTGAAAAGTCAGCGCATCCACGACAACGCCGAGCAATCCCACCACAGCGAACCGGCCGGCTGTATTCATTGAGACCGCACCCCCGGCGAGCGTCATCAATCGCTGCAGATAGGTAAACTGGTGCGCCAATGACAGTTTTGATGCGCCGTGCAGGCGATCACGAAAACGAATCGGAATTTCCTTGATACGCAGATTGCCGTCGTTCGCCATCAGTATTTCGAGCAGGACTTTATAACCTTCTGCCTGACTGGAGACCCGGGTGGCCAGAGGCCGCCGGAAGGCGAAGAATCCAGATGTGGCGTCGTTGACATCGCACACCGGACAGGCCAGCAGTCCACCCATGCGCGATAAAAGACGTCGATACAGCGGCCAGTCGTGGGTGTCGCCGCCTGCGACATAACGGCTGCCGATGACGACATCATATTGTTGATTCAGAACAGGAGAAACCAAAGCGTGCAATTGGTCAGGCGGGTGACTTAAATCCGCGTCCATGACGACGATGACATCGCTGTGCGCAGCGGCAGAGCCCGCTAAAACCGAGGCTGTCAGATCCGGTTTTCCGTTCCTTTCAATCAGACGGACACATGATTTTTTTTGCCAGGCACGGATTTTTTCCGGTGTACCATCGCTTGAGCTGTCATCGACGAAAATAATTTCATAGGACGCCGGTGGAATGTTCAGCGCAAAAATCTGTGTTAACAATAAATCGATATTTTCTGACTCGTTCAGCGTGGGCACTACAATCGAGAACTGCGTCATGCCGTGCCAGCCGGTGCTGTTCTATTTTTTTCTGTCTGTCGCATCATCAGTTGCTTTGATTGTTCCGGTTTTGTCGCTTCTGATATTTTGCAACGGCGCGGTTATGATCCTGAAGGTTGGTTGAGAATTTTGATTCGCCATTGCCCTTGGCGACAAAATACAGTGCATCGGTTGCAGCCGGATTTACAGCAGCCCGGATGGACGCGACACCGGGCATGGCGATGGGGGTGGGCGGCAGACCTGAGCGGGTGTAGGTATTATAGTCATGGTCTGTCTGCAAATCCTTTTTGCGCAGATTGCCGTCAAACTGATCGCCCATGCCGTAGATCACTGTCGGGTCGGTTTGTAAACGCATGCCGATACGCAAACGATTGACAAAGACGCCTGCAATTTCGGCGCGATCGCTTTCCAGTCCGGTTTCTTTTTCAACAATAGATGCCAGAATAAGCACATCATAAGGCGATACCAGCGGCAGGGATTCGATTCTTTCGTCCCAGGCTGCCTGTAAGTGATTCTGCATGCTTTGATAAGCGCGGCGCAATACCTCGATATCGCTGCTGTTTTTCAGAAAAAAATACGTATCCGGGAAAAACAGGCCTTCAGCGGATGATTTGTCTGCCCCTATCAGCTGCATGATTTCTGCTTCACTCATGCCGTATGTCGTATTCCGTATGTCCGGGTGATTATAGAGCGCTTCGCGGAATTGCGCGAAAGTCCAGCCTTCGATAAAGCGGATTTCGTTCTGCCGGATATCGCCTTTAATCAGATATTCCAGCAGTTCAAATTGAGACAGGTTTTCGGTGAGCAGATAATCGCCTGCCTTAATGGTGGAGTCCTTGCCGAGATAGCGCGAAAGCAGGATGAACGACCAGGTATCGGAGAGAATGCCAGCGTCAACCAGTTGCTGCGCTATCTGTTTTACACTGCTGCCGGACTCGATCGAAAATTCGTAAGGCGTGTGGGGTAATGCAATTTCACGGTGATAATGATGATAAAGCCATCCTGCAAGCAGGATGGCTGTCAGAAAGAAGCCAAGAAAAAGATAAGAAAGGCGTTTTAGCGTCAGCATGCGCCGTCGGATAAGTTCTACACTTTACGAAATGCCAATGTTCCATTGGTTCCGCCAAATCCAAAGGAATTCGATAATGCAACATTGATCGGCATGTCTCGCGCCGTATTGGCGACATAGTCCAGATCGCACTGTGGATCCTGGTCATCAAGATTGATGGTTGGCGGCGCGATCTGATGATATACCGAGAGTACGGAGAAAATCGCTTCAACGCCGCCCGCAGCGCCAAGCAGGTGCCCTGTCATGGATTTTGTCGAACTGACGGCGAGCTTTTTGGCGTGATCGCCGAAGCAGCGTTTTACGGCTATGGTTTCCGCAATATCGCCCAGCGGCGTTGAAGTGCCGTGCGCGTTGATGTAGTCCACTTCAGAAGGATTAGCGCCGGCATTCTTGAGCGCGCTTAACATGCATCGCGCGGCGCCTTCACCATCTTCGCTCGGCGCGGTCATATGAAACGCATCCGCACTCATGCCGAAACCGGCGAGTTCGGCATAAATCGTCGCGCCTCGGCGTCTGGCATGTTCAAGCTCTTCCAGCACCAGTACGCCGGCGCCTTCACCCAGCACAAAACCATCGCGGGCGATGTCCCAGGGTCGGCTGGCCGCTTCCGGCGCGGCATTGCTTGATGAAAGCGCCTTGGCGGCGGAAAAGCCGCCGATTGTCAGTGGCGTAACACAGGATTCCGCCCCGCCGCAGATCATGACGTCGACGTCGCCGTATTCAATCATCCGTGCAGCGCTGCCTATGCTGTGCGTTGCTGTCGTGCAGGCGGTCACTATCGCCAGGTTGGGGCCTTTGTAACCATATTTGATAGAGACATTGCCCGCCACCATATTGATGATGGTGCTGGGTATGAAGAAAGGTGAAATTTTCCGGGGACCGCCTTTATGATACGCCGCATCGGTGTCTTCAATCATCGGCAGGCCGCCGATGCCTGAACCGATATTGACGCCGATACGTTCAGCTTCAAGCCCGGATGCGGATATATCTTCGAGCCCGGCGTCTTTGATGGATTGTATCGCCGCGGCCATGCCGAGGTGGATGAAGCGATCCATGCGGCGCGCTTCTTTGGCGGGAAGATACTCATTCACATCAAAGTCATTGACTTCTCCCGCGATCCGGGATGAAAAGGCCGATGCATCAAAGCGGGTAATCTGAGTAATACCGGATTTCCCCGAGACGATATTATTCCATGCTGTTGTTACTGTGCTGCCAACGGGCGAAATAATGCCTAACCCGGTGACAACAACCCTGCGTCTGGACAAATTAACTCCAATAAACTATATATTACTGTTAGAAAAATTAATTAGTTGTGTTGTTGGTCACGTAATCGATCGCTTCCTGAACGGTATTGATCTTTTCGGCCTGCTCATCCGGAATTTCGCATTCAAATTCTTCTTCTAGCG
>CAZXBP010000062.1:0-14841 GCA_964639015.1 uncultured Nitrosomonas sp.
TTGCACAAAAACCCTGTCAAGTACTTTTTGCAGTTTTTCTCGCTGAATAATTACATTTCCAATTTCCACGAAGTTCTTGAGCCACATGTCGCAAAAGACCATCCCATGTAAATGAGTTTTCAATGTATCGAAGACTTATACCAGTTCCGATAAATAGAACAGGGTGGTTTTTATATCCAGAAATAAAATTTTTAACAGTCATCTCTATTTTAGGATTTCACATCGATTAAGTCAGACTCGAATGGTTCCGTAAACACGACACACTTGATTTGTATCCTATACTATTTGATGCTCCTTGGGCTCTAAGCCACTTTAAAATTAATGGGTTCGAGATTGTCAGTGTTAACGGATTGCCGTGCTTTCCATAGATCATAATGATCTTGCATTAATAACCAGCTTTCAGGTGATCGGCCAAGCACTTTGGAGAGCCTGATAGCCATCTCTGGAGAAATATCTGAAACACCATTTATCAGACGATTAAAAGTGCTAACGGCCACACCCAGGCGTTTGGCTATTTGATTGCCAGAAATATCATCGAACGGATCAATATACGTTCTTTTAATCAGTTCACCTGGGTGTGGCGGATTATGTTGTTGAATAGTCATTAGTGATAATCCTCATAGTTTACAACATATGCATCACCGTCTTTAAAACGGAAAACGATGCGCCAGTTTTTGCTTACATCAATGGCCCAGTGTCCTTTCAGTTTGCCTTTTAACTCATGCAGCCTATACCCCGGTATGTTCATATCATCAATAGTCATGGCTGAATGCAAAAATGTCAGTCTATCGCGGATTTTGGTTGCATGGTCAGCCTGGATGCCTGATGTGTTACCAGTCGTAAAGAATCGTTCAAGTCCTTTATGTTTAAAGCTTTTAATCATGTTGGACCGGTATCATAGCGATTTCATCCCTATTGCGCAACAAGGAATGATAATAAGTGTTCAATTCACGACTTGAACGACCTGCGGATGATGTGTTGCAATATACCAATAAATATTATAATCAAATATTGACAAGTTTTGCATGGAGGCTTTTATGCCTGTAAAAAAAAACACCAGCGTAACACTGGGTGAGCATTTTGAGAAATTTCTGGCACAGCAGATTGAAACCGGGCGTTATGGCTCGGCCAGCGAAGCGATACGGGCGGGATTACGTTTGCTTGAGGAACGTGAAACCAGGTTGGAAGCATTACGCCATGCCTTGATTGAAGGCGAACAAAGCGGCACGTCTGACTATTCTTTGCAAAGCATTCTGGATGAACTGGAAGATGCAGATTAGATGGGATCGTTCACGCTTACCCGGAAGGCAAAGGCCGATATGCTTTCGATTGGCCGCTATACGCGAAGGCAATGGGGAGAGAGGCAACAAAGGCGTTATCTGAGCCAACTTGATGCAGCTTTTCATGATCTGGCGGATAAGCCGGAAATAGGGCGTGCAAGCAATGATATTCGTGAAGGCTATTATAAATATGGTGTTGGTAAGCATTTGATCTTTTATTGCCATAAAGGAACCGATCAAATTGAAATTGTTCGCATCCTGCATGGCCGTATGGATATTGATCAGCATTTATAAGGTCATTTATTTTGATTGCGGAATCCACCGCCCATAAACCTTAATAATCATGCTCCAATCCTTGTGTCCCATTTGCTGGGCCACAAACATGGGATTTTCACCCCTTGAAAGCAGCATGGGCGCGAAGGTATGGCGGGTCTGGTAGGGATTACGGTATTTGATATCCGCTCTTTTCAGTGCGGGCGTCCAGACAATTTTGCGGATGGCCTGATCGTCTTTCCACGGTTGGTTAGTGCGTGAATCATTAAAAACTATAGCGTTTTGTTCACTGGTCAATGATTGCTGACTGATCAGCGTTTCTCTGGCTTGAGGTTACGGGGTAACATCACATTTTCCCGATTTAGTTTTGGTGCATTTCAAATGACTGCTGACACCGATGTCCTCAATGACCTTCGCGGATGACGCAAATCAACCTGATACATGGTCGGCCTATGCGAACACCGTGTTGACCAGGTAGGCCGTATAGCCCACGTAACAAGCCAGCAGCACCGCGCCTTCGATACGGTTGATACGTCCCGGCCCCCGGAACCCGTAGCCGAAAACGAACAGCGACAGGGTCAACGCGGCCATCACCAGTATGTCGCGGCTGAATACCTCCGGCCCTACCGCCATGGGATGAATCGCGCCAGCGATACCCACCACCGCCAGGGTGTTGAACAGATTGGAACCGAGCACGTTGCCCAGAGCGATGTCATGTTCCCCCTTACGGGCGGCAATAATCGATGAGGCGAGTTCCGGCAGTGAGGTGCCCACCGCGACGATAGTCAGGCCGATGACCATGTCGCTGACCCCGAACCCATAAGCGATTTCCACCGCGCCCCAGACCAGTATGCGGGAGCTGACGATGAGCAGTACCAACCCCACCATTAACCAGAAGACCGCACGGCGGACCGGCATGGCGCGGACGTTCAGTTCCTGCTCCATCTCGTTTCCCAACGCATCCGCTTTTGTCCGCAGCCCCTGCCAGATGGTCCAGCCCATCAGCCCAGTGAACACAACAAGCAGCACCACCGCATCAATGCGGGTGATCTTGCCGTCCCAGATCTGCCATGCCGCCAGAGCGGTCACCACCGTGAGGATGGGCAGTTCCTTGCGCAGCACCTGCGAATGTACGGCGATGGGGCTGATCAAGGCTGTCACCCCCAGGATCAGGGCGATGTTGGTGATGTTCGAGCCGTAGGCGTTCCCCAGCGCGATGCCCGGGTTACCCTGCGAGGCAGCCAGGGCCGACACCACCATTTCCGGCGCGGAGGTACCGAACCCGATAATCACCATGCCAATCAGCAGCGGCGGCATAGCGAAATGGCGTGCGGTAGAGGCCGATCCCTCCACAAAACGGTCGGCGCTCCAGACGAGGAGTACCAGGCCAAAAATTACAGCGATAAAGGCCAGTGTCATACAGTTCCTGTTCTCATCTACCGGTTGACGGTCGAACAGCGGAAAGTTGGCGATTGTTAGCACTTGGTTGAAGTCTGTCAACGCTAACAATCTTGCTCATTCCAAGGATTTGTGGCGCCACTTCATCTCCTCGTAATCCGCATATATGAGCATAGCGCCGCTGTCCATCCAAAATCGACAGCAGCCCTTTTGCCAGCTCTCTTTGCTCAAATTCCATTTCACCCATTGGGTGATTCCTGTCTTTAGTCCGGAAACCTTGACACTACTACGTTTGAGCTAATTTTTGTAGGTCTAACTGAGGAAAATAGGTTTAAGCTAGGTTTGTCAAGCGAGAATGTGAGAAGACAATCAACTTCTCACAGGATAAAAAAACCAGAATTACAAAATAAATGTGAATGCAGATTACATTTTTAGCTGTTGGCTTGGTGAATCTTAAAAAAACAGAATTAATGAACTGATTCAGAAAGATCGTTTAAAAAGCGATCGATAATCTGTTTGCTCACATGTGGCATGACGACAACGTGAGCGTATGATGCAGCATCGCCGGTATTTTCGCTCTGTCCGGAGGTCATGGTTGCCAGCGTGTAGCGTTCAACGATGCTGTCCGCCGGCTTTCTGAAATAAATGATGACCGAGCGCGGATTGCTGCGCATCGGTGCCAGATGGCTGAAACGGCTCTGCATTTCATGCAGCAGGTAGTCGGTGGCTTCCAGCATATTCCGCGCGTCATGTGCCTGCCGCGAAAACGCCTCGGTCGAGCTGTAAAAGTGAAACTCGGCCGGTTTGACTGCATCACGCGAGCAGGTGATGGTGCCGGGGATCTGCAATAGGTATTCGGGATTATGCATTTTGCTGAATTCCACCTCGAATTCAGCAAAAATGGCTCGCGTGGTGATAAACAGTCCGGCGGGTGCGGGGAAGCCAAAGAATTTGTGACAGGATACGGCGATTGAATGGTAGCGTGTCTGGCCGCTTGATCCGGTATGCAGCAACTCATCGGCAAATACGGTATGCGGCAGATAACCACCGAACAGTGCCGCGTCGAGGTGAAGATAGGATGCGCGGCCGCCGAGCTTGTTCTGAATGTCGTCGATGGAATCCACTGCACCCTTGAAGGTGGTTCCAATGGTTGCAACGACAAGCGCGGGATGATTCGGGTTGGCTTTCAGTCTGGCTTCGAAATCGGCGATGTTCATGCTGCCGTCAGCCAGGGTGTCGACTTCGATCCGCTCGAGATTGAGCAGGTGTGCAAGGATCTGAATGGAATAGTGCGCCTCGCGCGTGTAATAAATTTTGGGCATGACGCCGGTGCGGCTTTGCAGCAGGGTGCGTCCGATGAAGATGCCATGCATGTTGCTGTCGGTTCCGCTGTGGGATAAGAATCCCCAAATATTGTTGTGACTGAAGCCGTAAAGCAGACCGAATCGTTCAATGAGTTCCCGTTCAAAATCATGGGTATTGAAACCGAAATGACTGTGCTTGAACGGATCGCCGACATTATTGAAATGGAATTGATTCAATCCGGCTTCATGCAGCTTTTGCCGCCACTCGAAAAATGCCGCCGGCGGTATATTCATATTAACCGGATAGCCCAGCATGCGTGTTCTTTGTCGGGCCAGTGCCTGCAAGCCTTTAAGGTCGGAAGGAACGAATGTATCCGGCAGTACATTCAACAGCGGCTGGGCCGCGAAGGCGGCGGGTGTGCATGCGGCGAAAGCGGCTGCGCCGCTCAGTCCAAGGAAGTTGCGGCGGGAGATATGCATCAGAGCAGTCCTTTTTTCAAGAGGATTAATAAACCTCAAAATTTCGCATCATGCCCATATCTTCATGTTCAAGATTATGGCAGTGATACAGAAACAGCCCGGTGAAATGCTGGAATGGTTTGATAATTTCGATTTCCTCGCCGGGCATGACAAGCACGGTATCTTTCCAGCCGCTGTCGATGAAACCTTCCTTGACAGTGTCATAGTCGCTGCTTGACCTGTTCTGTCTGCGCGACACAATCTGAAACTGCTGGCCGTGCAGATGAATCGGATGCGGCATTGAATGCATCATGCCCATCATTCCCATGCCGCGACCACCCCTCATGCCTCCACCACCCATCCCCATCCCCCCCATGTCGCTGTCATGAAAGATGCGGATTTTCTGAATGGAATCGACCGGTATGCGTTCGCTGTCCAGGTGATCGTACATGCTGAACGTGCGGCCGTTAAGCTGGAATGTCATATGCCGCATGCCGATGGCAATCGGCACGGTTTTGTCCGGATGGGTCAAATCCTTGGCGCTGAGACGTTTCATGGTGACAAGTTTGTCCGGTAGCGCCGGAGAATCGCCTGTTTTTTCGGCGATGCTGAATTTGACAATCGGAAAGGCCTTGCCTTGCGCGAGTCCGCCGCCCATCATGCCGCCGCGGCCCCTGCCGCGCATGCCACCCATACCGCCCATTTGCGGTCCGCCGCCTTTATAGTCCAGGCTTTGCAGGGCGAGATCCGAACCGATGTCTCGGCCGGTAAAATCCACCCACAATTCAAGTCGCTCCGCTGGCGCAAGCATGACGTAGGGCATGGTTTCCGGCTTTTCGAGCAAGCCGCCGTCAGTGCCGATAACGGTCAGTGGCGTGCCGTCGCTCCAGCCCAGCTTGTAGATGCGGGAATTGGAACCATTCAGCAGACGCAGGCGGTAAGCACGTGTTTTTACCGGAATCACACTGCTGGCTTGGCCATTCACCAGAATCGTGTCGCCCAGGAATCCGATCATGCGTCGGTGCATGCCGTGCAGATACTGAAATTGATTGCCGGCGGTGAATTGCCGATCCTGAATAATCAGTGGAATTTCATAATCATCGGCGGGCAGCGCCAGTTTTTGTTCCTCGGTGTCACGCACGGTGATCATGCCCGCCAGCCCCTGGTAAACCTGAGTAGCGGTCATATCGTGCGTATGTGAGTGATACCAGTAAGTGCTGGCCGGATTGTCGATTTCAAACTCATACACATAACGTTCCCCGTTATAAATTTCATACATTGGGTGTCCGTCCATTTTTTGCGGCACGTGCAATCCGTGCCAGTGGGTAATCACGGGTTCGTTAATGTGGTTATAAAAGAAAATGCGAACTTTCTGGCCGCGTTCGAAATTCAGGATGGGTCCCAGATACCCGGGCAGCGTTTTGATGGCCTGCGCCGGCCCTTTCAGCAGCTTCCCCGTGTATTGAAGAACATGGGTTTTTGCACCCGGTAGAATCGGAACCTCCGCCGTTCGGGCATGTAATTCCAGTTCCACGTCGGGTTTGAAGTTGCGATCCGGATTTTTGTTGATCATGCGTTCTTCGCTCCAGCCCAAACCCGGTAATGCCGAGGCAATGGTGCCGAAAGCAGTGTATTGCAGAAATTTCCGTCGTGAAAGTTCCGTGTGTGACATTGTGTTTTCCTCCCCTTCTTTGATTGCCGTGTTTTCGCCGGGATAACGCGCACATAAAACCGGACTACAATTTTTATACTAACACCGATAAGACTGTTGTGAACCGACCTGAATCAAATTATTCGGTTTATCGCCGAATGGGTATTTTAAAGTAGGATACGCCGTTATCTTCCGGTGGCGGCATCTCGCCTGCGCGGATGTTCGTCTGTATCGAAGGCAGCAGCAATACCGGTGCGTCGAGCGTCGCATCGCGTTTTGTTCGCAGTGCGACGAACGCACTTTCGTCTATCCCGTCATGTGCGTGAATATTGTGTGCTCGTTCGGCTGCAACGGTGGTTTCCCAGGCCGGTTCGCGATCAGTTGGCGGGTAATCATGACACATGAATAAACGGGTTTCAGTCGGAAAGGCAAGCAACATTCGGATCGAGCGATAGAGCGCATGGACATCGCCGCCAGGAAAGTCGGCACGCGCGCTGCCGACATCCGGCATGAACAGCGTGTCGCCGACAAAGATCGCGTCTTCAAACTGATACGCCAGATCCGCTGGTGTATGGCCGGGGGTTGACAGTGCTTTTCCGGTTAACTGTCCAACCTGAAAAAGTTCATTGTCGGTAAACAGATGATCGAAGTGATGACCGTCCGGTATAAATTCATCGCCAAGATTAAACAGTTTTTTGAATGTCTGTTGTACGACGGGAATGTTTTCACCAATGGCAATTTTTCCGCCGAGTTTGCCCTTCAGGTAATAAGCGGATGATAAGTGATCGGCATGCGCGTGCGTTTCAAGTATCCAGTCAACCGTTAGATGCTGTTGCTGAACAAACGCGATAATCTGGTCAGCAGAGACTGTGCTGATGCGCCCTGATTTCGGGTTGTAATCCAGCACAGGATCGATAATGGCGCATCTGCCTTGGGGTTGATCGTATACGGCATAGCTAACCGTGTAAGTGGCCGGATCAAAAAAAGCTTTTATATTCATTGGCATTATCAACTCCTTGGTGTATGGAACAAAAAATAAAATATTCAACTTGACAACAATATATCAAAATATATATCATATAACAATATTATATTAATAATTAATAAGTGATGCAGGTGAAGTTTTGTTATCTTTACCTGAGAGATCTTGAACTGAATTTGCCGGATTATTTCAGGGTGAGCATCAAGGCTGTTGCAAATTGGCAGAGGCAAGTTATGCCAAAACGGCTTTTCATTAGCAGTTGTATTTTGGATGTGTGACGTAAAATGAATATAGAACAGATAATTGCAGGAATTGACATACCTTGGACGGCGCTGGCTGGCGGAATGCTCATCGGATTGGCGACAGCGCTTTTTTTGCTTGCCAATGGGCGCATAGCCGGTATCTCCGGGATTGTCGGTGGTATTGCCGGCGGCCTGCTGCATTTTAGGTGGCGCGATCTGGATTGGCGTCTGGCATTTATTCTGGGATTGGTCGTGTCAACTTTGATATGGCAGCAGTTTTTCAGTCTCCCGGACGTGCAGATTCAGGCCAGTGACATGATGCTGGTTATCGCGGGAGTGCTGGTCGGTTTTGGAACGCGACTGGGTTCGGGCTGTACCAGTGGTCACGGGGTTTGTGGCATGGCGAGACTTTCGCCGCGATCTGTTGTGGCCACGTTAATGTTTATGTCTACCGGTTTCGCAGTAGTTTATCTGTTGCGACATGTCTTTGTGTGATTGTTGAGTACAAGTGAGGCGTATCATGCGTAAATGGATTGTGTTGTTCACCGCATCGATTTCTGGTCTGGTCTTTGGTTTTGGATTGATTCTTTCCGGCATGATCAATCCAGCCATCGTTCTGGCGTTTCTGGATATTGCCGGGCAATGGAATCCATCGCTATTATGGGTGATGGGGGGTGCTGTCGCTGTTTCCGCGGTTGCGTTTTTTATTGCCCGCCGGCGGTCAACGAGTTTTCTCGGCTTGCCGGTTAATGTACCCACTTCCCGTGTGATTGATAAGCGCCTGCTTGCGGGCAGTTTCCTGTTTGGTGCGGGATGGGGTGCTGCCGGATTCTGCCCGGGGCCGGCTTTGGTTATGGCAGGAACGGGCAGCGAAAAAGCGATTTTATTTGTTATTGCAATGCTGGCAGGTATGCTGCTGTTTGAAATTGCGGGGTATGGACGGAACAGCAGCACGGCATTGTAATGCTTCTGTTACGGTACAAAATAACAATGACTTGTATTGCAATATAAATAGTGATGAATAACGATTTGCTATCGGATATTACCGCAGTGCGCGCTTCGGCTTCACAAGCGTGCGCGTTATTAAAGACACTGGCAAACGAAGATCGCTTGTTGATTCTGTGTCAATTAAGCCAGGGCGCCAGAAACGTAGGTGAGTTGGAAACGCTGCTGGATATCCGCCAGCCGACGCTGTCCCAGCAGCTTACCGTGTTGCGGGAGGAAGGGCTGGTGACAACCGAGCGCAAAGGTAAATATATTTATTACAGTCTGTCCAGCATGGAAGCTATGCATGTCATACAGACATTGTATGAACTTTATTGTGGTCAGCGTTAGGAAGTATACAGAATGAATAGCCCGCGCATTGCGGTTGACCTTTAAAACAGGAGATAACGATGAATATTGAAATTACCCGGCTGGATGAGAAACTGTCGGTGACTGGACAGATCAATCTTGATGATCTGAAAGAAGTAGCAGCTTCCGGTTACAAATCGATTATCTGTAACCGGCCCGATTTTGAGGGCGGCGAACATCAGCCGGTCAGTGAATTGCTTGAACAGGAAGCAAAGGCGCTGGGCCTTGCATTCGCCTATCTGCCGGTGCAATTAGGCACGATACCCGAAGAGCGCGGTGACGCATTCCGGAAATTGATGAATGATCTGCCGGGGCCGGTGCTGGCATTTTGCGGTTCAGGCAGACGGGCGGCCGCCCTGCATGCCATGTCGAAACAGGAGGAAGCGGTTAATGAAATTCATCATACAACGGTTGACGCCTGCAATTGGGATAATGTTTTCGATGTTGTCGTTGTCGGGGGCGGCGCTGCCGGTATCGGTGTAACGGCAAGTCTGTTGAAGCGCCGGCCAGCGCTGCGTATCGCGATCATTGAGCCGAATGACAAGCACTACTATCAACCGGCCTGGACCTTGGTGGGTGGCGGCGCGTATGACATCGATAAAACCGTGCGCAGGATGTCGGAAGTGATTCCCGAGGGTGCGGAGTGGATTCATGCGGCAGCATCGGGTTTCAATCCGGATAACAACCGGGTCAGTCTGGCAGACGGACGATCAATCGGCTACCGCCAGCTCATTGTTTGCCCAGGGTTGCGCCTTGCCTGGGAGAAAATCGAGGGACTGGAAGAGACGCTTGGCAAAAATGGCGTGACTTCGAATTACCGGTTTGATCTGGCGCCTTATACCTGGTCTCTTGCACAGAAACTTAAACAAGGAAGAGCGCTGTTCACTCAACCGCCGATGCCGATCAAATGTGCGGGTGCGCCGCAGAAAGCCATGTATCTGTCCTGCGATCACTGGCTGAAAACCGGTTGTCTTGAGGAAATCGATGTTGAATTTTTTACCGCAGGCGCAGTGCTGTTCGGTGTCGCAGACTACGTGCCGGCATTGATGCGTTATGTTGAACGTTACAATGCTAAACTTAATTTTAATGCCAATCTGATTAAAGTGGATGGCGACGCCAGAACAGCGTATTTTGAAACCAGAGACGCGAATGGGAATGTGCGGCTGGAGGAACGGAAGTTTGACGTGCTGCACGTCACGCCACCGCAAATGGCGCCGGACTTTCTGAGAAACAGTCCATTAGCGGATGCAAGCGGCTTCTGTAAAGTCAATGAAAAGACGCTGCAACATTCTGACTATCCAAATATTTTTGCACTGGGCGATGCCTGCTCGTCACCGAACGCGAAAACGGCTGCCGCGGTCAGAAAACAAATTGTCGTCGTTGCGGAAAACCTGCTGGCCGACAAGGAAGATGAAGTGCTGCCGCTGGCGTACGACGGTTACGGCGCCTGCCCGCTGACGGTGGAGAACGGCAAGGTCATTCTGGCCGAATTCGGCTTCGGCGGTCGGTTAATGCCGACGTTTCCGTTGAAACCTTCGGTGCCGAGGAGACTCTACTGGTTTTTCAAACAAACGCTTTTCCCGTGGCTTTATTGGGAGGGCATGCTGAAAGGCAGGGAATGGCTTGCACGTCCGCGCAAAAAACATTAAACACCAATAATTGAGTGAATATCATATGGAATCCCTGTTATTAAGTAGTCTACTTGGATCAGTTACCGGAATTGTGCTTGGGCTGACAGGTGCGGGGGGCGCGATTATTGCTGTGCCGCTGCTGATTTTTGGATTGCAGTTGAATATCGCAGAAGCTGTTCCGGTTGCGCTGCTGGCGGTCTGCATGTCAGCGACGGTTGGCGCACTGATCGGATTGAAACAGGGGAAGGTACGCTATCGCGCCGCAGCTTTGATAGCTGTTGCCGGTTCAGTAGCTTCTCCTGCCGGAATCTGGTCTGCGCAGCGATTACCGCATGAGCCGCTGGTCCTGCTGTTTGCCGCGGTGCTGGCTTATGTCGCGGTCAACATGCTGATGACAAGTAAACAAGATGGTCATGATATTAAGGCTGATGTCATGAATCCTTATCCGTTGCCTGAACTGCCCTGCATGACGGGTAATACAGACGGTCGCCTGATCTGGACCTGGCCATGCGCGCGCGCATTGACTTTGTCGGGATCACTGGCCGGATTTCTGTCCGGCCTGCTGGGGGTTGGCGGCGGGTTTGTTGTGGTGCCAGCGCTCAAAAAATATACTTTTCTGCAAATGCAAGCCATTCTGGCGACATCATTTGCGGTAATTGCACTGATTTCCGCTGTCGGGGCGGCTTCGGCGGTGTTCATGGGCGCCATGCAATGGACGGTGGCAACGCCTTTCGCCGGTGGAGCTTTGGCGGGCATGCTTGTGGGCTATAAACTGGCAAGCCGTTTTTCGGGAGCGAGGATACAAAAAGGATTTGCCTGGCTGGCGTTTTTTGTGGCTGTGGTGATGGTCGTCAAGTTGCTTGTTGTTTGGAGTGTTTAGATGACGCTGAGTAAAACGGATGCAGGCTGGTTTTGCCGGCATCCCGAAAAATCATTCACTTATCCCGCCCATAGACATCTTCGAAGCGGACTATATCGTCTTCGCCCAGGTAGGAGCCGGATTGCACTTCGATCATTTCGAGCGGTACGCGGCCAGGATTTTCCAGCCGGTGCCGGGTGCCGATAGGGATATAGGTGGATTCGTTTTCGGTAACCAGATAGCTTTCCTCATCACGTGTGACGCGGGCAGTGCCGCGCACGACAATCCAGTGTTCCGCGCGGTGGTGATGCATTTGCAGCGACAAGGCTGCGCCGGGTTTGACGACAATGCGTTTGACCTGAAAGCGATCTCCGGAATCAATGCTGTCGTACCATCCCCATGGACGGAAAACCTTGCGGTGCAGATGGCTCTCGGAGCGCCCTGTTTCCTTCAGGTTATCGACGATTTTTTTGACGTCCTGTGTTTTGTCTTTATGTGAAACCAGAATGGCGTCGGGGGTTTCCACGACGATCATGTCCTGTACACCGATGCAGGTGACCAGACGGCTTTCGGAAATCGCCAGCGTGTTACGGCATTCATGCAGCAGTACGTCGCCCTGCGCGACATTCCCGTCCTGATCCTTAGGCAGGACATGCCATAACGAATCCCATGCGCCGACATCAGACCAGCCTGCGGCCAGCGGTATTACTGCACCCTGCGGCAGCTGCGGGTTTTCACCTTGAGCAATGTGCTCCATCACCGCATAGTCTATCGAAATGCCGGTGCATTGCTCGAAACTGTTTTTTTCCAGACGGGTGAAGTCGCCGTCGATTGAGCCGCCATTCCATGCTGCGCGGCAGGCAACGAGGATTTCCGGATGACACAGCTCTATTGCCTGCAACCAGATTGATGCGTGCATCAGAAAAAGGCCGCTGTTCCACAGAAACGATCCAGCTTCAAGATAAGCCTGGGCAACTTTTTTTTCCGGTTTCTCGACAAAACGGGCGATACGGTAGGCATTCTGATCCATTTTATCGCCGGTCTCGATATAGCCGTAGCCAGTTTCCGGCTTGTCCGGGGTAATGCCGAAGGTAACGATATGGTTTTGTATCGCAAGTTGTATCCCCTGTAAAACAGCCGTTTTGAAGACTTCCAGATCGATGATGACATGATCGGACGGCATGACCAGTAAGATCGGATCATCACTTTGCTGTAACGCCGCCAGTGAAGCAACGGTCAATGCGGGCGCGGTATTGCGGCCGCAGGGCTCGAGCAGAATAGCGCCGTTGCGTGACATAATGCGCAGTTGCTCGGCGATCACGAAGCGGTATTCTTCATTGCAGACGACAATCGGATCTTTGACGTCGATATCGCCTAGACCATCCATGCGGCGCACCGTCGCCTGCAATAATGAATCGTCGCTGACCAGCGATAATAATTGCTTGGGATGCTTTTCACGCGAAAGCGGCCAGAGCCGTGTGCCTGAGCCGCCAGATAGAATAACCGGAATTAAAGTTTGCATATGGCCGTTGCCTCTAAGGTTAGCGACTGAGGAGTCTGTATTGTACGTATTTGATTGCTGTTTTAAGTTGGCTTTATGGTGCGTCGAGTGCCGCCGCCAGAATGTTGACAATGCGCTCGGCGGTTTTGCCATCCCATAATTCCGGACGGCGGAATGCTTTGGCCGGATTGTGCAGGATCTTTTGAACTGCTGCAATAATCCGATCCTGATCGGTACCGACCAGCAGGTTTGTGCCTTCCTCAATAGTAACCGGGCGTTCGGTATTTTCGCGCAACGTGATACACGGAACACCAAGTGCTGTGGTTTCTTCCTGCAAACCGCCGCTGTCGGTCAGCACAACTGCAGCATCTTTCCATAAATGCAGAAATGCCATATATGCCTGCGGACCGATCAGCGTGATATTGGGTCCCAGATCGATGGCAAATTTTTCAAGATTTCCTCGGGTGCGCGGGTGTACCGGAAACATAAGCGGCAGTTCCTGTGCGATTGTTTTAAGCGCGCAGCTGATGCGGATAAATGTTTCAGCATCGTCGACATTGCTCGGGCGGTGCAGCGTGACGACGCCGTAGTGTTTCCCGGCTGCATGCTGCGCGATTTTAAACGGTGTGGTGGCAAAGCCGCTGGTATCTATGTGCGCAAGTTTCTCGACCTGATAGAGTAGGTTGTCGATCATGACATGGCCGACATGAAAAACCACATTGTCCGGTTTTCCTTCGTGTTTCAGATGCTGTAAGCCGCTTGGTTCAGTGACAAAAAACCAGTCGGAAATACTGTCGGTGACTAAACGATTGATTTCTTCAGGCATGCGCCTATCGCCGCTGCGCAGACCGGCTTCGACGTGAGCCACCGGAATGTGCAGTTTTTTGGCGACAATTGAGCATGCCAGTGTGGAATTGACATCACCAACGACAAGTACAGCGTCGGGTCTGTCGTTCAGGCAGTAGTCTTCGAATGCGGTCATGATTTTTGCGGTTTGTTGCGCGTGGGTGCCGCCGCCGACACCCATAAAAATATCGGGCTGCGGTATACCAAGTTCCTCAAAAAAAACATCATTCATTTCCGGATCATAATGCTGTCCAGTGTGAATAATTCGATAGGCCAGCGTTTTCCTCGTATTCAACGCGCGAACGATCGGCGCGATCTTCATAAAATTCGGACGGGCGCCCGCAACCAGGTAAATTGTTTTCATTGGTTTTTCAAGTTTTTCGACTAGTTAAGTATTGGCGGTGGATGAGGTTATTGTATAGCGTTATTCAGTCCGTCAAGCCGGAATTATCGCCTGATTGCACAGTCTTTTTCGGCGATGTTGAGCGAAATTCGGTTTTGCTTGATGAATTCGCTTGCAATTTTTAATAACTAGAATATAATTACGAATCATTCTCATTAGTGGTTAATATTGATTCAACTTTCATTTGATTTTCGTTCTCATTCTGTGCCGGGAGGCATTGGGAAATTTTGAGTAGTGCATAAAAATACACTTGAAACTTAGGATTAAGGCAGTCATTATGTACATATGTATTTGCAAAGGAGTAACAGACGGAGCGATTCGTGAAGCGGTGTATAATGGTGCTGAACGGATGCGTGACTTGAAAAGCTGTCTTGGTGTGACTGAGCAGTGCGGTTTATGTGCTTGTAACACGAAAGCAGTGTTGGATCAGGCGCGTATGCAAAAAGCCGCTGTGCATGCTCCTGACCAGAATACAGTATGCTTATCGGGTTGTTGAACTGCTTTGACATAGTTGCTATCAGAATAGAACTTAGAACTGATTCAGGGTGCCGTTGTCTTACCTCAGCGCGATAGGAACGGACGCGTGAAGGCTTTTCAGCAAGCAGCTATTTCACTATTGCCTTAGGAGACGAATGATGTAAGGGCACGCAGAGATTATT
>CAZXBP010000063.1:0-14477 GCA_964639015.1 uncultured Nitrosomonas sp.
CGTTATCCGGGATGACTAACGATATGAATACATGAAACAATTCTAGCAATGCTGGCTCATCCGGATGGCGAGTCAAACGATGGCGTGTATAGCGCGCCGCTTTTTAATTCTGGCTGCGTTGCAATTCGTTGTAATAACACGTTATTACGCCTCATTGTGCCTTGCCAAGAATAAAAATCAACGCGCTTCAAACCCCATTCAACTGAGGCTTTTTAGGTTAAAAAGAATTCCACTCTTTAAAAACAGTTGTTAAGATTCTATTAATGAAAAAAAATTACATAAGTCTTTTTTATAACCATTGCGCACCATTCAGTTATTAAACAAGGTGTAATCATGGCATCCCCTCCCCTTGGTTTTTGGCGTAGAATTGTTTGTCTACTTTATGAATCTCTTATTCTACTTGCGATTATTTTTATCGCCAGTTTCATTTTTCATCTTGTTTTTCGTGATTCAGGCGCTAGTTATTTCAGGCCGTTATATCAATTTTATCTGTTGCTTGTAATGGGATATTACTTCACTTGGTTCTGGACGCACGGCGGACAGACTCTGGCGATGCAAACATGGAAAATGCGTATCGTGACCAGTGAAGGACAAAAACTGGACAATCGTAAAGCAATCATTCGCTACTTATTAGCGGTAATGGG
This sequence comes from uncultured Nitrosomonas sp., assembly GCA_964639015.1. Taxonomy (GTDB): domain Bacteria; phylum Pseudomonadota; class Gammaproteobacteria; order Burkholderiales; family Nitrosomonadaceae; genus Nitrosomonas. The sequence continues at coordinate 645 of CAZXBP010000063.1, forward strand.
AATTTTATTTCTTGGTACAGGTTTTTTATGGGCTTTGATTGACCGGGAACACCAGTATCTTCATGACCGTTTGGCAGGCACACGCTTGGTAAAGACATCCACTTAATTTCAATGCTTTATTCCTCTTATTGCAACTTAGACCTATTTTTCAGGCGCATGGATCCCATCCACTGGCTAACATTGACTTTAAATGATAAACATGGCAAGTTAGCTCATTACTTTGTTGCCAGGCTGATATGCTAAAATTACCAATTTTAACAGTGCATTGTTTCAAATATAAATTATCAGCGAGTCATGACGTAAGAGCATAAGTGTTACAAACAAATATTAAGTATTCCCAACGCCAGCCTGAGGATATTTCCATATGTCTACATTAATAGTTGCAAAACCCGTTCATTTAAAGTCATTGCAAAATGACTATGCGGTTGGTTTTTTCTGGATATTATTATGTGGCATAACAGTTTGTATTTTTTTGTTTGACCTTAATACACCGCTTGGTGTAGCGGCAGGCACACCTTATGCCTTAGTCATTTTTGGCAGCCTGTGGCTAAAGGGCAATCAAAGCACTTATACTTTTGTTCTTATCAGCACATTGCTTACAATTGCGGGCTTCTTCCTTTCTCCAGGCTATATCGTTCCGATTGATATTGTTTTGACTAATCGCTTCCTTGCTTTATTGGTCATCGCATGCACTGCATTTATGGTACTTAAAATAAAAAAAGTAAATCATGAACTTACGGCCACCAGAACAGATTTATATATAGATGCGCTAACGCATTGCAAAACAAATCGCGCTTTTGTACTTGAGTTGAACGCCGAAATCAAGAGATGTAAAAGATATAATCATAACTTGTCATTAGCTATTTTTGATGTAGATCATTTTTCCCGGCTTATTAGCGATCACGATAAAAAAAACGAACATTATAGAAATCATCTGATCAAGTGGCTATCCAAAGAAATCTGTAAATCCATACGCAATTCCGATCAACCTTACCGTATCAGCTCGGATCAATTTGCAGTTATATTCGTTGAAACCGATATCCATAAGGCGAAAGAAGTATGCAATGCTTTGCGGGAAAAGATTTTCAAGACCAATCAATCGGAATTTAATCCTGGTTTTACTGTCAGTGTCGGTATAGCTGCTCTCGAGCTCGATGACAATAGGCGCAAGCTGTATAAACGTGCTGAGCAAGCCTTGATAAAAGCCAAGGAAAACGGTAGGAATCAAGTATCGACACTCCCGGAAATCAAACGTAACAATAAACCATTGATTCCCGCAATTTTGTTACGTTCCAGAACAGGCTAGTACAGATTCTGTCCGATTCCGCAGAATAGCTTAATTTTGAGTACTTTGATATTTCATCTAAAAACCCCAAATTTCCCAATCCGACGCATTCTTTAACGGATTATCTTATATAATTCAAACCTCATTTGATCAAGTTAAGCTTAAATGCTTGAATCTATCCATGAGTTTGATAAATAAATCAATGGCCAGCAAACCAAATGGTCGTTCGCTGACACCGCGTGTTTCCCGTCTGCTACGTGAATCGGGCTGGCTTCTGTTGCTGGGCGCAGCGTTATATCTGATTTTGATTTTTTACAGCTATAGCAGCGGAGACCCTGGTTGGTCTCACAGCGGCGATTATGATCACATTCAAAATGCCGGTGGCCATGCCGGTGCCTGGATCGCGGATTTTCTGCTATACCTGTTTGGCGTGTCTGCATGGTGGTGGGTGATTTTTTTTGGCGCCACCGTTTTCTGGAGTTATCGTCGCATTGACGTCGGCGGTATTTTTGATCGCCAGTCTATAGCACTTTTACTGGGTGGTTTTCTACTTTTGCTTTTTGCCAGTTGCGGACTTGAATCACTGCGTTTTCACACGCTCAATATTTCATTGCCTTATCAGCCGGGTGGCATACTGGGTGAAACCACCAGTCATCATCTATCCGAGCTTTTCGGATTTACAGGCACAACGATGATATTTCTGATTCTGATAGCAATCGGTTTCAGTCAATTCACTGGATTATCCTGGGTACGTTTTGTCGAAAAAATAGGTGAAGTAATTGAAAATTGCATTTTGCTGTTGCAACAAGCGTGGCTTAACAGAAACAATAAATACAATAATCTGGTTAATACTAGCATTGAAACTGAAGATTCATTCAACATCAACAGAAAACAAGCCAGCGAGAACGCGCCCATTCATATTGAATTACCGGCGGAAACCTTTGCAAAAACCGAGCGCGTTATAAAAGAAAAACCAAAATCGTTGTTCACCAGTTCCACAGAAACACTGCTGCCACCATTGCACTTACTCGACGAACCGGAAAAAGACGTCGAAGTTTTAACGAAAGATGCACTGGAGACTGTTTCACGTTTGATCGAGAACAAGCTTAAAGAGTTTGGCGTAACGGTTAAAGTTGTCGCAGCTTATCCTGGTCCAGTGATCACGCGATATGAGATTGAACCTGCGGTGGGTGTCAAGGGCAGTCAAATCATTAACCTGGTTAAGGATCTGTCACGTGCGCTGACTGTCGCCAGCATCCGTGTCGTAGAAACGATTCAGGGAAAAACCACAATGGGCCTGGAGATTCCTAACCCGAAACGCCAGATCGTTCGTTTAGTGGAAATTCTCAGCTCACAGTCCTATGCCAATACGGCATCGCCACTGACCATTGCTTTAGGCATGGACATCAGCGGGCGACCGATCGTGTCCGATCTGGCTAAAATGCCGCATGCACTGGTTGCCGGCACAACCGGTTCAGGAAAATCGGTCGCGATAAATGCTTTTATATTAAGCCTGATTTACAAAAGCACTCCGGAGCAAGTACGCTTGATTCTGGTTGACCCAAAAATGCTGGAGCTTTCCGTTTATGAGGGCATTCCGCATCTTTTGACGCCGGTAGTAACTGATATGAACGAAGCTGCCAGCGCATTACGCTGGTCAGTCGGTGAAATGGAGCGCCGTTACAAACTGATGTCGTCGCTGGGTGTACGTAATCTGAACGGCTATAACCAGAAGGTGCGCGAAGCTGCCAAAAACGAAGAGCCGTTATTCAATCCACTGACAGCGCTGCATGACACGCCAGAACAACTTGAAGAGCTGCCGCTCATTGTTATTGTGATTGATGAACTGGCGGATTTAATGATGGTTGCAGGCAAAAAAGTGGAACAATTAATCGCCAGGCTTGCGCAAAAAGCTCGCGCGGCGGGCATTCATCTGTTGCTTGCAACCCAACGCCCTTCGGTTGATGTGATTACCGGATTGATTAAAGCCAATATTCCGACCAGGATTGCATTTCAGGTATCCAGCAAAATTGATTCACGTACGATCCTGGATCAATCCGGCGCGGAAGCCCTGCTTGGACAGGGCGACATGCTCTACCTGCCGCCCGGCACCGGTTTTCCTCAACGTGTACACGGTGCCTACGTTGCCGATCATGAAGTGCATAAAGTCGTGGAATATCTTAAAGAACTCGGTGAACCATGTTACTTAGAGGACATACTGCATACCGGAGACGAAGAAAACAGCACTGACCCGCTTAGCGATACAGCAAAGCAAAATGGTGGAGAAACCGATCCACTCTACGACGATGCTGTGCAAATTGTCCTCAAAACCCGCCGGGCTTCGATCTCATTGGTGCAAAGAAACCTGCGTATCGGCTATAATCGTGCGGCACGCCTTATCGAAGATATGGAACAGGCCGGGCTGGTTTCAACCATGCAGGGCAATGGAAGCCGCGAAGTGCTTGTTCCAGCACGCAATGATTAATTCCTGACTTCAGGCCACTGTTGATAGCATGAACCTTACTTCTCCTTTCAGCGCATTTTATTTGTGCGTTCTATTGATATTCGCGTCCAGCGATTTATCGGCAACGGCTATTGAAAATCTGAAGCTTTTTATTCGGCAGACGCAGACTGTACAGGCCCATTTTTCCCAGGCATTGGCGGATAAAAACGCCCGCATCATTCAAAGATCCAGCGGCATAATGCAGTTTGAACGTCCCGATAAGTTTCGATGGATTTATAAAACACCTTACGAGCAATCCATTATCGGTGACGGTGAAAAAGTCTGGTTTTACGACCATGATCTGAATCAGGTTACCGTACGCCAGTTCAACATCGCGATTGGCAGCAGTCCGGCAGCACTGCTTGCCGGAAGCGCTGCCATTGAAGAGAATTTTGAAATTGTCAACCTCGGAAAGCAGGAAGAGATTGAATGGCTCGAAGCAACTCCGAAAAACAAGGACAGTACTTTTGAGTTCATTCAAATGGGATTCTCGCTGCAGGGCGAACTTCAGTTCATGGCGCTGCGTGACAATTTTGGACAGACCACGTATCTGACGTTCTCCGAACTGAATAAAAACCCCAAGTTACCGAATGATGCATTTAAGTTTGTGCCACCCGAAGGCGTAGACATCATCAGTGAGTAACTTAATTACGGCATCTCCCATCCAATCGCCGCTTGCAGAGCGATTACGCCCCAAAGTACTCAGCGACATTATCGGCCAAGCGCATCTACTTGGCGCGGGAAAACCGCTGCGAATTGCCATCGAATCCGGAAAACCGCATTCGATGATTTTATGGGGGCCACCGGGTACCGGCAAAACGACCCTTGCGCAACTCATGTCAAACGCTTTTAATGCCGAATTCATTGCAGTTTCTGCTGTATTGTCAGGTATTAAAGAGATTCGCAATGCCATTGAGAAAGCCCAGTTAATTCTGCAACAAAACAACCGTCACACCATATTGTTTGTCGATGAAGTACATCGTTTTAACAAATCTCAGCAAGACGCATTCTTGCCCCATGTCGAACAGGGTTTGATTACTTTTATCGGTGCAACTACCGAAAACCCTTCATTTGAAGTAAACAGTGCGCTACTTTCCCGTGCACAGGTTTATAGCCTGGCACCACTATCCAGCACAGATCTTGCTCAGATTCTGCTTCGTGCACAAAACCTTACATACTGCCAACAGAGTTTCAACGATGATGCCCGTGACTTGATTATTGCTTATGCGGACGGCGACGCGCGACGTTTGCTCAATCTTTTTGAACAATTAACTCTCGCAGCGAAAGCGGAAAACTTGACCGAAATTACGGTTGAAATCGTGCAGAACACGCTCTCACGCCATTCCCGTCGTTTTGATAAAGGCGGTGATGCGTTTTACGATCAGATCTCAGCACTGCACAAATCCGTTCGTGGATCATCACCGGATGCAGCGCTGTATTGGTTGTGCCGCATGCTCGACAGCGGCACAGATCCAGGCTATATCGGCCGCCGTTTAATCCGTATGGCGGTTGAGGATATTGGTCTGGCCGATCCGCGTGCGCTGCAAATGACACTCAGCGCCTGCGATGCCTACGAACGATTGGGCAGTCCCGAAGGCGAGCTCGCCCTGATTCAGGCCGCACTGTATCTATCCTGTGCACCGAAAAGTAATGCCGCTTATATGGCATACAAAAAGGCACAATCATTTATTGCCCAGGATCAATCCCGCCCTGTTCCCAGTCACCTGCGTAACGCGCCGACCCAGCTAATGCGGAATATGGGCTTTGGGCGCAATTATCGCTACGCACATGACTACCCTGAAGCTTATGTTGCCGGTGAAAATTACTTCCCGGATGACTTGCCGGGAATCCGTTTTTATCAACCTACAGAAAATGGTTTGGAAACAAAAATCAAGGAAAAATTAAATTATTTACGCAGCCTGGATAAAAAAGTTAAAAAATCTTCTGAAGATGTATAAGATTAATATCCGTTAAAACAACACCAGCGCCATACCACGCACACGGAGTTTTCACATGCTCGATATTCAGCTATTACGTACTGATCTTGAACACATCACGCATAAATTGGCCGGCCGGAATTATCCATTCCCTGTAGAGCGATTCATTCAGCTCGAACATGAACGCAAAATAACCCAGACACAGACCCAGGAACTGCAGGCAAAACGCAATGCCGCGTCAAAAAACATAGGGCTGGCAAAAAGTAAAGGACAGGATGTTTCTGAAATCCTTGTCGAAGTTTCAAATCTGGGCGATGCACTCAAATTATCTGAAAACAAACTGGAACAAATTCAGTCGGAATTACAGGCCATCCTGCTTGAAGTCCCCAACTTGCCGCACGACAGCGTACCGGAAGGCAGTGGAGAAGAAGATAATCAGGAAATCCGGCGTTGGGGTGCGATTCCTGTTTTTGATTTTGAGATCAGGGATCATGTCAGCATCGGTGAAGGCCTGAATATGCTCGACTTTGAGACAGCCGCGAAACTCAGTGGCGCGCGTTTCAGCCTCATGAAAAATAATCTGGCGCGATTGCATCGCGCACTGGCGCAATTTATGCTGGATACGCATGTTCAGGAAAATGGCTATATTGAAACGTATGCCCCTTATCTGGTCAATAGAAGCAGTCTGCAAGGCACCGGCCAGCTGCCAAAATTCGAAGAAGATCTTTTTATCGTATCTGCCGGAAACAATAAAAAAAATCCACTTGAGCGACATGATCATTTTTATCTGATCCCCACTGCCGAGGTGCCCATCACCAATATCGTACGCGACGAAATTATCCCGCTTAAGGCACTGCCGCTCAAATTTGTCGCACACACACCCTGCTTTCGCTCTGAAGCGGGCAGTTATGGCCGGGATACCCGCGGACTGATACGCCAGCATCAGTTCGACAAGGTTGAACTGGTGCATATTGTGCATCCGGATCAATCTTACGCCGCATTGGAAGAATTGGTCGGCAATGCGGAAAAAATACTGCAGAAACTGGAATTGCCCTACCGAGTGGTCGCGCTATGCACCGGCGACATGGGTTTCGCTGCTGCGAAAACCTATGATATCGAGGTCTGGCTGCCCGCGCAAAATACCTATCGTGAAATTTCATCCTGCAGCAACTGTGAAGCTTTTCAGGCAAGGCGCATGCAGGCACGTTTTCGCAACGAAAATGGCAAACCGGTTTTATTGCATACATTAAACGGTTCCGGGCTTGCCGTCGGCAGAACACTGGTAGCTGTACTGGAAAATTTTCAAAATGCAGACGGCAGTGTTTCCATTCCTGAAGTATTACAGCCTTATATGAACGGTCTTGACCGACTGCGGACAGCAGGAGGACAATGAGAGGCTGAAAAATCATTTTTTTCTAACGATGGAGAACCCAGACATGCAAAGCGAAAACAACAATGCACAAACCGGACAACAAGACACCAACGCTGATAATACCCGGATTAAAGATGACCTGACCCTGCTTGAGCACGAAATACACGATGCGCTGGTGGATGGCGTCAATATCCGTGAAACGGTTCATAATTTGACCTTGCGTGCAATCAACGCAGATCGCTTGGATATTGATTCAATCCGCCGCATTACGACTGCTGTAATCAACGGTGTACATGAAGGTGCGCAGAAACAACTCGTTGCCACATCAAACCAGACGGATGCAGCAAAATCACAAATTACTGAAGCCGTTTCAGGTCTGGATTCCGCTCTGGCGCGTGTTGCCGAAGCAACAAAGCTGGCGATGCAGGAAGCTGCCGGTCGTGCTCAGAAATTTTCTGACAAGGAATTAGTACGCACAAAATCGGATCTCGAAGGTCTTGAAAGTATTCTTTTAGACACATTACAGAATACAGCATCCGCAACCAAGGGCGTGTTATCCGATATTTTGCAGGACATTACGACGCATGCAAAAAATAACGGCACTGTCGTAGGTGCGCAATTAAAGGAAACACTCGCCATTTTTGCGCAGCAGGCAGCATCAATCAGCCATGCTCAGCTTGACGCAGGCGCCCACCTGGCGCAATCCACAGCTGATTTTATTCAGAAAACCGCTTCAGGTGTATTGTCAGGTTTAAAAGATCATGCGCAGCCTAAAAAATAACCTATGCTGCTGATAGTCATTCAGATAACGTACCTCCAGTCAGCCAGATTGCCTGAGTCAACATGAATGCATGCCTGATCGACAGACCTGTTATTTCATACTGGCAACCGAACTCTGAAAGGACATGGGATTACTACTTTCACAGGCCTGCATCTTCTGATGCCAGTATCGGGAGCGTGTCTGGCGCCAGCCTGTAACGGATAACCCATGTTGCTCCAATCGAATCAATACAGCTCCATTGCAATCGCTGCGCAGCAGCGTAGATCCAATTTCCTGATAACGCGCCATTATCTCTGATCGCGGATGGCCGAAGCGGTTTCGGTAACCGACGGTAAATATTGACAGTTCAGGGGCAACTTGACGCACAAATGCAGCGCTCGACGAAGTAAGACTACCATGATGCGGCGCTATGAGCACTGTTGATGGCAATTTCTGCGGCAACTGTTCCAGCAATTTCTGTTCAGACAGTCGCTCAATATCGGCGGGTATGAGTACACTGCCGTATTCAGTCGTAATCTTCAGAACACAGCTGCTGGAATTGGTTTTACGTTGCGGATTCTGATAAATCTCAGCGAATGGATGCAAAATTTCAAACAGCACGCCATTCCAATGCCATGACTGGCCCTCATGGCATTGAATATTTTTTTTTGTTGCAAGTCGAGCTGTCTGAGCTATCGCATGCGTCTGATTTAATGAAGACACGAATGTATCCACCGGCAAGACTTCTAAAATGGATAAAGCACCGCCACTATGATCGGAATCAGCATGCGAAACGATCATTTTATCCAATTTGTGTATCCCTTCTCCGCGCAGAAAAGGAATAACCACGCGCGCACCGCTGTTTGAATCGCCAAATGCGGGGCCTGTATCAAATAACAAGGTATGATCATGCGTCCGTGCAACGACGGCAAGGCCCTGCCCAACATCCAATACTGCCAGCCACAAGACTTTCTCCTGCGGCCGGTCTGGAAACACCAGAAACAAAGGCAAGATTGCCAAAAAACCCAACCAGCGCGCGGGAAATCCCGAAAAAAAACCAAGCCCAAGGCTGCCGGGTAGCAATAACCAGATCACGCCGGCAATCGCTGCTGGGATTGCCCAGAATGGTGGCATATGCTGTTGCCACACAGATTGTTGCAATGCATCAAGCCACTGCAGAAAACCCATGACAAAACCGAGTACGCTATGCGCCAACGTCAGCGGAAAATCCAGCAGCGGCAACGCCGAAAGCAATGTCAGCGGCACAACAAGCAAACTGACCAGCGGAATGGCAATGGCGTTAGCAAAGGGGGACACCAGCGAAAACTGCTGAAATAACGCCAGCAGTAGCGGCACCAGACCGAGTGTGATGGCCCATTGTATACGTAACCATCCGGTCAACCGCCCTAAGGAATCCGATATGCCCAGGCGTCCTGCCGTAATCAACATGATCATGGCGATTGCGCCGAATGACAGCCAGAATCCAGCGGATAGCGGTGCCCATGGATCCAACAACACTACCATGAACAAGGCTATTGCCAGCACAAAGGATGGAGAAGTCATCCGATTACGCCATATGGCCGCTGCAACTACAGCCAGCATGATAAACGCGCGCTGCGCGGGTACGGCAAAACCGGATAACAAAGCGTAACCCAGTGCCACAACCACCCCGGCCAGTACACCCGCTTGTCTGGCCGGCAGACGCAACAGTAAAAAATTACTGCGGCGCCAGAATGAAAACATCAGTCCATAGACCAGCGAAGCAACCAGCGTAATATGGAGGCCGGAAATCGCCATTAAATGATTTGTGCCAGTACGCGTAAAAATTTGCCAATGATTCGCTGAAATCGGGCGCTGATCACCGGTAGCCAATGTTTTCAGTATACCGGCATACTGCCGGTCCTGCAGGATTCGATCAAAACGCTGCTGAATCTGCTGCCTGATTTGCTGTATTGAGTAAGACAGGGATAATGTCCGTGAGTCCAGTCGCGTATTATCAGCGGCTTCCCGAACATAACCCACAGCGCGTATGTTACGTTCCAATGCCCATTTTTCATAATCGAACCCATGCGGGTTGGCCGTGCCATGTGGGCGTTTCAGCCGTACGGTAAGCTGCCACCGTTCACCAGGATTTATCGCCGGCAGCGGCTTTATACCGCGATGGTTTGCTTTACCGTTATACCATGAAAGCGATATTCGTTTTGGCACATGCGCGTATGGTGTAATTACATGTTCAACGTCAAACTGAAAACCTGCTTTTCTGCTATCGTACTGCGGCAGATTGGCTACATATCCGACAATCTGCACATCTCTGCCCTGCCACTCTTCCGGCAGGTTATCCGCCAGCCGCCAATACGCCTTGCCGGCAGCCCAGAAATAACCGCAACCCAACGAAAAAAACAGCAACAGACACCGGCTGATAACACGCAAAAAATGCGCCTGATTACGCCAGCAAAAAATAACAACGACAAGCAGTGGAAATAAAAGCAATGTCAGTGACATGGCAGGCAAATCAGCCTGCCATTGCAACAACCCCGCCCCGAGCACAAATGAAAGCATGCCAAGCCGGACGGGCACGAAATGTTGCACCGAATTTTTATGGATTGGCGGAAACTTTGGAATTATCCACCGGCTGGTGACGAATATCTACCGGAACATGATGCCGCCCGAAGCCGCCGTCAAACCGACCAAAGCGGCCGGAAATCAACATACCGCAATGCTTACAACACCCGTTATCCGTCAACCGGTAGTCCTCGATCTCATACCAGTTGCGAACAATCACCGCGCGCTCACATGAAGGACAATACGTTGTATCGCCCGCTTTATGATAAACATTACCCGTATAAACATATTTCAATCCCGCATCCAGCGCCGTCCGACGCGCCCGGATCAGTGTTTCTTCCGGCGTTCCCGGTATAGCGTTCATTTTGTAATCCGGATGAAAAGCACTGAAGTGCAGCGGCACATTGACATCAAGCTCCTTGACAATCCAGTCGCACATGGCCTCAATTTCATGCGTGGAATCATTCAATCCGGGTATAAGTAAGGTTGTTATTTCAAACCAGACATCCGTTTCGTGTTTCAGATACTTCAACGTATCCAGGACCGGTTGCAGGTGTGAACCGGTTTGTTTGACATAGAAATCTTCAGTAAATGCTTTCAAATCAACATTGGTTGCATCCATTCGGGCGAAAAAATCACGCCGTGGCTCAGCGCGGATATAACCTGCGGTTACAGCCACGGTCATAATCCCCTTGTCGTGACAGGCATCAGCAACATCCATGGCATATTCCGCAAAAATGACCGGATCGTTATAGGTAAACGCAATACTTCTGCACCCGAGTGAAAGCGCAGTATCGGCAATTTCTTCCGGGGTTGCCTGCGCGGTCAGTTTATCAAAGCTGCGCGATTTGGAGATATCCCAGTTTTGACAAAACTTGCAGGCCAGATTACACCCAGCCGTACCAAACGAAAGCACCTTACTGCCTGGATAAAAATGATTCAACGGTTTCTTTTCGATCGGATCGACGCAAAATCCGGAAGATCGGCCATAGGTCGTTAACACCATGCCATCACCGACACGTCCACGCACAAAACACGCACCTCGCTGTCCGTCGTGGAGCTTGCAATCGCGTGGACATAAATCGCATTGAATGCGCCCGTCACTTAATTGATGCCAGAATTTCGCAGGAAATTGTTCTGCGCTGCTGATGGGTTCATCCATGATTCTGTCCCTTAAAAAAGTCTGTTTCACACCATTTCTGTACGGTATAACGCGATAAACGAACATCGTCATCCCAAAAATCAGCGTACAAACCCGCTTTTACTTTTAGCTGGGCTAAAAATTCTCGCGGCTGAGGTAGACTGTCCCATACCTGTGGCAGAAAGGTGCTGCGGTTATCGCCATATTCCAGCGTAATACCATCCATGCCTGGCCGTAGTTGCTTTAAAGCATCCGGCTCACTGGCAAACCGGATTGGCTGCAATGCTGAAAGCAGCGATACTTCAATACGAATACTTTCCAGCTCATCCGCGGTTACCGGTAAAAAACGGGTATCATGCAACGCAGCAGATACAGCGTTGCAGCGTACATTTTCAATCAGCGGTTGACGCGCCTGCAAAGAACCGATACACCCGCGCAAGCGCCCATGTTGAGTCAGCGTTATAAATGTTGCGCCCGGTTGTTGAAGCCAGTGCGCCGATGTATCGACAGATTCCTCTACCCGTGCGGTAAGTTTTAATGCGCGTGAAATGGCTGCACGCGCACTGTACAGCAGTATATTGCCTTGTTTGTGATGATCAACAAGCTGTGACTGCATACCCGATCTCCCACATTATGATTCACAAAACGCAATGGCGGCATAACCGACAACGCGATCCCGTGAACCCGCCGTATCACCTGAATTACGCAAATCCAGCAGAAAGGGCTTCAAATGATGCCGCTGAGCCGCCACAATTAACCCATTGATCGGCGTTCCGCCGCACGCCTGATCATGCGTAACAGGCTGCTCTAATTGAAGAATTGACTGAACAGCCGCGTAATCGACCTGTTGAGCCAGCGCATAAGGTAAATAATGCGAAAGATCGGAGCTGATTAGAATGAGTACCTCATCCCCCCCCCAAACGCTGTCGAGTACTTCGGCAACTTCTTGCGCTGATGCTGTTCCCACGACCAGCGGCAATATACTGAAATCCGCCAACACATACTGCAGAAACGGCAATTGCACTTCCAACGCATGCTCCAGGGCGTGCGCTTCCGGGCTGATCGTAATCTGCGGTAAATCAACAATTAACTGAATTGCTGCTTTGTCAACCGCGACCGTTCCCAGTGGTGTATCGAAATATTCTGCGCCGGGTAGCGCCAGACCCCGTATCGCCACACGATGCGCAGGCCCGAGCAATATGACGCGCCTGATAATTTCACGTCTGGCAATTAAAGTTGCATACGCTGTTGCAGCTATTGCACCGGAGTAGATATAACCGGCATGCGGAACAATCAGCGCTTTCGGTGACAACTTATGCGGATACGCATCAGCCATAAGTCGCTTTAAATCGTTTGACAGCTGCAGCGCATCAGAAGGATAAAAAAGACCGGCGACCGCGGGCTTGCGAAAGGTTGAGGCATGGAGATTCATTATTGTGCTTCCCATCAATCAGATATAACAGGACTATGGGGACATATTTCACGGAATCAAGCCAGCCGGAAAACTCGTATTTCTTTCTTGCATTGATGCCTTAATTCAAACACACAGCACATCGATTCGCCTCGAAATCAGAGATTCACTAAATTCTTCAACTATTCCTGAATCGCCAGATGCGCAATGCCCGCAGACAGGTCTTTATCTTTTGCTTCCTTACCTTCCAACTTGATCTGCAGACGCAGCTCATTCATCGAGTCCGCATTCCTCAAAGCATCTTCATAACTGATAAAACCGGCTTCGTAGAGATCGAACAACGCCATGTCGAATGTCTGCATGCCGAGTTCGCGCGATTTCTTCATAATCTGCTTGATTTCATGCACATCCCCTTTGAATATCAAATCAGAAATCAAGGGTGAATTGAGCATGATTTCAATCGCGGCAACCCGACCTTTGCTGTCTTTCTTCGGAATCAACCGCTGCGCGATCAATCCTCTTAAATTGAGCGACAGATCCATGAGTAGCTGTTGACGGCGTTCTTCCGGGAAAAAGTTGATAATCCGGTCAAGCGCCTGATTTGCGCTGTTAGCATGCAATGTACCCATGCACAAATGACCGGTTTCAGCAAATGCAATCGCATGCTCCATGGTTTCACGGTCACGAATTTCTCCGATCAATATCACATCCGGTGCCTGACGCAGCGTATTTTTCAATGCCGCCCCCCAGGAGTCGGTATCGACACCGACTTCGCGTTGCGTGATGACGCAGTTGATATGCTCATGGACATACTCCACCGGATCCTCAATGGTAATGATATGACCATAGCTGTTTTTATTCC
>CAZXBP010000064.1:0-14421 GCA_964639015.1 uncultured Nitrosomonas sp.
TTTGTGTCACGGTTCAGGAGACGCAGGAAGATGTGTGGATGTCTAAACTTGAGTCTTTTGAATTCAATGATAGTATAAAAGCAAAAGTGATCTCGTTTCTGTCGTGCTATGTACAAAATGCACTTTTTAGGAAGCAATTCTGTGCGAATTATTTTGGGGACGGCAAGTTGAGGAGTGGATAAGCCTAAAAATGGTAATGTGCTCCAATACCGATATATTCGACTTTTTCCTTAAAAAACTGACCAGTAGGTGAGTTACCGTTGAAATATTCAACAAGGAACTGAAGCTTCCTGTCAATAATTTGAAAATTGTCGAATTGAAATCCGGCTCTGGCAGAGATATCTGCATTCCAGTTATTTTGTTCATGATTTTTGATATCAACCGCTAGAATCGGTCGTATGGGTGCAATGTCCAGGTGCCATGGACTTCTGAATTCAACGCCGTATTGAACTGACCACGGTTTGATTGTGGACGGTTCTTTGTGAAAGATACCGCCGCCTCCACCGTAGACACGCACTCCATAGGGAAACTCATAAGACAGCCTGAGGTCGACACCTTCGTAGCTGAGATTGATACGTTCCAGACTGGTTAGTTCTCTTAGTAAGAACTCATCGCCAAGATGAGAGCTCTGATGATAAATACGCGCAAAGGCGGATGCGTTACCTGCGCGCATGCTTGAGTAAATCGATGCAATGAAATCTGTGTTGATGAGGTCGGATGAAGAAGCGCCAAGATTAAAATCGCTGAAGACAGCAGCCTGAAGACCTGCTTCCCATTGCGCACTGGTTTGCCCTAAATTGGCACGATAAAACGGTAACGTTTCGCCGAAGCTGACGGCAGCATTATTATTTCCATCAATATTTTTCCCTACGTAATTACGGTAGGCAGCAGAGAAATGAGCCCACCGCGGGTCAGCCAGCAACGGTTTAAACAGATGGCCTGAGGGCAATATCCCCGTAGCAAGCATTGTTGAATTCGTTACGGGTACACCGTCTTCTGCTCTCGTAACCGCTTCATCTGGCGTTGTCGATATGGCTGTGAGTCGTTGATCGGTATTTTCCGCTATGATTACCTCGGTAACTCCTGGTATTTTTGATAGCATCTGTACAATCTTGACGCGATCACCGGCTGATACCTTATCAGCCGGTAGAATAATGTTACCATTCTCTACAGTTATCGAAGGTGTATCGATTTTGAACTCATACTTGAGGATACCCGTGGCATAACCAGCAATATAAGAATCATCCGGTTCTGCGGCGCTGGCAGTGGACATGCAGACTAGCAGGACCAGGATGACCGGCAGAAGCCACCCAGCAGGAGTATGCCCGCTTTTACCTACATTACAGCCTGAACGTCCTCGGGTCGGATAAGCATTCTTTGTTTCGTACATTTTCATACATCTATTTCCTGGGTTACTGTTTCTACTAGGTTTTCTGGCTTTTGACCACCTCGCCGAATACTGAGAAAACATTGTTTCTCTGAGCATTATCAGGAAAGGGCAAAAGAAGCTTTTTTCGAAGCACTTCTATCCGAACTGGGATTAAATTGATTCAACAAAATGGTATGAGGCTTCAACTCTGCCTGAGCTGAGCCTGCTGATGCTTGAATCAACCTTTGGCGATCGACGGCGGTTGACTCGTGTCTAATGTTGAACCTAAAAACCTCGGCTGACCGTTATCCAGGATGACTAACGATAGGAATACATGAAACAATTCGAGCAATGCCGGTTCATCCGGATGGTGAGTCAAACTATGGTGTTTATAGTACGCCGCTTTTTTGGGTTACAATTCGTTGTAATAACACGTTATTACGCCTCATTGTGCCTTGCCGGAAATAAAAATCAACGCACTTTAAATCCCAATCAACTGAGGTTCTCAAGTTGAAAGTATTACAGGAATTGACCATCTGGTATGTGCGCCAGCACACAAAAAAGCGACCAGGCAACCAAATAGAAGATGATTTGCCTTACTTCATCGGATGGATCACCTTGCGACCGTTCCTGGCAGAGCTGTCCAGTGTCATAATACAGTTCCGGCATGTTGCGATTTCTATTCATTTTGATCACACAATTCATTTGTTCGGTACCGCACCGACTAAAACAGGTATTGCGCTTAATCTTGTTAGATAAGTATAGGAATTTCCCTATTGCTGAATGTTGGACAATGAGGTATCTCAATGGAAACGATGCGAAGAAATGCAGTCAGTGTGTTGGCCATAGCCGTAGTGCTTGGCTTAAGTAGTTGTTCTGGAATGTCAGCACGTGATAGAAACACCGCGATCGGTGCGGGTGCCGGTGCTGTCGGAGGTGCCGTTCTTACAGGCGGCAGCGCTCTCGGAACGGTCGGTGGTGCAGCGGTGGGTGGCGTTATCGGCAATCAGGTCGGTGATGACAAGAAGTAACATCAGCAATCACGCATCAATCTACAGCTACCAGAGATATGGATCCGTTGCCACAGCGTTGTTACTGCCTGTTCAGGCTATGCTTTTCGCATAATCTAATGAGGAATATGCATGAGCAGGGCAAGCGTGTTATCTAAAAAACAACTCGGTTAATTCTTGCAATTTAGCGCATTCATCACATATCAAACGACGCTGAGATTGCATCTTCTTCTTGCAGCCACTATTGCGGTTCAACCAACGCCTCGAAGCCGGAGATCACGTCAAACAGTTCCTCGTCGATGCCACTCTGGCGCAAACGGTGGAATGATCCGTTAAGGTTCTCCAGCAGTTCGTTGATATTCTTATCGGCACGCTGCATCGCTGCCAGGCGGCTTGCGTTTTCACTCGCCAACGACTCGGCGCATGTCCTGAAAAGAGAAACGAAGAGATACTCCCGGATAAGTGCCCGCAAAGTTCCTGTGGTGTTGCCCATGACCTCGGGCAAATTCTTTGTCGGCCAGGGCAGCGCAGCAAGTTCGTGTTGCCAGGTTTCATCTAGTGGCAGCAGCCGCAGTTGGACCGGTTCATAAATCGCGCCGGAGGTGGGACGGTTATAGAAAAGATAGAGTTCGGTGTATTCACCTTCGCTGTAGCGCATTTCGCTCTCCATGAGTATCTGTCCGACCAACGGCGTGATGGCCTTGACGGAATTCGGTACGTTGAAGGTGCCGATCAACGGTATGTCCGCATCTGTCAAGCGTGCATGAACACGCTCTCCGACAGCCCAGACGTTGGGTTTGCCGGGCAACCCGGCGAGAGTCTTCAGCGCATAATCAGCTACCACCTCATTAAACTGGCCAACCAACCCCTGATCCGAACCAAATACAACTGCACCAACCCGCCTTTCATCGACCTGCTGTTTGCTCACGGTCATCCATACTGCCGAAGGACTTTTCCGGAAACAAACGCTCAGTCCCAGCGCCACGCTGTGATAGTAGTCGCCCAAGGCGCGTAACGATTGCTCGTATTGACCGATATCCGATGCGGCCAGAGCTTTCATTGTGCGAACGACGGATCGGAGATCGCTGGCACTGTTGATCTTGCGCCTTAGACTCACCATGGTATCGCTCATACTTCCTCCTTGAATACCACTTTGGATTTATGTTTGACCTCCATTCCGGTCTACTGCTGCTCCGCTTCAGCCTTGTGCTGAAAGCATAACAGTGCCTCGCGCACACGCGCCAATTGACTCTCAAATCTTTCCCGGTCATATCGGGAATCAATGGTGCGCTCTGCCAGTTCGGCGATCCATTGCACCTGTTCACCAATCGCCCAGCGCCGTTGTGGACTGGCTGCCTGACTCGCGATAGTTTGCAGCGCTTCGAGCATCCGTAACAGGACGGCGACATTGCCTTTGGCGTTCTGCCTGATCCCATCAAAGGCTTCGGCCAAGAGGCTTTCAAAGCTTGTGCCACGCACGATTACGCGCAACTCGCCTTGATCCAGACGGTGAGACATCGTAATCCGGCGATCTGCCAGCCGAACAAAAATCGCCGTCAGGTAGTCCACGCACATCACTGCGGTCGTCGTGTCGTTAATACCGGGCGACAGCGCTTTCAAGGCAATATCCACAAGCTGGCGAATACCGAAACCAACATCCTGCTGTACCGTGCGATGTTCACTAATGACATAGGCTGCATTCAGCGCTTTCCCCATCTTTTCGTCCAGCGCAGCCTGGTCTGCAATAGAAATCAGTGGCGCGCCTTCGATGACGAACTCGCCGATACCGTGTTCCATGCGCACAATCGTCCCGCTGTCTCGGGCCAGGGCCAAGAGCGCATCCGCGTTGACACTCTCGATGTAACCCGTCTCTCGCGCCGGACAGGCAGACCAGGCCTGCTCCGTGAGAAACCGCACGAGGTCTTTGTCCGTATCTTCGTCGGAGTCTTCATTCAATTGTCGGGGAAACAACTGATCCACGGCGGCGATCGTTTCCCTTGTGACCTCAGCAACAATGCTCGATGCCTGAATAGACACCGAGATGTGGTGAATGAAAAAGATCAGAAAGGCGATGCCGACAAATGCGAGGATTAATCCGACCAACACAGCCAGTGCAGGAAGAAACGCCCCTTCGTCACCTCCCCGAATAGCCCGGAGTACCACCAGACAGTAGGCAAATATGCCGACAAACACACCGAGCACCCCCTGGTTGATGCGGTCGCGCATAAAGTTGCGAAGAACCCGCGATGTGTACTGACTGGAGGTTAACGAGAGGGCAACGATGGTAATGGAGAACACCACCCCAGCCACCGTGATCATTGCGCTGGCAACGGTCGTGAGCAGACCGCGGGCTCCGTCAGCACCAGTGCCGAAGAGCAGCGGCCACTTATCGACAAAAGGCAATTCAACGGCAACATCGATTGCGATCAGGACGGTAGCGAGCCCCACAGCGCCCAGAACGATCACTGCCGGCACGAACCAAAAGCTGGATCGCACCTCTTGCCACCAATAACGTAGTTTTGCTATCACTCTCCGTCACCTTGCTTTTCAGCGTTTTGGTTCTTTCGACTGTTCCTGACGCCGCCGGATTTGCGCCTGGCCTCCACTTTGGTTTTTAACTCCGGGTTAGACTGAAAACGTGCAAGGGCTTCGCGAACGATCTGAATCATTGTTTCCCGATCTTCCTCGTTCAATTTTTCGGCGGCATCCAAGCGCGCAGTTACTTCAGCCGGAATGTCTGCCGCCGCATCGCGCACGGCATGCTCGGCATTTGTCATCCGGTCAAGCGGCACCGTGTCAAAGAATCCAGCAGTCAGCGCCAACAGGATGGCAATTTGTACGGGGACGGATACCGGGGCGAATTCAGGCTGTTTCAAACAGGCGCGGATGCGTCGTCCGTGTTCGATGATCTTGCGCGTGTCTTCATCCAGGCGAGCGCCGAACCGGGCAAAAGTCTCGAGTTCCTCGAACTGGGCATAGGCAAGCTTGAGATCGCCCGTCACCGCACGATAAGCTGCGCGCTGAGCCTTGCCGCCGACGCGCGAAACGGATTTGCTGACATCGACTGCGGGCAGCACGCCCAATTCGAATAGCGACGGCGAGAGGTAGATCTGTCCGTCCGTAATGGAAATCAGGTTGGTCGGAATATAGGCGGAAATATCCTGTGCCTCGGTTTCGATAATAGGCAATGCGGTCAGCGATCCGCCACCAAGCTCCGGGCGCAAGTGTGTTGCGCGCTCCAGCAGCCGCGAGTGGATATAAAAGATGTCGCCGGGAAAAGCTTCCCTGCCAGGCGGGCGGCGCAACAGCAAAGACAGCTCTCGATAAGCGCGCGCATGATGCGTGAGGTCGTCGTAAACGATTAGCACGTCACGGCCTTGCTCCATGAAATGCTCCGCGATGCTAGTCGCAGCGTAAGGCGCTATGTAGGCGAGGCCGGGCGGATCATTGCCTTCGGTGACCACCACGATAGTGTAATCCATCGCGCCCTTTTCGCGCAGAGTGGCAATCACTTTGGCCACGCCGGACGCGCGCTGCCCAATGGCGCAATAAACGCACAATACGTTTTGATCGCGTTGATTCAGTATCGTGTCGAGCGCAACCGTGGTCTTGCCTGTCTGTCGGTCTCCAAGAATCAACTCGCGCTGGCCGCGCCCAACGGGGATGAGCGCATCAACGACCTTGATTCCGGTTTGCAAGGGTACAGTGACAGGCGCACGATCCATAATAGGTGCAGCAGGGCGTTCAACGGGCAAACGCATATTGGATGCTACCGGGCCTTTACCGTCCAGAGGCCGTCCCATCGGATTAATAATGCGCCCGATCAATCCGTCCCCCACCGGCACATCCACCACGTGCCTTCTGCGTTCGACTTCGTCACCGGTCTGCAACTGCCAGAAGTCACCCAGCAGAACCGCACCGATTTCACCGGCATCGACGTTGAAGGCGATGCCATACAAATCGCCGGGAAACTTCAACACCTCCTCGAAACCCACACCAGGGAGGCCGGAAATCTTTGCAATACCGGTGGCGATGCTGGTAATCGTGCCAACTTCCTGTGGCCTAAGTTGCAGTGCAAACGCTTCCCGCGCCTGCCTTATCCCGGCAAACGCACCTTCGAAAACGTTATAAAGGTTATCAAGCTCCCTGTTCATTACTGCCATTCAAGCCTGGATTTTCCGGTTTGGACTCAGGCTCAGCTTTGACTTTGACTTCGGGCCCGGATTGCACTTTCAACAGTTCATTGACGCCTTTTTCCAGTGACGCAAGGTAATCCGCGATGCTCCAGGCCATCTTTTGTCCATTCGTAGTGAGTTCGATCCCACTGATCAGATCCGGCGCGGCCTCAAATTTGATGTGGATGTCAGCCGAAAAAGCTTCATTGAGCGCATTTTGTACCGCCGCACGTTGCTTCGCAGACAGATCGAATGCGCTGCGCACACGGGCGGGTCCGGTGGCTGTCTTCAATGCCTTGGAAAAGTCTTCTTTGGCCTGATCGTCCAGCGCTCGCAGGCGGTGAATAAACACCGCTGACATACATTCTTCCAGGCTTGTTGAAGCGAGATCATTCAGCGCCCTGCGCGCAATGGCAAACACCTCCTGCTGGGTCCAGCGACTGATAGCCTGATTCAGGTTATGGATATCATTACTCAACGTTTGCATTTGCCTGGTTCTCAAGACATCAGCTGCCTGCCGCGCTTCGTCCAGGAGTCGCTGACGTTCGACTTTTGCCTCGTCTGCTGCCTGGCTCAATAGTGCGACGCGCTGCTGGTCAAATACTGTGTTCTTGTGCTGGAACTCGTCGCGCTCTTGTTGGGCTTCGGCTCTTCTCGCGTCAGCGTCTGCAAGCTCAGTGGCAATCCGCTTTTCCCGCGCGTCGATGGCGTCCAGGATAGGCTGGTAAAGAAAGCGCTTCAGCAACCACACCAGGATCAGGAAGTTGACAATCTGCGCAGCAACGGTGAACCAATCGATCAACATGGCTACTTCCCGGCGACCTGGGCGATAGCTTGATTCCAGAACGGATTGGCATAAAGGAGAATCATCGAGATCACAAAGCAGTAGATGGCAGTGGACTCAATCATCGCCAGTCCGACGAACAAGGTCCGGGTGATGGTGGCGGAAGCATCGGGCTGCTGCGCTAGCGAGGTCAGCGCCGTCGCCACTGCCCGGCCTTCCGCTAGCGCAGGTCCCATGGTGCCGAAACCCGTAGTAAGGCCGGCCATGATGATGGATACCACCGCAATAATCGTCAAATTATCCATACTTTCTCCTACCGTTGTCGAAATTCATATTGTATATGTTATACCTCGGATTCTGGATTGGGCTTACGGATTCGCATGGCGGCCACGATGTAGACGGTGGCCAGAATAAAGAAAATATAGGCCTGCACCATGCCAGTAAGTAGACCAAGCACCGTCATCACGATCGGAAAGATGAAGGGCGTGATACTCAGCAAGATACCAATGATCATTGCCCCGCTCATCATGTTGCCGAACAGACGGATGGCCAGGGCCAGGGTACGCGAAATTTCACTAATAATGTTGAACGGCAGCATAATGAATGTTGGCTTCATGTAGGATGCGAGGTAACTACCCACCCCCTGCTGCTCCATGCCGAACAGCGGCACAGCCACGAACACGCACAGCGCGAGGGCCGCAGTGGTCGAGAGCGATCCCGTCGGCGGCTGGTAGCCGGGAATAACCGTGCAAAGAGCGGCCATTGCAACGAACAGGAAGAGCGTGCCCAGGAAACTGAGATATTTGCGTGGTTGACTTAGGCCAACCTCTTCAATTTGTTTCTCGAGGGCGGTCACGACGATTTCCAGAAGGTTCTGCCAGCGTGAGCGTTCCAACCCCATGGAGAGTCTGCGGGTGATAAGCTTTGAACCGACGACCAGCACGACCATCACTCCCCATGTGAACACAATAGTGGCGTTGAGCTTGAAAAACCCGTACTGCCAGACAATAATTTCATCAGGACTAAGGCTCACGACCAGCCTCCTTTGCTGAGGAATTGCGGTAATTGATCGGCGCACCCATGAGCTGCGTTACGATGAAACGCATGATGATAAATCCGAAGAGACAGGCCAGCAGCCGATCCCAATAACCATCCGAGACCACATAAAATCCAGCGAGGATGATACTCGTCCGCAACAACCAACTGCCTAGAAACCAAATCGCCGGATGTTTAAACGAAACGCCCTTCCGTACCGTCCACCAGAGACCGCCAAAGAAAATTGCACCCAGCACCAGACCTGCCATCGCCGCCAGCAGCAATATCAATGGCTCATTCATCGTGGTTCTCCTGTTGCTCCCGCATGGCTTTGTCTTCCTTGGCCACCCAATGCCACGCATTGAAACAGCCGATTACAAGCCCGGCCACCAGCAGCGCGAGCGTCCAAGAGCGGTCTCCCGGATAATGCTGGTCCAGCCAGATCCCCAGCGCCGCACCGAGCAGTGTCGGAATTGCTACCGACCAACCGATCAGCCCCATCATGCCCAAGCCAAACCAGACACCTGCCGGAGAGTTCCGTCGTGCCTTGAGCTTGCGTACCGCCTTCGCGCCAACCTCCTGACTGAGCGACGGCTTTGGCTTTGGCTTGGCTATTTTATCATCGGGTTCGTCAGCCATTGTGAAATGTCGCCATACGGCGGATAAGATCGCCTTCCATTTTTGCCAACACCGAGCGTAAATTTTGCTCGTGCTGGTCCAAAGTCATGAATTCCTGTTCCACCGCACCGCGCAATTGACCGAGATCGGTTCCACTCAGCGCGCGGCGCGCGGAAACGAGCACATTCGGTCCGCTCTTGATCAACACGCCTTCATCCACCGCCACGTAGACCTCGCCTTCCAGCTCGGTTTCGTAGATCAGAATTCCCGGTACAAGCGCTGCGACACAATCCAGTCGGCGTGGCAGGAGTCCGAACGAGCCCTCGCGCGTCTCCGCGACAATGCGAGACACACCCGTTTTCTCGGCGAAAATCTGGAAGGGCAGTAGAATCTTAAGGTTCATGAGTGTCAACAGCATATTTGGCGTCCGGTTGAGATTTCGGTTCAGGCTTCATCATCCCTGGCATCGGTTTTTGAATCAATTTTGGCCGGATCCGGGAGCGATGAACCAGCCTTTGCTTTTTCCGCCACCTCTGCCACCGTACCGATCATGTAAAGTGCGCTCTCCGGATAATCCTTGAATTCATCGCGCAGGATGCGCTCACAGCCGTCTAACGCATCTTCCAGACTGACCAACTTGCCTTTGAGACCGGTAAACTGCTCTGTCGTTAGAAAGGGTTGGGTAAGAAAACGCTCCAGACGGCGAGCACGAGCGACCACATTACGATCCGCCTGAGAAAGCTGCTCCAGGCCCAGCATGGCTATAATGTCCTTTAGTTGCGTGTATTGCGCAAGCGTACGCCGGATTTCCTGCGCCAGGCTGTAGTGCCGTTCGCCGACGATTCCCGGCGTGGCCATCTTGGAACTGGATTGCAACGGATCGATAGCCGGGTAAAGTCCTTCACTCGCTCGCTTGCGCGAGAGCACGATAGAGGCCGAAAGATGCGAGAAAGTATGCACCGCCGCCGGATCGGTAAAATCATCCGCCGGCACATACACCGCCTGAATCGAGGTAATCGCGCCGGCATCGGTATTCGCGATGCGTTCTTCCAATTGCGACAACTCGGTGCTCATCGTCGGCTGATAACCCAGGCGCGACGGCATCTGCCCCATCAAGCCGGATACTTCCATCCCTGCCTGGATGAAACGAAAAATATTATCGATGAGCAGCAACACGTCGCGCTGCTCGTCGTCGCGAAAATATTCGGCCATCGTCAGCGCCGCATGACCGACGCGAAAACGCGCGCCCGGAGGTTCATTCATCTGGCCGAACACCATCACCATATTGGGTAACACGCCCGCTTCCATCATCTCGCGGTGAAGTTCTTCGCCTTCGCGACAACGCTCACCGATACCGCAAAAAATACTCACGCCTTCATGTTGTCCGACCATGTTGTTGATGATCTCACTGAGCAACACGGTCTTGCCCACACCCGCCCCGCCGAACAGACCAGCTTTGCCACCGCGCTCCAGCGGCATCAGTACGTCGATGATCTTGATCCCTGTTTCAAAGATTTCAGACCGAGTGGAACGCCGTGCCAACGGCGGTGGAGCCCGATGCACAGAACGCCATTGAACATCGGATAATACCGTTCCGCGGTCGATCGTGTTCCCGAAGACATCGAACATGCGCGAAAGCGTTTCCTTACCCACCGGCACTTTCAACGGCCCGCCCGTGTCCTCCACCGCCATGCCGCGAGCAAGTCCTTGCGTGGGGGTCAGCGCAATCCCGCGCACGTGATGCGCATCCAGTTGCGCCAACACTTCGATGACGATACGTCCTTCATTTCCAGTACGCAACACCGAATGGATCGGCGGCAAATGCCCGTCAAATCTTACATCCACGACACTGCCGCGCACCGAAACTACTGCCCCGGCATGAACGGGCAAGGTTTCACTCCGCATGAAATTCATGCTGCGTGAAATAGATCGTACAGCCCAGCTTCCCAGCTTCGGTCTCGACGCCACTCTGGTCGAGTTTCCACCAGGCGGGGACTCCTTCGTCATGCTGCCTTCCTCTTTCTCTGAAAAAAGACAATTTATTTCCACATGACGTTACGATCTGCCTTTGCCGCGGCAGTCAGCAATTCAATTAGCGGCTGCGCTCGATTGGCCATGCTCACCACAGGCTCTTCCGCATCCGCATCCGCATTCTCGACAGGTGACGAGGCTTCTTTTTGTACCTCTAAAGCAGCGGTTAACCGACTTAGCGCTTGAGGGACATCTGCTGCCAGAATAGCGCCTGGCACGGTTCCACTGTACCCCATCATTTTCAACATCGCAAGTGCGTCATCCCCAAACATAGTGATATCCGCATAGGCATCGGTTGTAAATGTTACGAGCATACATTTCTCCTTGAATGAGTAACAAAACGATTACGATAAACCTGCTTTTCCGTTTTACCCTTCGAAACACTATAAACTTACGGGTTCTTGCCAGTCAACTCATCGCAACCCGGAAATCATGCCGATATTCTCATTCTCCCGTTCACTGAAAATACACATATACACCACCGACCCTGCGCGTTAACGCACAGAGCCCCGATGCGCGATTCATCTCATTAATTTAACTCTATCTCGCTTATATAAATTAATAGGCGCTATATTCGACCCATCAGCAACAGAATGAGCAGGATCAGCAACACTATCCCGAGAGCGCCCGCAGGGCGATAACCCCATCCCCTGCTATAGGGCCACGTTGGAATCACGCCCAGCAGCATCAAAACTAAGATTATCAGCAGTATTGTTCCTAGTGTCATTTTATTTCTCCTTCCAAACAGTTTAGTCGTAACAACTCAATTTCCGGGAGAATTCCTGCAATGCACTGATGCCACTCTCCCCGGCGCGCCGACACCAGCTTTCCTATTGTTTTAATCTTGTGATTATGAAAGTACATCTAACTGCCCATTGTTTCTGTGCGCTGGCACACATATTTAATGTTATGAATTATGTACTATGCAGACCGCGAATTGGTTAACCCATGCCTTAGAGTTTATGCAGCAGAAGTTTTAACCTAAAACTTCAGTTGACCGTTATCCGAGATGACTAATGTTTAGGTTCAAAGTTTTGTGACGAAATTTGGATTTTCAGAAATACCCATAGTGAAATCTATTGCTCGCTCAATAGCTGCGTGAGCACTGCCTTTGCCCTGCCTATTCGCTGATAATTCTCGCTCAACTTTTGCCGCCTTCATGTTCTGTACGACAGCGCACAGACTGTGATTGGTGCGTGCTGTAACTTATAGATATACGTGTTGATTCGCTTAACGTGATTACTACAAACGTTTTTGGTGCTGTTTCAGAAAGCAGCAAACACTCCACCCATTTTACTGAGGGTGGCCTATCAGTTAACAGATCGTAATTTGCAATTCTTCCAAGGAGAGAGAGATGGGGAAATATATACTGGCGTGGTTGCTCGGCGTGCCTACCATCGTACTGGTCATTATTTATATTCTTTACAATTAACGGGCTATTGAAAAACTATCCGCAACTCCACTGCGGAATTAGAAACAGACTCAAAATGCTCATTTATCTGGCATAAACTCCGCTTTTTACTCGGTGCAAGCACCTCGCCCTACGGGCCAGCTTCATGGCTGTTCGCTGCGCTTTGCTTGCGCCCCTTGTTTCTGCCTTGCATCGACCGCGTCAAATACGTTTATCAACGACCTATCAGGGAAATTCAAAACAAACATACTCTTTATCCTAGCCTACAAACCGGTACAAACTAAAGGAGCAACACAAATGAATATTTTAAAAACATTTATAGTCGTGGCAATTTCGATGGCTTTCATCGCCGGGCTTCCCGCTTGCGAAAATAAGAATTCGGCAGAAGCGGTAGGTGAAAAAATAGATGAGACAGCCGAGGAAGCGGGTGATATTCTCAATGAGAAGATCGTCGATTAAAAAATATTGACAACGTCATCTAACAGATTAAGTGCCGAACAGTGAGGTTACTGAACGCGACTTAATCTGCCAACTGGCGTTGACAGTGCTGACCAGATTTTCGACTGAATCATTATGAACCCTAAACATCTTATCGGTGCAGGACTAGGTTTTCGGCGGGAGTTAATTCCTGCGTTAAAGCACCATGTCCCCGAGGTCATTTCGTTCTTTGAAATTGCGCCAGAAAACTGGATTGATATTGGCGGACGGCCCGGGCGTGAATTGCGCAGCTTTACCGAACGTTATCCTTTTGTCTGTCATGGACTATCTCTTTCCATAGGCGGCCCCCTCCCGCTTGATGAAGTGCTATTGCGCCAGATTCGCCAGTTCCTCGATCAACACCAAATCCCGCTTTATACCGAGCATCTTTCCTATTGTTCCGATGACGGGCACTTATATGATCTGCTTCCCATACCCTTTACCGAGGATGCCGTCAGATACGTAGCCGCTCGTATTCGCAGAGTACAGGACATCCTCGAGCGTCGTATCGCTATGGAAAATGCTTCCTTTTATTTGCGCGCCCCCATTACCGAGATGGATGAGATCGACTTTATCCGGGCAGTTTTAACCGAAGCAGACTGCGATCTGCATCTCGATGTCAACAATGTGTATGTAAATAGTATTAATCACGCTTATGATCCCATCGACTTTATTCGCGCCATGCCGACCGAGCGTATTGTCTACATGCATATGGCGGGACACTATAACGAGGAAGCGGATCTGATTATTGACACACATGGTGCCGATGTCATTGATCCGGTATGGGCGCTGCTGGATGAGACGTATCATATTCATGGCATAACCCCCACACTATTGGAGCGTGACTTTAATATTCCCCCGCTGAATGAATTGATACACGAAGTCGAGCGCATTGCGCAGATTCAGTCTCAGCAAACCCATATTACCCGAACCCATGTCCACGCCACTTCCTGAGTTTCAACGCTTTCAATACCAATTCACAGCGCATATCCGCGACCCAAAGGTAAATGCTCGCCCAAGCGGCGTTGAAGCACGGCGTATGAAAGTTTACAGAGAACTTGTTTACAACGGTATCGAACACTCCCTCCTGATCTGTTTCCCGGTATTAAGGGAGGTGTTAGGAAAGCGCCGCTGGGCACGACTGGTACGTGCTTTCATCGCAAAACATCGCTGTCATTCACCCTTCTTCCGCCAGATACCTGACGAATTTCTTCAGTTCCTGCAAACAGCGTGGTTAGCCGCCGCAGATTATCCCAAATTCATACTTGAGCTTGCACATTATGAATGGATAGAGTTGGTGCTCTCCATCTCAACACATACCCCCGACTGGGACAGGATTGATCCCGCGGGCGATTTACTCAAACAACGCCCCGTTTTGAATCCGGTTTTCGCCAATCTGCATTATCGCTGGCCCGTGCAACATATCGCCCCGCGTAGCCGGGTAGCATCTAAAGAAACCTATTTACTGGTGTTTCGAGATATTGACGAGCAGATTCAATTTATTGAAATCA
>CAZXBP010000065.1:0-14421 GCA_964639015.1 uncultured Nitrosomonas sp.
CAAAATCAGGCGCATGCCGTTTGACGATCGCCACGGTTATCCGGGTAAAATCCTGCTCGGCTTTTCCCATGATTTTAATCGGGAAATCACACGGATATTTAATTAAAGATTCTTCTGTCATGCACTCAATTCGCCGGATTTGACGCATCAGCAGAACAGCCCCGCATATGCGTCGCTTTATATTGCTGATAGAGTTGGTGCAACTGCCTGAATTTCGGTCCAGGTTTTCCGGTTCCGACTGCTTTACCGTTCAAATGAGTAATCGCCATGATTTCCCGGGTTGAAGAAGTCAGCATGATTTCTTCCGCAGTGTACAACTCATCTTCTGCAACTTCCCGCACCTCATGGGCAATATCATGCTCGGCGGCCAGCTCCAGCGTCACGTCATACGTGATACCGGGCAACATCAGATGACTCTTGGGCGGCGTGAGCAGCACCTGGTTTTTTACGACAAAAATATTACTCGCCGAACCTTCAGTCAAATACCCGTCCCGAATCAGAATCGTTTCAGCAGCCTGCTCATCCACCGCAAGCTGGCGCAGCAGGACATTCGGCAGCAGGGAAATCGACTTGATGTCACAGCGTATCCAGCGGTTATCACTGGCGGTAACGGCTGTCACACCGTTTTCGAGCAGCTCCGGTGCCGGCGGCATCAGCGGATTGCTCATGATAAAGACCGTCGGCGGCACGTCAGGAAAGGCATGATCCCGCCTGGCCACACCGCGCGTGATATGCAGATAAACGGATTGATCCTCGCCTTGGTTCTTTTCGATGATTTGAGCCAATAGTTGCCGCCACTCATTATTCGTGTACGGATTCTTCAGCCGGATGCCATTCAGGCTGTGCTGCAAACGATCCAGATGCGCCTCCAGCCTGAAAGGCTGGCGTGAATAAACGGGAATCACCTCATACACGCCGTCGCCAAAAATGAATCCCCTGTCCAGCACCGAAACACAAGCTTTGTCGATTGGCATGAACTGACCATTCAGATATATCATGTAGCGCCTTTTAGTTTTTAGATGAGGAATAGCAAGATGAGAAAATCCAGTGGAATGACTGGTTAATTAAACAGCAGCTTCAGACTGTCCCAGGCGCGCCCCAGGAAATTGCCTTCACTCACATCTTCCAAGGCCACCAACGGATAGATTTCAACGAGTTGGTCATTCAGCGTAAATTTCACCGACCCGACTTCCTGACCTGCGTTTATCGGCGCAATCAAAGGTTGCTTATACTCCATGGTCGCTTTAAGATTATCCACCTGTCCTTTGGGGATCGAAAAATAGACGTCCACATCAAAGCCCGCCTTAAACACATCCTGGGCGCCTTTCCATAATTCAATGGAAGTCAGCACTTCGCCTTTCTTATAGAGATGTACCGTATCGTAAAACTGGAATCCATAATTCAGCAACCGCTGGCTTTCCTTGCCGCGTTCACCGGCCGATTTGGTTCCCATGATCACTGATATTAATCGTCTTTTATCACGTTTGGCCGAGGTAATCAGACAGTAACCCGCCGCCTTTGTCCACCCCGTCTTCATGCCGTCAACATTCGGATCCAGCCACAGCAAGCGGTTACGATTGGGTTGAGTAATATTGTTATAAGTGTATTCCTTGAGCGAATAGAGCGGATAAAACTCGGGAAAATCGCGGATGATAGCTGCGGCGAGAAGCGTCAAATCATGCACCGAAGTATAGTGATCGGGATGGGGCAGCCCTGTTGTGTTCATGAAATGTGTGTCTTTCATACCGAGGCGCTGCGCTTCCTGATTCATCATCTGGACGAAAAACTCTTCCGAACCTGCGATAGCTTCAGCCAGTGCAATACACGCATCATTACCGGACTGCACAATCATGCCGCGAATCAGTTCGTCGACCGTTACTTCCTTATTCGGTTCAATAAACATACGGGAACCGATCATGCGCCAGGCCCGGTTGGAAACCGGCACAACCTGATCAAGCCGTACACGGTTTTGCTTGAGCGCCGAAAAGACAATATAAGCTGTCATCAATTTAGTCAGCGATGCCGGCTCTACCCGTTCATGCGCATTTTTACTGGCCAGCACCTGTCCGGATTGATAATCCGACAACATATACGCTTTGGCGGCAATCGATATGTCAGGCTGTTGCTGCGCTGAGACCTGCATCGAGAATAGAGCAATCAGACAGATCACTATCGGGAGTAAGCGTTTCATGAAATTCTACTAAAAATGGTTATTATAGCTTGCCGATTAAATTTCTTAAACCGGCGTTTTAAGTATCGCCGGCATTAAACTTTGCAGCATGCAAGAGACGGACTGCACAATGTTCTCAGAACCTGCCCAAGATCCCACTGGAAGGCGGATTACCGCGATAAAATCAAACTCAGCACCGGAAACCCAGAACGCACGAATCCTTCATGAATACTCCCCTTTTTCGTTCAAACAAATTCAGCA
The DNA here is from genome assembly GCA_964639015.1 of uncultured Nitrosomonas sp. Lineage (GTDB taxonomy): Bacteria > Pseudomonadota > Gammaproteobacteria > Burkholderiales > Nitrosomonadaceae > Nitrosomonas. The sequence continues at coordinate 2,432 of CAZXBP010000065.1, forward strand.
TCCTAACCGGATTTACGCGGACGATCAATAATGCCGGTATGGAACGCCAGTTTTCCTGCATTCCGTTCGATAAAGTAGCGCTTTAACGGATCATGAATCACACGAAAAGCCATCTCGTCCCAAGGCACATCCGCTTCAGACACCAATCGGACTTCGCTGCTTTCGATACCCGGCTTAAAATCAAGATCCAGCAATTTTGCGCGAAACAACACATACACCTGACTGATATGCGGCAAACTGTAAACGGCGTAAAGATCGCCGATTTCAACACGGGCGTTAGCTTCCTCAAGCGTCTCCCGCGCGGCTGCCTGCGCCAGCGTTTCATTGTTTTCCATAAAGCCTGCCGGCAATGTCCACCAGCCGATTTTCGGCTCAATCGCACGGCGGCATAACAATATCCTGTCTTCCCATTCCGGTATACAACCCACGACCAGCTTGGGATTTTGATAATGAATTTCGTGACATACCGTGCAGACATACCGCGGCAGGTTATCGCCCTCCGGAATGCGAAGCTCTACATGCGCACTGCAACTGCTACAAAATTTCATGAATGCACTCTGCAGAAAAAACCGGATCTTTATACACGTCTCGATGCGGCATAATCATGCTTCGACCACAAACTTTCTTTCCGCCAGCAAACGGCCCGCCTGATCACGCAGTATGACACGCCAGGCGCCAGCATCGCGCTTGCGCAGCAGTTTTTTTGCATTAGTACGCCATTTTCCGGCGCCGACTTGCAGCTTTGTTGCTGTAACCAGTCGATCTTCAAAGTACCAGTCAACAATCAACTGCCGGCCTTCAAAACCGGACACTTCGATAAAAAAATAGATACTGCTGCTGCTGCCGTTACCCCCTAACAGTACGCGATAAGCTTCACCAACCGGTTCCCGCTGCCGGATCTGGTGCGTCAACTGAGCGCGAATAACCGCGGAATGATCCTTAACAGATTCTGCCGCTTCTGCTGCTGCGGACGGAATACCTGCCACATCACGCGCATTTCGCAACTGCCTGGATGCCGGTTCACTGTCAGTTTCGGCAGCCGCCGGTTTGATCACCGGTTTTGGTGGAATCAGTATTTTCGCACTGTCCGGTCTTGATGGCTTCAGCCGGGGTTCGGGTATTTTGTTTTCCGCTTCGGCATTCTGCCGCTGCCCATTACCCGCCGAGTCATTGTTATCCGCCGGATTTGTTGTTTCCTGCGGATTTTCTGGTGATTCCGGTTGTTCTTCCAGCAGTGACAACGAAGATTGATGACCGTCAAAAGTATTGAATCCCGTTGAGTGATCAACATCGCCACCAGTCTCGGAATAGTTGCCATCAAAACGGTCGACATCGGGTGTTTTGGTATTGCCGAAGAACAGATAACCCGCCACACCGGCGAGCACGGCAAAGGCAGTCAGTGCAATCGCTATTTTACGCCAGTCAAGCGGCGGCTCTTCCAGCGCATTCGAATACTGAGGCAATGATTTTTCTTCAAGCACATCCTGATCACCCTGATCATTTTCACCGGATATGCTAGGCTGTTGAAGGTGTATGCGAATTTTCAGTTTATTGTCGGACATATCAGCGTTACCAGATCAGTTGGCGACTATGCAACGCAGCGCGCGCAAGTCTTTAAGTGGTGAATACAATAAAGCACGGGCAGACAAAATATAAAATCCATTCTAATAATTCGGCAAATTAAAGTAAAACAGGCCTGTCTTTTATACTTCGCGCGGACATGTTTGCGGATTTTATGGCAATGCTATTCTGCTCGGCAGCAAGGCGGGAAAACAGGCGCATAGCAAGAGCTATGAAACTGTTTTCGCAACGCGGCTACCGGATAAACGAGCGCATCAGAAAACCGCAGATGTGGTCACGCGAAGTATAATCAACATCTGTCAATTTGTATTTTACAATAGCAGCAATCATGAACGCTTACACATCGCACCTGGAAACTCAGTTTTTATCATCTTCAACCCTTCTCCCAGAGCAAGAAACGATTGATGCCTTTTGCAGTATGATCGCTATAACGACCCCGGCAATCCGGAAAATAAAATCAAACGTGAATCAATGAGCGCTGAATTAGAATCCGTTCAACAACATCTGATGACGCTGCGACAACAGATTGAACTGTACAATTATCAGTATTACGTCCTGAATGCTCCGTCTGTACCGGATGCCGAGTTTGACCGGTTATTTCGCGCGCTGCAACAGATTGAACAAAAATATCCGCATCTGGTTACGCCCGAATCCCCGACGCAGCGCATTGGCGCCGCGCCCGTCAGAGCTTTCGCGCAGGTTCAGCACAACACACCGATGCTGTCATTGAATAATGCTTTTGACGAAGACGAAGTCAAAGCATTCGACCGCCGTGTCACCGAAGGACTCGCAGAGCTTACCGCAGCAAGTCCGATTGAATATGCGGTAGAGCCGAAATTTGACGGTCTCGCCGTTACACTCCGCTACGAGAATGGCATATTCAAAACCGGCGCCACGCGCGGTGATGGCTACACCGGGGAAGATATCACACACAATCTGCGCACGATTAAAGTTATTCCGCTGGCCTTGTCCGCCGAAAAAACACCCGGCTTTCTGGAAGTACGCGGCGAGGTGCTGATGCTGAAAGCGGATTTCATCCAGCTCAATAAAGAACAACTGGAAAAGGGCGAAAAACCGTTTGCCAACCCGCGCAATGCCGCCGCCGGCTCATTGCGGCAGCTCGACGCAGCGGTTACGGCCACGCGACGACTGATGTTTTTCGCCTACGGCATTGCGCCGAATCGCGATGCGCTGGCGCCCCAGGATACGCACAGTGCCGTTATGGCCTATCTCGCCGGACTGCATTTTCCGATTGCGCGCGAATGTGCCGTAGTGCAGGGTTTCGCCGGCTTGATCGCATACTACAATAACATTGCGGCACAACGCGAACAACTGCCTTACGATATCGATGGCGTGGTCTACAAAGTCAACGCACTGGCACAGCAGGAAAAACTGGGATTCGTCTCGCGCGCGCCGCGCTTTGCCCTGGCGCACAAATTCCCTGCGCAGGAAGCCATGACACGATTACTCGATATTGATGTCCAGGTTGGCCGTACGGGGGCGCTGACGCCCGTCGCGCGACTTGAGCCTGTTTTTGTCGGCGGCGTAACCGTCACCAATGCAACATTACACAACGCCGATGAAATCAGCCGCAAAGATATCCGCATCGGTGATACGGTGATCATCCGTCGGGCCGGCGACGTCATCCCTGAAATCGTATCCGTCGTTTACACGCAACGCCCGGCAGAAACCCGACGCTTTGTCATGCCGGATCATTGCCCGGTTTGCGGCGCCAGAGCAGTGCGCCCGGAAGGCGAAACCGTTGCCCGCTGCACCGGCGGGCTGTTCTGCCCCGCGCAACGCAAACAGGCCTTATTGCATTTTGCCTCACGCCGCGCCATGGATATCGAGGGGTTGGGCGAGAAACTGGTCAACCAACTGGTCGATAATGCCATCGTGAGAACGCCCGCAGACCTGTATGCGCTAGGCATAGCGGCACTGGCGAATCTTGAACGCATGGCGGAAAAATCCGCCGGCAATATACTCGCGGCGATTGAGAAAAGCAAACAAACCACGCTGGCGCGATTTATCTATGCGCTGGGCATCCGCAATGTTGGCGAAGCAACCGCCAAAGATCTGGCGCGTCATTTCGGCAACCTGGATCGATTGATGGATGCCGGCATGGAAAATTTACTTCAGGTGCGCGACATCGGGCCAATCGTCGCACAAAGCATTGTCGATTTTTTTACCGAGAATCACAACCGCGAAGTCATTGAACGGCTGCGTGCAAGCGGCATAAGCTGGGAAGAAAGCACAGCAACGGCATCCGAACCGGCGAATATCAGCGCCATCAGCGGCAAAACATTCGTCCTGACCGGAACGCTGCCGAACATGACACGTGAAGACGCCAAGGCACAGATTGAAAAACTGGGCGGAAAAGTGACCGGCAGCGTTTCCAAAAACACCGATTACCTCATTGCCGGAAGCGACCCGGGCAGTAAATATGAAAAAGGCGTCAAATTAGGCATCACCATACTGGACGAAAACGGACTCAAAAATCTCCTTCAAACGATCTGATCCATGCTAACCGGAAAACAAGCCGAACACATTCTGCAAACCGCCGATTTGATTTATCCGGCGGAAGTCATCGAAAAAACGATCAGGAATCTGGCCGATGCAATTACGGAAAAACTGGCCGGGGAATATCCCATAGTATTATGCGTGATGAAAGGCGGCATGATTTTCGCCGGACATTTACTGCCCAAACTGACATTTCCTCTCGATTTTGATTGCATCCAGGTATCGCGTTACCATAATCAAACCCATGGCGGTGAAATGAACTGGACATTATTTCCCCGGAATGATCTTCTTCAGGATCGCGTCGTACTCGTCATCGATGATATTCTCGATGAAGGCATCACACTGACCGGAATCCGCAACAAAGTACTCGAATGCGGCGCCCGCGCATTCTACAGCGCCGTGCTTGTCGACAAGGATCTTGGTAAAGCAAAACCTTTTCAGGCGGATTTTATCGGATTAAACTTACCGAACCGGTACGTTTTCGGTTTCGGTTTCGGCATGGATATACACGGCATCTGGCGGAATTTGCCGGCCATTTATGCAGTTCCCGCAGCACTGACACTGGAAGAATAATTTATGCTCGCAATAATCGGCGGCAGCGGCATGGCGCAGCTGAGCTGCCTTGAAATATCGCATCGCCAAATCATACGCACGCCCTATGGCGAACCGTCAGGTCCTTTCACGTTCGGAAAAATCAATGGTCATGAGATCGTTTTTCTCGCCCGCCATGGGCACGGCCACACTATCCCGCCGCATCTGGTCAATTACCGTGCAAATATCTGGGCGTTGAAAACCCTGAAGCCCGCACATATTATCGCTGTTGCCGCCGTCGGCGGTATTCGCGCCGATCTGAAACCCGGCAGTCTTGCCATACCGGATCAAATCATCGATTACACCTATGGCCGCGACTTTACGTTTTTTGAAAACAGAGACGAACCGGTAACTCATATCGACTTCACCCGTCCGTATGATTCCAAAACACGCGCACTGATTCTGAAAGCAGCCAACCGCGCCGGTGAAGCAATTGTCGATAGCGGTGTCTATGCGGCTACGCAGGGCCCAAGACTGGAAACCGCGGCCGAGATCAATCGCCTTGAGCATGACGGTGCGGATATGGTCGGCATGACCGGCATGCCGGAAGCCGCGCTGGCGCGGGAACAGGAATTGCGTTATGCAACCCTTGCCGTTGTCGCCAATCATGCAGCCGGTCGCGGTACGAATATTGACGGAATTTCATTAAAAACAATAGTTGCCATTCTCGATGAAGCGATGGTGCGTGTCAGAAACATCCTGGAAAACCTGGTGAACTGCTATGGCGATTAGACCGGTATTAAAAATGGGCGAGCCGCAGCTTCTGGAAGTCGCGCAAACAGTCAAACAGTTCAATACGCCCGAGCTTCATGCATTGATTCAGGATATGCAGGATACCATGACAGCGCTCGACGGCGCGGGCCTTGCCGCGCCGCAGATCGGCATCAGTCTGCAGGTAGCCATTTTCGGTTTTAAAAAAAATCAGCGCTACCCGGATGCAGACGAAGTGCCTTTCACCGTTCTGATCAACCCGCAGCTCACGCCGCTATCGGATGAAATGACGGAAGACTGGGAAGGCTGTCTGAGTGTGCCGGGGCTGCGCGGCAAGGTTCCGCGCCATACCCGTCTGCGCTATCAGGGTTATGATCAGTGGGGCAACATTATTGATCGTGAAGTAAGCGGTTTTCACGCCCGTGTCGTGCAGCATGAATGCGATCATCTGCAGGGCATTCTCTATCCGATGCGCATCAGAGACTTCCGTACATTCGGGTTTACCGAAATACTCTTCCCGGACCGGTCATTACCTGACGAATAACTGCTGGACGACCTATAGGGCGCCACTAAAAATTCAAAGTTTTAAACCTAAAAACCTCAGTTGACCATTATCCGAGATGCCTGACGATATGAATACATGAAACAATTCGAGCAATGCCGGTTCATCCGGATGGTGAGTCAAACGATGTTGACGCGGCATATGATTGATATGTAAGGAAACATTTTTTGCGAGTAACAAAGTGTTGTGACAAAATCTGGATTTTTAGAGATGCCCTATACTTCGAGCAGACAGTGCGTCAGTAACAACGGAAATGTTTTATAGGGCTGCTTCATGGCGTCCGATCCGAAATGTCCCTGCCCTGTCATGACAATCAACGTGCCGCCAAGACTGCTGCGTATGAATTCGCCCTGTTCCTGTCCGCAGGCCCAGGGATCGTTATCCGAATGAATATAAGTCAGGGCCTGACAGTTTCTCCTGATTACTGCAACATCAAAACCGGCAGGAAAATTCAAATCATTTGCCCGGTGGTCTGTTAACGGTTTGACAAAGCTCGCCACGGTAATCGCATGTCGGGCGGAAAAATCATTACGGGACAGCAGTTGCAGAATCAGTGTACCACCCGCCGAATGCCCGACCATCACATCATAATCACGATGCGGCGCTGTTGCGGCAGCTACCTGAACCCAGGCATCCAGGTCATCGAATCCATTACAAGCCGGCAGGGATGGCGTCCAGACATCAAAACCTTCGGTTTCAAGCGCAGCCTTCAACCAGGGAATCCAGAAACTGTTTTCCGAACCGCCAAGTCCGTGAAAAATGGCCGCTGTTTTTTTCATACCCATACGCCATTGTGGAAAAATGACGTTGTTGCAGTTCGGATCTGATTCCGGTAACCGGTCAACATTCTGTCACCGACCCGGCGCGGTGCGGCGGCTTGAGCTTCAAAGCCAATCCTGCCGCAATCAGACAGGCCGCCCCCGATGGAATAAAAGCCCACGCGTAGCTGCCCGTCATGTCGAAAACACTGCCGGCAAGGATTGGCCCCATGATGCCGGCAACTCCATACGCAGTAAACAAAAGTGCATAGTTCATGCCTACGTTGCGGGTGCCGAAAAAGTCTGCCGTCGTCGCCGGAAACAGCGCGAGATTGCCGCCGAAGTTGAATCCGATCCACGCCGCCGCGAGGGACAGCGTCAATTCAGTTGAACCCATCTCGATCAACGTCAACATCATCAAACCCTGCAACAGAAACATCAAGGCCATCGCATTCTTCCTACCTATCCTGTCGGACACCATGCCCCAGATAATCCGACCGGCGCCGTTGAATAAAGCCAGTATGCCTACCGCGTTTGCAGCCGTCGCTGCATCAAGGCCACTGTGCAGACCATAAGGTTTCAGTATGCCGATCACCAGCAGACCGGCAGTAGCGCCGGATAGAAACATTATCCAGAGCATCCAGAACTGCTGACGCCGGATCATATTCCGCCATTCGAAATCCGCGGCAGACGTAATTCCGGCTGAAGCCTCGAACGATCGCCATCCGGCAGGCTTCCACTCCACCGGAGGGTTCCTGAGCAGCTGCGCGCCAGTCACAACCGCAACCATAAAAATGCTGCCGAGATATTGAAAAGCGGTCAGAATGCCATAGGTATCGATCAATCCGGATGCAATTTTTGCAAACAGCCACGCTCCGCCCCCAAAACCGGCAACCGCAACGCCGGTAACCAGGCCGCGCTTGTCCGGAAACCATTTCACGCAGGCGGCGATAGGGCAAACGTAGGCAAGGCCGATGCCCGCTCCGCCAATAACACCCACCGTCAATGCGATCAGCAGAAAACCACCCTCGGTTAAAGCTGCAAGCAGATAGCCTGTGCCCAGAACAAGACCGCCCAGCGTTGCCACGATGCGCGGCCCGATTCTGTCCTGCAATCTGCCGGCATATATCATGACCAACGCGAAAGTTGCCAGCGACAATGAAAAAATGATTTGCGTCTGCGTGGTTGTGTAAAAGAAAACGTCCTTGAGCGGATTAACAAACACACTCCAGCTGTAGATTGCACCCAGGCACATCTGGACAATCAATGCGCCGGCCACAACCAGCCAGCGGTTTTCAGTAAGTTGCATTGTCAGGATAAAAATTGAGGAAAGAGTCTACTTTACAGCTTTAGGTCAGTGAATTGATTTGCGTTCATGAGTGCGGCCATTGCTTCGGTCCATATTATTTCATCACAAGATACCATACTTCCGACAGACTCTGCCTCCGAAAGCACGCCTGACCCAAAAGAACGATCTCAATTCTCTCTTTTCACGAATAGTACGATTCCACTCGCCGATACCGGATTCAGGTTATTGAATCAAGCATAAATCGAGCAGACAAGAGATTGGCATTCGGTCGCACATTCAATCCATAATTTCATGGATTGACATATCGCTGCATTTCCAACAATGCATCTTCAATATGCTCTCCGGCAATTTTGGAATGTCCCTTTTCGGCATGTTCAATTGCCTTTACAAGATGCTGGATTGCTCCGCTAACGTGGGCTTCACCTTCTTTCCTGCCCTTTTCATACGCTTCGATTTTCGCCTTCTTAACATGTTCCAGACTCATCTTCGCATGATCATGCATGTGTTCGGGATGTGCCTTATGTGTCTTCGCCTCCTCCGCATGCTTGATCGCCTCCCGCATGCTTTCGACTCCAGCTGTTTCGTTGTTTTCCGTTGCACCTATCGAATTGATCAATCCGCCAAGAAAAAAAATTAAAACCCCAGTGGTTATAAAAACTGCTATTTTTTTCATGTTAGGATACCTCACGCTTTGTTGATGAATAATCCTTCATCCGCCGTTCCTTCGAAACAGCTCGATGTCTGATAAGCCATGGCGACATTCGAATTCATGCTGATCGCTTTTATTTTCTCAATGGATATCTTTTTTATCTTGTTCAAGAAACTTCAGAATTTATAATTTCCAGTTTTCAATCTTTTCTGATTATCTGCAAAACATAAAAAACTATCATATTAGACCAGCATAAACTCGCAGGTTCAATTTCACTTATTACAAATCATTCGACAATAATCCCACCACCCAAGCAAACCTTACTCTCGTAAATCACCACGGATTGTCCTGGCGTAACCGCCCACTGATCCTGTGCAAAATCGACCTGACACCGGTCATGATCATAATTTGCGATCGTACAAGGGGCATCCTTTTGCCGGTAACGGGTTTTAGCTGCGTAAACCCAGTTACAATGCGGTCTTTCTCCGCTGATCCAGGTAAGGTCGGCAGCTTTCAGCGATGGCTGTAACAGACTCGGGTGATCATGACCCTGCACCACAACCAGCACGTTATCAATCATTTTTTTGTCGCAGACAAACCAGGGTTCATCGCTGCCGTCGCGCGTACCGCCTATGCCGAGTCCCTGCCGCTGCCCGATAGTGTAATACATCAGACCGAGATGCCTGCCGACCACCTTGCCTTCAGGTGTGTGTATCTCACCGGGCTCATGCGGCAGATAACGACTCAGGAATTCCCGGAAAGGCCGCTCGCCGATAAAGCATATTCCTGTGCTGTCTTTTTTTGCGGCATTCGGTAATTTCAAGTCGCCGGCGATTTTCCGCACATCGCGTTTATAAAGATGTCCGATCGGAAACAGTGTATTCGACAATTGCTGCTGATTCAGGCGATAAAGAAAATAGCTCTGATCCTTGGTGCCGTCCTCGCCTTTGAGCAATTGAAACATGCCCTTAAATTCGCGCACCTGCGCATAATGCCCGGTTGCAATATAATCCGCACCAAGCATGCAGGCATGATCCAGAAATGCCTTGAATTTGATCTCGGCATTGCACAGCACGTCCGGATTCGGTGTGCGTCCCGCCTGATATTCCCGCAGAAAACTGGAAAAAACACGGTCTTTGTATTCTGCGGAAAAATTGACTGCTTCGATCGGTATATCCAGAATATCCGCTACCGAGACAGCATCCAGAAAATCCTGCCGTGAAGAACAATATTCATCGGTATCATCGTCTTCCCAGTTTTTCATGAACAATCCGGTAACGTCATAGCCCTGCTGTCTGAGCAGATATGCCGCCACGGACGAATCAACCCCGCCCGACATACCGACAATCACATGTTTTTTCTGCATGTCAGGCTAATTATAGTGTGTGAGAATTTCCAGAGGAAAACGCTTTCCGGCAATAAAGTCCTGAATGCATTGCTTGACCAGTGGACTGCGATGGCGCATAACCAGCGTTTCAATCATCGGCATGGCATACCAGTCAGCGCTGATAATTGCGGTTTCCCGCACATAATCAGCATCAAAACCGGCAACATGCCCCGAAAATGCAAAACGCAAATAAGTTGTATCGTTGTCAACGGAATGCCAGTGATAAATGCCGACCAGCCACTCGGGTACAAACGTATAACCGGTTTCTTCGAGGGTTTCCCGGACGGCCGCCTGAATTAATGACTCACCCGGTTCCAGATGACCAGCAGGTTGATTAAAAACAGTTGGACTCTCCGGCGCAATCTGTTCCTCAACGAGCAGAAAACGCCCCTCCTGCTCAACGACTGCCGCTACTGTGACATTGGGTTTCCAGATCATGGTTTTGCGTAAAATCCCGACAAGGTTAAAACTGCCAAAGCTGTTTAAGCTGTCATCACTTGACCGCGTAATCGGCGACACGCCATTCGCTGTCCTTTTCCCTGGACAAGGTGACTGTTTCCAGCGCCAGCGTTCTGTTTTTGAATGTTGCATAAAACTGAACCACAACGTATTCCCCTTCAGGAAAGCCGGATGGTTCTTTAGAATATCCGGCAGTTGCGATATATCTGTTCTCCATGGCGCCCAATGGTTTTCGTATCGTTTCGACTGTCTTGATCCAGTCAGTCTCCGATTTTTTATGCTGAAAATACGAGGAGGCCGTCTTCCAGCTATCGGCGTAATGCTCTTTATCCGTCAGGGCCAGCCAGGCGCGCGCACTGCTTTCGACAGCTTTGAGAACAGCACTGTCATCGGCAAACGACAGACCGGTAAAAAACAGCATTAAAACCGCAGCACATCGCGCAATACATCGATTAATCATTGCATCCTTCATTCACATGGATAACGCAACGCACCTGTGGCCATATTCCGCAAACGGATTACAGAGGTTTTAAGGCAAGTCGCGCTTGTTAATTGGAATACGGATTATCCAGTTTCATAAAAGCACTGTCTACCACTGAAAAATTGAAAAGTTTTTGACAACGGCAAAACACACCATAAATCATTACATTGAACTGTCTTTATCGGGCAAACACCCTAGACTCCATTACCATGGAATGCTAATATTCGAAGCGCATATGTAAGCAATTCATTTTGACAAAGTTTTTGTAACGTTTTCATAAAACCCTATATCCGTATCCACACTCGAATCGAGCGTAAATACATGCAGTTGATAGAGTCAAAACAACAAACCGCACAAAAAGGTGAACTTGCTATATACTTTGTTATGTGAATATCGCCGAGTAGTTTTTTAGAGTAGATTGTACGATATTAAAAATCAAATTGAGGAGAGGAGTTTAAAATGAGAAAATTTGTGATCGCCGCAGTTGCTGCAATGTTTGTTTTCGGCTCAACAACAACAATGGCAAGTGGAAACCTGGAATCATCGTTGACCCCTATCAGCGCTGAGAATGTTTTGAACTGGATGAACTGCAGAGACAAAGAACCGAATGATTCCGTCAAAAGCATGACCAAAACCAAAGATGGCAAAATCGTTGTGGTCAAATGCTCTGTTGCTAACAAAATCGTAGCTGACGCAGAAGCTGCCAACAAATAATTACTGCTGATACGCTATCTACATGGGTCTATATTCGTTCACGTTCGATATAGACCCGTTTCATTTGCGCATCACTACCCGCCCCAACCTCACCTTCGGCACGCGCCATACTGACTGATCCGATATGCGGACAGCAATATTCCGTTTCGACAATTCTGTAAACCAAATTTTTCCCGGTTATCAGTTCGAACAGAGCAACGCTAGGAGAATGTTCGAGAATAGCGAAGTAATCGGCCGGACGCCGCAAATCGCGTCGAAGAAACACAAA
>CAZXBP010000066.1:0-14396 GCA_964639015.1 uncultured Nitrosomonas sp.
TCAAAATTTAAGAAAATTAACCGACTGTCTTAGGCTCGTGCAATATTCGGGTTAGTAACCCAGCTGCTGGCGCATACATCGAATCAGCTTGATATGTTCGTCAGAGTGTTGCAGCGTATTGACGGCCACAGCAGTACCTTGCCGGCGGATGAGAAATGTTTGGTGGAGGTAATCCATCATATTTCGAAAGCGATGCGAATAGCACAGTCGCGGAATAAGCAGAAACCCGTTGTTCAGCAGGCCATGCACAATGGTGAAATAGAATTGTTTTAACGTAGAAAACTCAGTTGGGTGGGGTTTTAAAGTGCGTTGATTTTTATTTTTGGCAAGGCACAATGAGGCGTAATAAGACGTTATTACAACGAATTGTAACGCAGCAAAAATTATAAAGCGGCGCCCTGTAAACACATAGTTTGGCTCACTATCTGGATGAGCCGGCATTGCTCGAATTGTTTCATTTCTACATATCGTTAGTCATCTCGAATAACGGTCAATTGAGGTTTTTAGGTTTAAGGCACGAGTAATTTTTTACATCACGAAAAAGATCGGTTTAAGGAGTTAATCAATGACAAAGACAATACTGGCAGTCGATGATTCTGTATCAATAAGACAAATGGTTTCGTTTACTCTGAAAGATGCCGGTTATGAAGTGATAGAGGCGGTTGATGGGCAGGATGCACTGGATAAAGCAAAACAGCGCACATTTAACCTGGTACTGACGGACATTAACATGCCACGCATGGATGGCTTAAAGCTGCTTGAGAACTTGAGAAAAATTTCCCAGTATCAGGCTACACCCATCTTGATGCTGACCACTGAATCCACTGATGAGATGAAGTCGAAAGGAAGATCGGCCGGTGCTACCGGGTGGCTTGTTAAGCCATTTAATCCTGTAAGTCTGGTGGAAGTCATAAAAAAAGTTATCCGGTGAATGAATTAAATTGAGTGAATTAGATTAAATATCTGTTTTTGTTCAGAATTTTAAACGCAAGTTTTTGTTGTTTAATGTTTACACATTGCATTCCGAAAATCCGATTTTAAATTCTTCATTCAGTTTTTACAGTCCTTATTCACCGCACAGACCATGCCGCCAAATTATTCAAAAAAATAACGCAATGCGCTGTTATTAAAGAACAAAGCCGGAGCTATTTAATTCAAGTTATATGCGAAATGATTGTGCGCATATACCGCTGAGGACATACAACTTAAGACAATAGGATTGTAAATGAGTGCAGATCTTGAACAGTTTTATGAGGTTTTTTTTGAAGAATCCTCGGAATTGCTGGCGGAAATGGAAGCATGTTTACTTGGGCTGGACGTTAATTCACCCAGTACGGAAGATTTGAACGCAATATTTCGTGCTGCTCATTCTATAAAAGGTGGGGCCGGTACCTTTGGTTTTACAGACATGACGGAGATGACGCATATGTTGGAAACGCTGCTTGACAGGTTGCGTAAAGGCGAGTTGAAAGTTCGCGGTGAAATGGTTGATGCTTTTCTAAGAGCGGGTGATGTTATCAAAGACCAGCTTGCAGGGCATCGTGGTGATGGCGCTGCTGATCCGGTTGTCGTAAGAGAGGTCAGCGATGAGTTGCGGAGACTTTCCGAAGAATGCGCTGATGTGACGGCCGCTGATCATGCAGGCAGTGCTACTCAGGCGGTATGTATCGATGATCCGGGGCAATCTGCGATTGTTGCAATGCCGGAGTCGTCAACCATCGAACGGTCTTCTGGTGTTGCAATTGAAAAACCAGCGACAACAGGAAGTTTGCAACATGCTGTCTATCAAATAGAATTTTCAACAATCGGATTGAACGATGAGTCAAAGGAAAATTTATTTTTCAATTTAAAACAGCAAGGCAGCGTAGAAGTGCATCCGCAATCAGGCGATAGCGAAGCCTGCCGTTTGTATTTGACAACGTCCGTATCTGAAGAAGATATATGGGAGACATTGGCATTTGTTGTTAATCCGGCGCAATTGAAAATTGAAAAATGTGCGGAGGCTGGAGAAAATCCGAATAACGGCACATTTGCCGTGACAATACCTGAAGACGTGATTGATTCAGTGCCGGATATGGAGGAAAAAACTGTTTCAACCGCCCAATCCGATAGCGCACCTTATGGTTTTTTCCCTGGCGCACCAGCTGCACCTCAGGAGTTTACACAACAAACTCAATCAGAATCAGTGCAAACATCAAATGCCGACGATCAGATTAATTCGGTGGCAAGTTCCAATTTAAATGCAAAAGCAGCGGCGTCGGTTGAAACAAATTCAATTCGTGTGAGCATAGGGAAAGTCGATCAGATGATTAATCTGGTCGGCGAGCTGGTTATTACGCAGGCGATGCTTGCGCAAACAGCCTCGGAAATCGATCCGGTTATTTCTGAGAAGTTGTTAAGCGGAATGAGTCATTTGGAGCGTAACACGCGTGACCTTCAAGAGGCCGTGATGTCTATTCGCATGCTGCCAATGAGCTTTGTTTTCAGCCGTTACCCCAGGGTTGTCCGTGATCTGGCGGCAAAATTGAACAAGAAGGTTGAATTAAAAACAGTCGGCGAGGGCACCGAACTGGACAAAGGTTTGATTGAAAAGATAGCTGATCCTTTGACACATCTGGTACGCAATAGCCTGGATCACGGCATTGAGTTGCCGGAAAAGCGAATAGCGGCAGGAAAGCTGGCTAAAGGAACGATTACTTTGCGTGCTTTTCAGCAAGGCGGCAGCATAGTGATAGAAGTTGGCGACGATGGCGCGGGACTTAATCGTGAAAAAATTCTTGCCAAGGCACGGGAAAGAAAACTGCCGGTTCGTGATGACATGCCGGATCAGGAAGTCTGGATGCTGATTTTTGAGGCTGGGTTCTCGACAGCCGAGAAAGTAACTGATGTTTCCGGTCGCGGTGTGGGTATGGATGTGGTGAAACGAAATATCCAAAATATGGGAGGGCGGGTTGAAGTGAACTCGGTTTTTGGCGTCGGCACGCGTATTACCATCCGGCTGCCTCTGACACTCGCCATTCTCGATGGTTTGTCGGTAACTGTGGGTGATCAAATGTTTATCGTGCCGCTGACTTACATTACTGAGTCACTGCAACCGTCGGAAAACGATATCAGAACAATCAGCGGTCGAGGCCGCGTGGTTCAGGTGCGTGGTGAGTATCTGCCTGTCATTGCGTTGCATGAAGCATTCAATATCCGGCCGAAATCAACGGAAATCAAAGATGGAATTCTTGTCATTCTCGACGCCGATGGCCATAAAGCGGCGATGCTTGTTGACGAACTGGTCGGTCAGCATCAGGTCGTCATCAAGAGTCTTGAAAGTAATTATCGTCGTGTTCATGGTGTCTCGGGCGCCACGATCATGGGTGACGGTAAAGTAGCTTTAATCCTTGATACGACTGGACTCGTCATGTCGACTCAATAAGTATCACGGATTCCTTGCCGGTACTTGTCACATTTTCATGCATTTATTTAAGGAGGTAGCAATATGTCGCAACAACAATCCACGGCTACGACGTCCGCTGTTAGTCCGGCCGGTGAAGCCGCGCCACGCCAGTTAAACGAATTTCTTACGTTCCGGTTGGGAAGTGAAGAATATGGGATTGATATTCTGAAGGTTCAGGAAATCCGTGGTTATGACAACGAAGCCATAACACAGATTGCTAACTCTCCCGATTTTATTAAAGGCGTCGTCAACCTGCGCGGCATTATCGTGCCGATTATCGATATGCGGATAAAGTTCAGACTCGGAAATGCTGAATATGATCAATTTACTGTCGTGATTATCCTGAATGTAGGCGGACGTGTAATGGGTATTGTTGTTGATGGTGTTTCCGATGTAATCAGTCTGGATATGGATCAGGTGCGACCTACACCGGAATTCGGCTCTATTATCGATACGAAATATATTACCGGGCTTGGAACGATAGACGAACGTATGTTGATACTGGTTGATATTGAAAGATTGATGGCCAGCGAAGATATGGGATTGGTTAATCAGGTGCTTAACTAAATCTTTTATAGGCTTTTTTTGAAAGGAGAATGGATAATGTTTGATAATATGACGATCAAGTCGCGATTGATGCTGGTTATCGGTATGCTTTCGCTGTTATTGGTGGGCATCGGTAGTTTGGGGCTGTACGGGATCAGTCAATCCAATGCCGGCTTAAAAACGGTTTACGAGGATCGTACCGTGGTGCTGGCGGATTTAAGTCAGATTCTTGATCAGATGCAGATTGTCCGCATGAATGCAGTAATGGCGGCCAACCTGAATAGTATTGAAGTCGCCAGGCAGCGCACTGCAATGACTGCTGAGCGTGATGCCGGGATTAATACTATATGGCAGAAATTCATGGCGACCTATCTGGTGCCTGAAGAAGAAAAGCTGGCCAATACTTTTGCGCGTCAGTGGCCGGCATATCAAGAGTCGCGGGATCGTACAATGAGCCTCGCCATGGCGGGGAATTTCGAAGCGGCAGTTGCCAATGCGACATCGGATGCCGGGGCGAAATTTGATGTTGCGCATGCGACCATGCTCGGTTTGATTGAGCTGCAGGGTAGGGTTGCCGCGCAGGAATACGCAGAAGCGCAAAGTAATTTCAACACTGTTTTTATGATAACCAGTGTGGCTGTGGCCGCTGGTGTCATTCTGGCGGTGGTGATCGGTATGATGCTGATACGCGCAATTGTTGGTCCGATCAATGAGGCCGTTGACGTAGCCAATGCGGTTGCATCGGGTGATCTGACCAGCCGGATCGACGTTACTTCAAACAATGAAACCGGGCGCTTGATGCAGGCGCTAAGGCTGATGAATGACAATCTGGTGGATTTGGTCGGTAAGGTGCGTACCAGTACGGATTCTATCTATACTGCATCGAGCGAAATCGCTTCTGGTAACCTGGATTTAAGCCAACGG
Source organism: uncultured Nitrosomonas sp. (assembly GCA_964639015.1). GTDB lineage: Bacteria > Pseudomonadota > Gammaproteobacteria > Burkholderiales > Nitrosomonadaceae > Nitrosomonas. The sequence goes on from CAZXBP010000066.1 coordinate 4,916, forward strand.
ACAGAAGAGCAGGCGTCAAGTCTGGAGGAAACGGCATCTTCCATGGAAGAATTGACATCGACGGTGAGGCAGAATGCCGATAATGCACGTCAGGCCAATCAGTTGGCGTCCGGTGCTTCGGAAGTGGCTGTCAGAGGCGGCGCCGTGGTTGGGCAGGTGGTGCAAACCATGAGTGCGATAAATGACAGTTCCAAGAAAATTGTCGATATCATCAGCGTTATAGACGGTATCGCTTTTCAGACGAATATTCTGGCGTTGAATGCTGCTGTGGAGGCCGCGCGTGCAGGCGAGCAGGGTCGCGGTTTTGCGGTGGTGGCGACAGAAGTACGCACGCTGGCGCAACGCTCTGCAGCGGCGGCTAAGGAAATCAAGGAATTGATCGGTAATTCGGTCAGCAAGGTTGAGGACGGCACCCGGCTGGTCGATGAGGCTGGCGCCACCATGAATGAGATTGTTAATTCAGTTAAGCGCGTGACGGACATCATGGCGGAGATCTCAGCTGCATCGCAGGAACAAAGTTCAGGTATCGAGCAGGTAAATCAGGCAGTTACGCAAATGGATGAGGTGACGCAACAAAACGCCGCTCTGGTTGAGGAGGCTGCCGCTGCTGCCGAATCTATGCAGGAACAGGCGCATGCTTTGTCGCAAGCGGTTGCTGTCTTTAAATTGTCCGGCGGCATGGCTGAAACCCCAGTCAAACGAAGTAATCGTCCGGCTGCCGTGGCTAAACTGCCTAACCGCGGTCCTTCGACCCGAAAAGCGTCACAAAAAATTGCATCCAGAGTTGTTCCAGTTGAATCCAGGCCTAAAAAAGTTGCTGCCGGCGGTGGCGATGAATCCTGGGAAGAGTTTTAATTCGTAATCCGTGACGCGAGTAAAAAAGAAACAGTTGATCGGCTTCACTTTCACGTCAATTATTATTTTAAAACAGTTTGAATCCAAGGCGGCTATTCAGCATAAATTCACCTGGTTATTTATTGAATAGCTGCTTTGGGAATAACATGCCGCTTAACCCTTCTGTTACTATTGCAATGAATTCCGAAGAACGGTAGATCGGGTTGAGCTGCGCGTAACCCGACATTAAGGTGTAACACGAAAGCCCGATTACGCGAAGCTAATCGGGCTTACGCGGTATTGGCTGATTGATAAAGGAGATTGGTTAATGACCAAGCGTTCGAATCAACCGGACGAAGCATCGATTTCAGGGAAATCGAGCGCACCCATCGCCCAATCCCACACTAAATCAATATCCACAAAACAAAAGAAAACTTCACCTCCTGCTATACCACCAATTGTCGGAATCGGCGCTTCTGCAGGCGGGCTTGAAGCACTGGAGCTTTTCCTGAAGCATGTGCCTGTCGACAGCGGAATTGCTTTTGTTGTTGTTCAACACCTGGACCCGGTCAATAAAAGCAAACTGGCGGAAATACTTCAGCGCGTGACAACTTTAAATGTTGCATGGGCGGAAAATCTTGTCAGAGTAAATCCTGATTGTGTTTATGTCGCGCCACCTAACAAATTTTTATCCATCCTGCATGGCATGTTGTATTTGCACGATCCAGTCAAAGAACAAAAGCAGGTGCAATCGATAGATTTTTTTTTGCGAACTTTGGCTGAGGATCGTAAAGAATCTGCTATTGGGGCTGTTTTTTCGGGAACCGGATGCGATGGAACAAAAGGTTTGCAAGTCATCAAAAAGGAAAAAGGCCTGACCTTGGCGCAGGAGCCTGCTACCGCCAAATTTGATAGCATGCCACGTAGTGCCATTAGTGCGGGAGCGGTTGATGTTGTGGCGCCAGTCGAAGAATTGCCGGGTAAAATTATAGACTATCTTAAGCAATCATTTCAGACCGTTACCATGAACGAACAACTTCCCGATGCCGACACTGTATTGAATGATATTATCGCCCTGCTGCACAAGCGGAAAGGCAATGATTTTTCCCAATATAAAAAGAGTACATTGCGACGCAGGATTGAGCGGCGCATGCGGCTGCTCAGCATCAACAGCATGGATAATTACCTACTTTTTATTCATAAAAAACCTCAGGAACTGGATTTATTATTCAAGGAATTATTGATACACGTGACTAATTTCTTTCGTGATCCGGAAATATGGCTTTATTTTAAGAGGGAGCTGCTTCCATCGCTATTTGCGGCGTATCCGGGGGGTAAAAAGTTTCGCGCGTGGATACCTGCGTGTGCTTCAGGCGAAGAAGCTTATGGACTAGCCATAATTTTCAGGGAATTAGTCGAGCAGGAGGGTCTGGAAGAATTATATTCGTTGCAGATCTTTGCAACTGATTTGAATCAGGACATTATTGATAAAGCGCGCCATGCTTATTATCCCGCAAAAATAGAACAAGACGTCTCCGCGGAACGTTTGGAGCGTTTCTTTGTTCCGGTAGAGAACGGCTATCGGATTCGCAAAGAAATCCGCAACATGGTGGTTTTTGCAACGCAAAACCTGATTACGGACATTCCCTTTTGTAAACTGGATATACTTTCCTGCCGGAATCTGCTGATTTATTTTGATCGCAAATTGCAGGAAAAAATTCTACCGCTTTTTCACTATGCGTTGAATCATGACGGTTTTTTGCTGCTTGGCACTGCGGAAGACATTGATAACCTGACTGATCTATTCGTCGCTGTCGAGAACAAGCTACAAGTCTATCGCCCTGCCGATAAGCCTTCTCGTCAGTCGTTTCTCGAGGATCTTCCCAATAAGGATTTCTCGGGGATGCTTAAATCCGGTTTCAATGATCAGGTGCGGGTTATTTCAGCAGCGTCTGAAGATGGATGCCTGTCACTGCAGAATTATTTTCCGGTATCCATGCTGGCAAATAATCAGGGTGATATCGTATTGATCAGTAAGAATAAAAACCGCAACGCAGTGCCGGCGGATAGCAACCTGAGCTGGACAGATAACACAACTATCGAGACATTGGTGGCGGAATTGCAACATGCGCGCGAAGAAATTCAGATTACGCGCGAGGAAATGCTTACCTCGCAGGAAGAGCTGCGCTCCAGTAATGAAGAGTTGCAATCGACGAACGAGGAATTGCATTTCCTGAATCGAGAATTGCAGCTTGCCAATGAAGAGTTGATGACCTCCAAAATGAAGCTGCAACTGCTCAATGAAGACTTGCAGACCAGCAATAGCGACCTTTCCGGTTATATTGATGCGGTTGGCCATCTTGCACTGGTTTCTATTACTGACCGAAAAGGGCGCATTCTCCAGGTTAACGATCGATTCTGTAAAGTCAGCGGGTATAGCCGAGAAGAGCTGGTTGGCCAGAGTCATGGCATTATTAATTCCGGAATGCATCCAAAGACTTTCTTTGTTGAAATGTGGGCAGCCATCACCAGCGGCAGTATCTGGCATAAAGAGATCTGCAATCGATGCAAGGATGGCAAACTTTACTGGGTAGACTCAACCATTGTGCCGCTCAAAGATGAGCAGGGGCGAATCAATCGTTATTTGTCAGTCAGAGTTGACATTACTTCGCGCAAGCAAAAAGAAATTGCTCTGCGGGAACGGCTGAAGGAAACAACCTGTTTATATTCAATTCGTCGCGCAATGGAGCAGCAATTGTCAATAGATGCATTGTTCAGGCGCATTGTTGACCAGCTGGCGCGGGCGATGCAATATCCGGAGCATGCCGTGGCAGCGATCGAATATAAAAACAAGCTATATGCTTCGGAGAAATATGTTGAGGGGAGCCTGTCCGGAAAAGAGCTTCATGCGGTGTTTGCTGTCAGCGATACGGAAAGTGGCCATTTGCGCGTATTCTATCCCAATGATTTTTCTGTTGAGGACATACTTTTTCTGTTGCCGGAAGAGCAGAATTTCATTGACCTGATTGCCAAGGATATCGAGTCATGGCTTAAACGTAAGCAAACCGAGCGGCAAGTTAATTATCTGGCGAATCACGATGTATTGACAGGCTTGCCTAACAGGCTGTTGCTGCAGGACCGTATTGAACAGGCAATCGCTCTAAGCAGGCGCAAGCACGTCCGAATGGCGGTATTGTTCCTGGATCTGGATCATTTCAAGGTCATCAATGATTCGCTCGGGCATTGTGTGGGGGACTTGTTATTAAAGGAAGTGGCGGCAAGGCTTTTGTCCAGTATACGTGATACTGACACAGTAGCACGGCAGGGTGGTGATGAGTTCATTATTGTATTGCCTGGTATTGATAGCACCCTGGATGTAGAAACAGTCATAAAAAAGCTATTGAACACACTGATTCGTCCTTATCAGATTGAAAATAGAGCGTTAAATGTCGGTGCCAGTATCGGTGTTTCTTTGTACCCTGATAATGGTGAAGATGCAGGTACATTAATGAAATACAGCGATATTGCCATGTACCACGCCAAGAATTCGGGTCGTGGTTCGTTCAAGTTTTTTTCGCCTGAAATGAATCAAATGGCAATGGAACGGCATTGTCTGGGAATGGATTTGCAAAGCGCTTTGAGGGAAAATCGGCTGGAGCTCTATTTTCAGCCCGTCAAGGATATGGCTGACAAGAAGCAGATGAGCCTGGAAGTTTTGTTACGCTGGCGGCATGTTGAATTGGATTGGATTTCGCCTGCCAGATTTATCAGGCTGGCTGAGGAGACCGGACTAATTATATCCTTAGGTGAATGGGTGCTGGAAAAAACCTGCTTGCAGATTGAGTTATGGCAGAGCCAGGGATACAAGGTGCCTCGGGTTGCGGTAAATATCTCGATCAAACAATTGCAGAAAGAAGGCTTTGTGGAAGATGTTCTATCTATTTTAGATAGAACGAACACCGCAGCTTGCATGCTGACTTTCGAAATTACTGAAAGTATTCTGGCTGAAAATGTTTCTAATACGATTGAAACATTGCGCAGATTAAGCAAAATGGGGATAAGGATCTCAATTGATGATTTTGGCACAGGTTATTCAAGCTTGAGTTATCTGAAACGGTATCCTATCGATACGTTAAAGATAGACCGTTCTTTCATTCACGATATTCTTCTGGACAAGAATGACGACGCAATCGTTACAGCTATCATTGCAATGGCGCATAGCCTTAATATAAAAGTTATCGCAGAAGGTGTGGAGACTGTTGAGCAGCTGAACATACTGGTGAAAAAGCAATGTGATTATTATCAGGGGTTTTATTACAGTAAGCCATTGCCTGCTTCTGAAATAGTGGATTTATTGGCCAGGACGAGCCCTCGTTGAGAATGTTAAGCATGACGTCCCGGTGATTTGCTTGTAGAACATCTGAAAGTTGAAAGCGTGTAATATGCTGATGCCGCATGATTTTAATCATGCCCGGGTTGAGGCAGTGTGTTGCCTGTATGTCGTTTTAAATTCCCTGATCTGAATAAAAAATTTCAAAAACATGAATAATAATATGCAACGATTTACATTTGATGCATTTAAAGTCAGCGGATTCAACACGCAGACAGAATATAAAAATTTGTAATTGAAATCAGGCAAATGAAGCAAGACAACAATGTTACGCTTGATCGTCCGGTTTTTCGTATTGTTTTACTGGCTTTAGTCTATTTCCTTGGCGGTAAGCTTGGGTTAAGTATGCCTTACGTAGGCACCAATATTACCTTGTTCTGGCCGCCGGCAGGCATTGCTCTTGCCGCAGTCATGGTTTGGGGAATGTCATGCTGGCCCGGTATCTTTCTTGGCGCAGCAGCCATCAATCTGACAACGGGCGATATTTCATTTTCCTGTGCGTTCAGTATAGCGACAGGCAATACGCTTGGCGCTTTACTTGGCGCGTTTATACTGAAAAACCTGACGGACTTTCAAAGTCTGTTCAGAAAAAAACACGATCTGGTGGTCTTTATGCTGACGGCGCCGAGCGGCATGCTGATTACTGCCTCGATTGGTACACTATCGCTATATGCGGATGGACAGTTTTCTGACGATCTTATCTTTCAGGCATGGCTGGGCTGGTGGTTGGGTGATACCGTCGGAGTGTTGGTCTTCACACCACTTTTGCTGATTCTGTCCGCTTACTTGCAGGAAACCCGATTCAAAGTTCGACAGCTTGAGTCACAGTTCATTTTTATAATGGGTGCCTGTATCGTCATGGCCTGGCTGGTATTCGGGAGTTTTTTGTCCACCGGCCCGCTCAATTTATCACTGGCCTTTCTGGTGTTTCCACCGCTGATCTGGGCAAGTCTGCGTTTTGATATACTCGGCGCAGCAATTGCTGGATTAATCATTTCCTTGATTGCGGTATGGGGTACTGCGCATGGCTACGGCCCTTTCTCGAATGGTTTTGTTGAGCATGATGAAATCCAATATGATCAGTTGGTTTTATTCTTTTTCGTGACGACCATATTTCTTGTTTCTTTTATAGTGGTTTTCGTGCAATCCGGCCGTCTTGACGCAGAATCGAGATACCGGGCATTGGTCGAACAGGTTCCCGCAGTAACTTATATCGCAGCAGTTGAATCATTCACCCGCAACGTGTTTGTGAGTCCGCAAATTGAATCTCAGCTTGGTTTTTGCAGGGATGAATGGTTGAATGATCCCCAACTTTGGGAAAAACAACTGCATCCAGATGATCGGAAATGTGTCATAAAAAAGTTAACCGACAGTCTTGAGAAGAATATTCCCTTTGATTCGAATTATCGCATTTTCAAGAAAAACGGCAGCTTTGTCTGGGTAAGAGATGCTGCTGTCTGGCTCAATGATAAATCGGACAAGCCCAGGCAGTTACAGGGGCTCATGTTCGATATCACGGATTTAAAAACTGCTGAAAAAGAACAGAATCGTCTCATTGAAGAATTGGGCATTTCTGAAATGAAACAGCGTGAGATGCGCGTGTTGGCGGAGCGGGGACAAAGTCGCATGGCTGCATTATTATCCGCAATGAAGATCGGTATCATGTTCGAGGACAATGAGCAGCGAATTGAATTTGTGAATGCGCAGTTTTTACTGATCTGGAAGATCAATGAAAATAACAGTCTGATAGGCGTGCCCACTAAAATTGTTCTCGAGCAAATCATGAAACGTCTGGTTTGTTCTGTTGATGTCTCAAAACTTCTGCACGATGTTCCGGGCTGTGATTGCTCCGAGCTTGAGTTAAATGATGGGCGAATTGTTAATCAACAGGCTTATCCGGTAAACGATATTAAAAACCGGTTTGTAGGGCAATTGTGGGTTTATGAAGATATCACCCAGGAGCGCCAGACAGCGGCGCAATTATTATATCTTGCTGAACGCGATCCATTAACCGGTTTATTCAACCGGCATTGTTTTCAGGAGATGTTGAGGAGACGCATTGATCTTTTTCAGCACAATCAGAAGCGGTTTGCATTATTTTATTTGGATCTGGACGACTTCAAGTTCTTTAATGATACCTTCGGAAATGATGTTGGTGACACTATTCTGGTGCGCGTGGCCGGAGAGGTTTCGAGTATAGTGCGCCATATGGAAACATTTGCGCGCCTGGGAGATGATGAATTTGCTGTTTTAGCCACCGTTCGTTCTACGGATGCTGAAGAAGAATCAATACATGTGCTGCCTGCACGTATTATTCAAGCTATTTCATCCATTCCTCTGCACTTTCTCGGCGTCAATCTGAATATCACGGGCAGCATTGGCGTGGCGTTATTTCCTGATCATGGATTAACTGCCGAAGAATTGGTTAAGCATGCAGATACCGCTATGTGCCAGGCAAAAATCAGCGGCAAGAATACATGGATGGTGTACGACGCTAAACAAGACTTTTCCAGGGCCAGATCTGATCAGATCACCTGGAAAAATCGAATCGAGCAATCGCTTGAGAGAAATCTTTTTGAACTTCATTTTCAGGGTATTTATGCAGTTGCCCAAAATTCACTGGTGCATTTGGAAGTACTCGTTAGAATGCGTGACCCGGAGGCGCAGAATACACTTATTATGCCCGGTCAATTTATACCGATTGCCGAGAAAAATGGGCAAATTATCCACATTGATCGCTGGGTTATAAAGGAAAGTATTGATTTGCTCAGCAGAAACAAAGATTTGCCGCCTCTGGCGATAAATATATCAGGGCGTACTTTTGATGATAAGACTTTGCCTCATTTCATCTACGACCAGCTCAGCAACAAAAAAGTGGATCCCTGCCGTCTTGTTATCGAACTGACTGAAACTGCCGCGGTTTCTGATATTAAGAATGCCCAGCGGTTTATCGAGGCCATGCATCAAATCGGCTGTTCAGTGTGTCTGGATGATTTTGGCAGTGGTTTCTCCAGTTTCAGTTATCTCAAATACCTGGGTGTAAAAATTCTCAAAATAGACGGGATTTTTATCCAGAATCTTTATAACAATCGTGATAACCAGCTTCTGGTCAAAGCTATTGTCGATGTGGCAAAAGGACTGAACAAAATTACCATAGCTGAATTCGTGGAAGACGCAGAAACATTGGAGATGGTTCGGAATTTGGGTATTGATCTGGGTCAGGGTTACTATCTGGGCGAACCGAGCGCAGAAATGCGTCCATCAAAAATTGTCGGCACCGTGTAACCGTGCTTCAGAAAAGAATACTTCCCGTTTTGCGGAAAGACAGCCCGGGCGCTATTTTCTGCTTTCACTAAGTTTGCCGCTGAATGAATGCCGTGCATCTAAAACGCTTTACGGCTTGAAACAAAAGTGTCATCGCATGTTTATGCTACTATTTTCCCGGTGTGATTTATCTCACATCATGATTATATGATCGTGTTTAAAGTGTTTTTCAGATGAGTGAGTAAAGCTTTTCATTGCTGATGCCTTTCCGAATTGTTGCATTCAATTTAATTCGGAAGGGTGCGGCGCAGGGAAATTCCGGTACCCGAGATGCCGGGATTTTCACGGTTTGCAATTTAACCGGCAACACTTTCAGTTTGCTGATAGTTAAAGGAGTAACATCATGAACATCAAAGAAACAAAACTCACTGTGCAGGTACTGGACAATCAACGCCGCCCCGTCGACGATGCCGACATAATCATTCATATCCGAGAGAAGCAGTTTGCGCTCTCATGTCAAAACGCCAAAGGTTTTTATACAACCGAAAAGCCGCTAAAGCCAGGACGCTATGCGATTGAAGTTTCAAAAAAAGGTTTTGAATCCGAATACCGTTTAGTCAAGTTGTGTCACGACCAGCAGAATGAAGTGTTTTTTCTGTTGAAAAAAAATACTCCCTACTACTATAGAGGCAAGGTTAAAGTTCCATTCTCGCCTGATGAGAGTCAGGTCGCGCTCTACATAACCCGGCGGCACGAGAAACAATCCGATGAACGGAAAACTTTGCAGTCCCTGGAAAAATATCGGATAGAAACGCTGCGTGAAGTGATAAAAGAATTCGGTTTGCAACTCGAGAAGGATAAGGATGATCTGCTGAAAAGCGGCGTGGCCGTATGTTCTTTCGGCGAAAATGCCAGCAAGGCCGGACGCCAGGAAATCCTTGAAAAAATCCATCAGCAGAACAAAGCCGCCGCGCTGCCGATTATTCAGCAGAC
>CAZXBP010000067.1:0-14163 GCA_964639015.1 uncultured Nitrosomonas sp.
AATCGTCCGCGGTAGATCAGTCTATTCTCGGACAGTCTCCTAGACCACATAAGTGTCTATTCCCATTAACAATAAGTCATACTGCGCTTCTACAATCTCTTTGATGGCCAGCGCAGGAAGGCCGGTAACAATGTTGCCTTCAGTCACCATCCAGCCGACTGCGTCTGTTGGGCCGAGATTGACGACATAGCCGATATCGCGATGCAAATACGGTTCAAGTATTTTTAACAGACCGGAATGCCGCAGGATATTCCGGGCGATCAGTTTACCTTTGCGTACCGCGGACTGCGCCGACTGCACGTTTGATCCAGGCGATCTGTATGCGGAACAGTCACCCGCAGTAAAAACATGCGGTAATATTGTCTGATCGATCACCACCTGACCGAAGGCATTCGCCGGCCAGAAATGTTCCTGCTTTTTACCGAGGAACAATAACGTCAGGTGCGAAGGCAGCGCGTCAGTTTTACCAGCCAGTTTATTCTCCAGCAGTATTTCTTGATCCGTTTGACCAAGATACCGGGTATTCGCCACAAAATCAATACGGCATTCCTGCATCAGGGCCTGGACATACGTATCAAAGCCGCGAGGAAACTGTGTGAGCACATGATCGCCGGAGTTAATCAGGCGCAATCCGGTGCGGATTTTCTGCCGACACAGAAACTGACGGATTTCAAACAAAAACTGAATGCCGGTGGCGCCTGCGCCAACGACGGAAATGACCGGCTCTTCTACTGCAATCGTTCTAAGATGGTTCAACAGCAACGACGAACCTGCGGTATGCATGAAATCCTGGAGGGTAAGGACATGCGCCGTCGGTTCCGATTTCTGCGTTTCCCCGCCGGTTGCAATCACCAGATAATCGAAGGACAGTACTTCGTTGCCGACAGCAAGATGCTTGTCCGACTGCCATTGTTGCAGCATAGCGTTGTTCACTGCCAGTGACGCCTGGATATGGCGGCAACCGAAACGTTTTTCCAGTTCGTTGAAAGGCACCAGCAGATCCGACAGCGGATAACGGAAAGTCTCGTGCAGATGCGTGATTTTCAGATGCTGCGCACCGGGATCGATGAGGGTGATGTCTACATTGGATGCATACTGTTTCAGGGTCGTCAACACCGCCATTCCGGCGTAGCCGCCGCCGACAATGATTACGTTAATCCTGCGTCTTCCCGGTATGTAAAATGGCAGCAGCGCCACGCGTTCTCCTCGATTCTATGTGCTCATGTAATGCAATCCGGCTGCCTGATGCCGGTTACGGTGATATTCGCCGGATTCCAGTGTGCAATAGCCCATTGCCAGAATGTTTCCAGATTGCCGTACAGCAATTCTTCAGGCGGATTCTGTCCCAAAAACCGCAGTGCGGATACCAGTTGGAATAATACATTGAATTGCGCCACAGGTGCAGCAAAGGTTTGCTTGCTCATTTTCTCGCCTTTTGCGTTGGTCACCACAGGCAGGTGCATATAAGTGGGCGTGAAATAACCCAGCAGCTGCTGCAAATAGATCTGGCGGGGCGTTGAGTTCAACAGATCCGCGCCGCGCACGACATGCGTAATCGCCTGTGCGGCATCGTCGACAACGACAGCCAGTTGATAGGCGAATATACCGTCAGAGCGGTGCAGCACAAAATCGCCGATGGCTTTGTCGATCCGCTGCTGGACATAACCCTGTACCGGATCGGTGAAAGCGAGCGGTTGACCATTCGTTCTGATGCGTATCGCGCTTTGTCTGTTCGGTTGATGCGGTGGGTGCAGATACTTTGGTGCATCCCGGCATGTTCCCGGATAAACCGGGCCTTCAGTGCCGATAATGCTGGAGTCGGCGATTTCTTTCCGCGAACAGGTGCAGGCATAGGTCAGACCCTGCTTTTCAAGTATGGTCAGTGCTTCGCGGTACAGCGCATGGCGTTCGTGCTGATAGACTATTTCACCGTCCCAATGCATGCCCAGTTTTTCCAGCAGCGTCAGAATATCGCGCGATGCGCCTGGTACTTCGCGCGGCGTGTCGATATTCTCGATGCGTACCAGCCATTCGCCTTGATTGGCCCGGGCGTCAAGGTAACTGCCGACAGCCGCCACCAGTGAACCGAAGTGCAGTGGTCCGGTAGGCGAGGGCGCAAAACGGCCCCGGTAAGCGGTTGATTTGCTTTGAGTCACGATAAGCGCATGAAATGGATCAATGACGTTATGATTGTGTTGCCTGCGCGGTGTTCAGTCAATATTCGCATGATTTTTATTCGCCAGGTTGTTTATAATCCATATCATGATGCCTTTGCAATCGAATACAAACCTCGAAAACAACAGTGTCGGCTGGCGTTTTGACAACAGCTATGCCCGACTGCCCGAAACGTTTTATGCGCAAATCCGACCGATTCCGGTGCAAGCGCCGCGCGTGGTACTGTTGAATTATGCGCTGGCCGAATCGCTCGGGCTTGACCTGCGCACGCTCAGCGAAGATGAAGCCGCGCAGCTGTTTTCCGGCAATGCGTTGCCGGATACGGCGCAGCCTGTCGCGCAGGCTTATGCCGGTCATCAATTCGGTAATTTCACGATGCTTGGCGATGGTCGTGCGATACTGGTCGGCGAGCATCTGACACCGGACGGCGGCAGAGTGGATATTCAACTCAAGGGCTCTGGACGCACACCGTTTTCGCGCCGGGGCGATGGTCGCGCCGCGCTCGCGCCCATGCTGCGTGAATATATCATCAGCGAGGCGATGCATGCGCTCGGTATTCCGTCGACACGCAGTCTGGCCGTGGTGACCACCGGCGAAACCGTGATGCGCGAGACGCCCTTGCCGGGCGCCATTCTGACCCGCGTGGCGGCGAGCCATATTCGTGTAGGAACGTTTGAATACGTGGTGCGCAGTGAAGGCGTGGAAGGGGTAAAAATCCTCGCCGACTATACCATTCAGCGCCATTATCCGGAACTCATCGAAGCGGACAATCCCTATCCGGCACTGTTGAACAGCGTCATCGCGCGTCAGGCGTCGCTTGTAGCGCGCTGGATGCTGGCCGGTTTCATTCATGGTGTTATGAATACCGACAATATGGCAGTCAGCGGCGAAACCATAGACTATGGTCCGTGCGCGTTCATGGATGAATTCGATCCGCATACCGTGTTCAGTTCAATCGATTATCACGGTCGCTACAGTTACAATAATCAGTCGCGTATCGCGCAATGGAATCTTGCGCGTTTTGCCGAAACATTGCTGCCGCTGTTGCACGCGGAGCAGGAAAAAGCGCTGGCGCTTGCAGAAGCGGCAATTCAGGGTTTTCCCGATATTTTTCAGCGTTGCTGGATGACCGGCATGCGTAAAAAGCTGGGCCTGTTTACCGAAGAAACCGATGATCATCTGCTGATAGAAGCCTTGCTGATGCTGATGCACAAACATCAGGCCGATTACACCAACAGCTTTCGCGCGCTGTCGGCTGAGCATCCGCCGGAGGGCGGTCTGTTCAAGGATGACGCATTTGCGGCATGGCTGGCACAATGGCGGGCGCGGTTGTCACGGCAACCCGGGTCATTGCATGCGTCGTTTGATCTGATGCGTGCGAACAATCCGGCTGTTCTGCCGCGCAATCACCGTGTCGAGGAAGCGTTGGCTGCGGCTTCGGATCATGGTGATTATGCGGTGCTGGAGCGATTGCTGGCGGCTGTCTCAAAACCTTACGCTGAACTGCCGGAATACGCCGCATACCGTACGCCGCCTTCGGCATGCGAGCGGGTGCGTCAGACTTTCTGTGGCACTTAGAGCCGGGGAGAGCGGGTTATTATAACTTTCCGTTCAGAAATTCCAGAATGCCATGCGCGTTGTGCCGGATGCGCGTTATACCGCCATTGCTGATTTTGATGCGATAAAGTCCAATCGGATCGGCATGCACGGTCTGCGCGATAATCGCGCGCATCACGCCGGCATGCGTAACGATCAGGCAGTGCTGATCCTGATAGCGCGCGATTAATTCATGGTAGGCCGTGCTGACGCGATGAATGAAGCCGTCGAGCGCTTCCGCATCCTGTGGCCGGTGATGCACCGGATCGTTCAGAAAGCGCCGGTATTCGTCGGCGCGGTTGGCTTTAATCTCATCGTGGCTCAAACCTTCCCAGACGCCGAAACCGACTTCCTTGAACCGTGGTTCGACGCTGACGCTGATTCCATGTTTCCCGCCGAGCGCGGTGGCAAACGCATGGCAGCGTTGCAGCGGCGATGAAATAATCTGCTGCCAGGGAGGACAATCGCCGACGGCGCTCCACATCTGCGACCAGCCTTTTTCAGTCAGCGGATCGTCAATCGCGTGGCCGCGATAACGGCGTCCGCCAACCGGTTCGCCGTGACGGATCAGATCGATAACGGTTTCAGCCATTGGCCGTGTAGTGTAATAAGCCTTTTTTTATGGCGTGCGTTATTCTCCGGGCGATTGCTCGACGGAACGATTCCTGCTGATGTAATCAACAATATCGCCCACGCAGTTGAAATTTTTCACTTCTTCATCTTCGAATGTCACGCCGAAAGTTTCTTCGGCGTCAAACAAAAGCTGCACTCTATCCATGGAATCCAGCCCTAGCGTTTTAAAATCGGAAGATTTATCAATCGTTGCGGAGTCTGTATTTTCAACTTTAGAGGCAATGAATGCGATGATTTTTTCTTCAAAATTGTCTGTGTCCATTGGGTTTTTTATGAATCAAAGGGTTGTAAAAACGAGTGTGGCGTTGTTGCCACCAAATCCGAAAGCATTGCATAAACCAGTTTTGACTGCCTTGTGCAACGCTGTGTTGGGTGCGTAATTCAGGTCGCATTCGGGGTCGGCTGCGATTAAATTGACCGTCGGGTGAATGATGCCGGTATTCAGCGTCATGATGGTGGCGATGCTGCCGAGCGCCGCGGATGCGCCTATGGTGTGGCCGACCAGTGACTTGGTGGCGCTGATGGCGAGTTTGTGTGCATGATCGCCGAACAAATGTTTGATTGCCCTGGTTTCAATAACATCGCCAAGCGGCGTCGACGTTGCATGCGCGTTGATGTAGTCAACAGCGTCTGGCGTGATCTGCGCGTCTTCAATGGCGGCCTGCATTGCCGCGATTTGTCCGTCAATATCAGGCGCGACGATATGCGCCGCATCGCAGGCGCCGCCGTAACCGGCGATGACGGCATGTATTTTCGCGCCGCGCCGTATCGCTTCCTGTTCTTTTTCCAGTACCAGAATGCCTGCGCCTTCCCCCATGACAAAACCGTCGCGGCCGGTGGCGAAGGGACGCGAGGCGCATGCGGGATCGTCATTAAAACCGGTGGACAGCGCGTGCAGTGCTTCAAATCCGGCAATGGTCAGCGGTAGAACGCAGGCTTCAGCGCCGCCGGTGACGACGGCATCCGCTCTGCCGGCGCGCAAAAGATCCAGTGCCATGCCGATCGCATTGGCGGCGGAAGAGCACGCCGTGCTGCATGTCAGGTTCGCGCCCTTCAAACCATGCTGCGCCGCAATCCAGGCGGCGGCGGAATTGGCCATGGTTCTCGGCACGGTAAAGGGCGGTACCGATTTGTTCTGTAGCCTGCGGGCGGCCGAGGACTCAAACGTGGAGAATCCACCCATGCCTGAACCGAGACTGACCGCAAGCCGCCGGGCAGGATAACCGCTGAGATCGTCCGCATCGTTCAAGGCTTCTTTGGCAGCAAACAGGGCAAGCTGGGTAAAGCGGTCGGTCTGCTCGATCTGCTTGCCGGACAGAAAGGATTTCGGATCAAAATCCGAAATTTCCCCGGCGATGCGCGAACGGTGCCCGGAGGCATCGAAACACGTGATTTGACGTATGCCGCCTTGACCCGTGACAGCCGAATTCCAGAATTGATCAACGCTGAAACCAATCGGTGAAATGACACCCATGCCGGTGACAACAATGCGCATACTTTTTATCGATTCAGATGGATATATTTGAAGATAAAGTTTAACTGGAACCGCGGGCGTGAAATATGATTACTCTGCGAATATACTGAAGGCTTATTTTATTGTCAATGAACAACATACAACCGTATTGGCAGGTTTGCGATCCACATAGTGCTGCACTTGCCGGTGGAAATGAAATCATGTCTAATCCCATACAATAAGGCGTAAGGTTTTAATTTGAATTTTGAAACGTAGAGCTGCTGATGCTGAGGGGTAAAAAATGACGGAAAATGACATCAAGGATCGTGCCATGGGCGCCATCATGGGCGCATTTATTGGCGATGCGCTGGGCCTGGGGCCGCACTGGTATTACGACCTGAATGAACTCCGCCGCGATTACGGTGACTGGATCGATGGCTATACCGATCCCAGGCCGGATCGCTATCATACGGAATGCAAAGCCGGCCAGTTGTCCCAGGCGGGCTTTATCCTGAAACTCACCCTGCGCTCACTGGTTGAATGCGACGGATATGATCACGACGACTTCTGCCGGCGAATGGATGAAGAACTCTTTCCGCTGCTCGATGGAACGCCGGTCAGCGGACCCGGCAACTACACCAGCCAGTCCATCCGTGAGGTCTGGCGGCGGCGCGTCGAGCAGAAACTGCCCTGGGGTCAGGCAGGGTCTCATGCCGATACTACCGAGGCGATTGAGCGCACGCTGGCGATTGCCATTCGTTATGCGTTTCAGCCTGATCGGCTCGCGGTGGCCATAACCGGCAATACCATGCTCACGCAGACCGACCATCTTGTGGTTTCCATGACGGTGGCTTACGGCGTTGTGCTGGGGCATCTGGTGCAGGGGCACAGACTCGATACCGGATTGTCGGCCAAACTCATGAAATTGGTCAAAGCCGGTGAACTGCCTTTTCATGCGGTGACGCATGACGATTTGAAGCCGCCGCGTCCGGGCGATCCGGATCCGCCGCGCGCAGGTCGTTTCGCTTCTCCCGATGCGTTGCTGACACCGTCGTATATGGCGGCCGCCGCGACCGATCCGGATATTCGGCTGGAACCCGCGTGGAAAGTATCGATTGTGTACGGCATGCCTTGCGCGATCTACCATCAGCTGCCGGCAGCCTATTATCTGGCTGCGCGATTCCATGATAATTTTGAATCCGCCGTCCTGCACGCCATCAACGGCGGTGGACAAAATCAGGCCCGGGCGATCCTCGCCGGCGCATTGACTGGTGCGCAGACCGGTTTAACCGGCATTCCGCAGCATTTCCTTGACGGACTTGAAGACAACGCCGAGCTTCTTGAATTGGCTGAAAGGCTTGCCGGGATGGTTCGGGGTACCTGAGCCTATAGGGTGCACGCATGGTGCATTATGGAAAGCCCGGTAGGATGTGCCGACCGCAAGGAGGCGCATCAATCAATAAATTGTTTAAAAAAACGAAAACAAACAAAATGACAGAATGCCGGCGTGCCTATATTCCCGGAGGTTTTTGGTTTTTTTATGATCAATCCTGCCGAGCTGAAATTGCTGTGGGGTACGCTACGTGTTTTCCTTGGCTCGATTCGGATTGAATACTAAAAATCATGCAGCTGTAAATGCGTCACTGACGGTATTAACGTGAAACTTTAGTCAATAGAAAACGGCCCCTGAAAGCTGACAGGAGCCGTCTGAAAACCAATTAGCCTAATTTTTACCAGCAGGGGCGCCCAGTCTCTCGCCGGATTCAGGATCCTCATATAAGCTTGGTGGTCTATTATAAGGTTTAGGCTCGCCGCATCCAGCCAATAAGGCCGTACCGGTTAAAACTAACAGGAGGGCTGCTAAAAGCGTGTATTTCATGAAAATATCCTTTGTTTTTAAATAAAGTGTTGATCAACAGATTTTATGTCACGCTGAAACTTCATCAGTCACAAGTCACACCCCAAAATCTTAGTCCGTAATGCGTGACTTGGTCAAGTGCGTTGTTGGGGTGGGGCAACGAACCCCAAGTCCGACAGGGTGTGCCGGCCGTAGGGAGGCGCATCCTGCCGGGCTTCGTTTTGGGTTGATTGTCAGGTGTTCGGCAATTTGGTGGCCGGTTTGAACGTATCCGCCAATTTGTTGGTTGCTCCGAAAATCAAGTTGTTTCCTGCCGGGACCAAATCAGATTTTTAGCTTTGAAATGCATGCATGCTGCATGCCGTTCTTTGATGCTACGTCTCTGTAACATTGCTGGTAATTTCCACTCATGAAAGCAAGATGATGAGGTGGAGTGCAGTTTCGGATAAAACATCAAAATACAGCGTTTTTTCCGGTTCTGAGACACCACCTTGAGTGTATTTTTGCAAATTTAACAGACTTGCTCTTTTACCAGTTGATTTTTGTTTGATGTGGACTGAATGCGGGCATTAATGTTATCCCTTGGACTGAGCGTGCAGAGCCGTGCTTCTAGTTTGGCTTGTACGTTCTTTAACTCGCCTTTCGGTGTGTTCATCGTATTCTGGCTTGTGGCAATACCAATTTGATTCCAATTGCTGTTAATGCTGCTGTCAGCAACAACCCACGTGTTTCCAAAAATCAATAAAGACATAACGCAAGCGGTAGAAATAATTTTAGCGAATTTCATTAGTTTTCCTCTATGTAGAGATCAGTGATAAAAACAAACGGTGCCGTTTTGAATTGATAACTTAGTTCAATCAAACACGTTGACAGTTTAGGAAAAAGCAGAGGAGTTATCTGTGAGATTTCGCACAAACCGATGAAATTGAATGGTAAATGCAGCAGGAGATGTAAAAATGCCGGTTGATGTTGCGGATTGATTTCTAGGAGCCGGATGGTTAAAAAAGTGGAGAAGTTGTAACGAGTGCCGTATCGCAAGACTTGACCCCTTATGTGTTTTTGACCCCTTATGTGTTTTGACCCCTTATGCGTTTATCCCGAGAATTGGGGAAATTCATGAAGGTTATGATATTGAAGGGTTTGAATGATACAACCGAAGCGCCTTCTTGAGGTCGGCAGATCCTGCTGGGCTCTAACCGCAACAGCGAAATACCTAATGGTTTCCATTAGTGAATAATAATAATTACCCTGATATGCCTCAGAAATTGATTTATATATACTCCCTCGGACGTCAAATATCAATTCAAGGAGTGACAGACATGAATATAACTAGAAATTTACTAATTATGTCAATTGGTACTTTAATGGTAATTGCTTCCGTTGGGTTTATCGCCGCTACAGTGGCGGATTCTGGAGCAAAAGATCAAGGTGTAACACAAAATTTGAACAAAGCAACTTAACATAACAAAAATAACTGCAGAGCAAGCCAATCGTTAGTCATGCAAAAAAACTAGACTGGTTGATTTAAACCTAAAAAACTCAGTTGATCATTATCCGGGCTGGCTAACGATATGAACAAGTGAAACAATTCGAGCAATATCAGTTCATCCGGATGATGAACAAAACTATAGCGTTTACAGCACGCCGCTTGTTAATTTTTGCTGCGTTACAATTCGTTGTAATAACGCGTTATTACGGCTCATTGTGCCTTGCCAAAATAAAAATCAACGCACTTTAAATCCCATTCAACCGAGGTTAGGTTGAGAGGTTACTTTTTTCGTCACATAGCAAAAGGAGAAGGAATTTCTACCGGCCGGAAATCTCGCCGGGAAGGGAAATATGGCAACGTCGATTCCGGAAGCATCTTTTACGTGACCAGAATGATGTTAACCGGCCTGTCGATTATATTCATTGGCATCCATGTTAAACATGGTTGGGCAAAAAGAACAAGTGACAGGCCTCACTCCAGTTTTCATCGTTATGTTGTACGAGGTGTTTATCCCGAGAATTGGAGAAATCATGAAGGTTATGATATCGAGGGGCTTGAATGATACAACCGATGCGTCTCTCCCTACCGTCGGCACATCCTACCGAGTTGCCGCCTTCATCCCAACGTACTTGAAACGTCCACCAAACGTTGATAAACGTAATTCTTCTGTACTTTGATTCATCTCATGTACAGCGCTTTTAACAGTTCTCTTTGCTCAAATTCCATTTCACGCATTGAGTGACTCCTGTCTTTAGTCCGGAACCTTGACACTACTACGTTTGAGCTAATTTTTATAGATCTAACTGAGGAAAATAGATTGATTCCTTTTCGTGTAAATTATGCTACTGTCAACCGGATGGTTAAACAAGTGGAGAAGCTGTAACGAATGCCGTATCGCAAGACTTGACCCCTTCTGTTTAATTAGTGAGGGGCAATACATAAAGGCAGCAACATGCCTTAAGCAAGATTACGAGATCATCACCAGAATCAATGAAGTAAATAACGGAACGGCAAGACCTAAAGTCACTCCGAACGTTCGCAATGCGCCTCGTGGGTCGCAGCGGTATTACGGTGAGCTCAACGACATCTCACATCCGTCAAACATCAATATTTTGCTGGGCCTTGTCAGCTCAATCGAAAACGGTGAAGTTCGGGGTGTCTCACCTCATCCAAAGTACCGTGAAGATATCTCGCGCGGCTTGTATCAGTTCCATGTATGGACGTTATTTGAACTGCTTCGAGAAACATTTAGGCTAAAGATGGAGCTGTACGATGACATCGCCGATGAAATCGAAATGGCCCAGAAGATGTTTGTTGTGGTACACAGTTTGCTTCTGGAGACCGGGTTTGAGCATGTCGAAACCGGCATCTAGCAAATCGCTGCAGGTGGCGTTTGACCCGCCGCCCATTTTTACTATCGCAAAAACGGTCGTCGCATCAATATTAGAATACCGATCCCCAAAAGTGAAATGGTGGAAGGCGTTGGAATAGGGGCTCCATTTTGATTGTTGTCCGCAGGTTTTACTCCTTGTCCGTTTTGATTCTTCCATAATGTGGGATTAAACAAAGAATCGCTCCAGAATGCATATCTATTATTAGTAGAGTCTATTATCGCATTGGTTGCAATTATGCCTCCTGAGCCAAAATTATCAAAATTGGTTCTGCCATCAGTATCATAAAAATGAGCGTAGTCTATTAGACCATCTTTATTAGTGTTAAAAAAAGAACAACAACCGATATAGGATGAATCGAATAATGGAAGATATGTAGCGCTATATGATCCGACATTTACTGTTGCTGAAATAACATCGGTTATATGCCAAGTTTGTTCGATTAAATTATCATTACCATTGTCAACAATAACACTCAATTTGAGAATATCACCGGTGGATACGTTTGGTATTGTGTTTAGTCCAATTGGTGTTGAAATTATTGTATTTTCAAATGTGAAGATAAATGGATCTGCTATTACATTTTTTTGATTAATAAGTAACAAAAGAAATGACAAAAAAAGAGCTGTGATATTTTTTTTCATTTTTATTCCTGAGTTGGTTTTTGAAATTGAATATTGCTTAAATCATTAATCCGCGTATCTTAATCGGGCGAAAAAGGGAGGAATTATGCTGGATAAATGAGCATTTTAGTCAGCTATTAACCCATCAGCGGTAACGTAAATAATCTTTCGATCTGTTCCAAAACCATAAAAAAGGCAGTAATGCCGGTAATACAGCACTGCTGCCCGCTACGATTGTTTGTCTCCACCTTCAAGACGAGAATGATAAAGGCTGAGACGTGATGTCATCAGCCGTCCTGTCGATCAGTCGTCATCATCATCGTCGCGATCATGCTTGCGGCCATGGCCGTAGTAGTTTCTGATGTGCGCATTGTCTCCGAATGTATTGACTTCCCAGTTGTCCGAACGGCCGCGGCGGTTCATTTTGACCGTCAGGTAACCGCCTTGATAGGCAACGCAGGGGATGGTCATGTAGCCGCCGTCAAGATCCACGGTGGCAATGCAATCGTCCACTTTGACAACTTTATAATCCAGACAGCTGGTCAGATCGACGGTTATGGTGTCCACAAAGGGATTGTTCTGGGCGTCCAGCGGATGCACGGTGACAACCGCATAATGGTGCTTGACGACAACATCCGTGGCGGTGCCCAGTAAATCGGTGACATCATGGCCAGCCGGGTCATACCAGCGGCCATTGGGCGTACACATAGTATTGGCGACGCCGGTATGCAGATCCTTGACGAACAATCCGCGGTCAGCGATAAAGATTTTGTCGTGTTTGGCCGAGACGAAAACGCTGTCAGCCGCCGCTGTTCCCGGGAAAAACAGCAGGAAGACAGTTGCTGCAATTACGGCGATCCATAGTGATAAAAATCTGTCTCGCGGCGTGCGAGGGGTATCAGTAAATAGTTTCATTTTTACGCGTCCTGAGAAAAGTTGTCTGTGTTGATAAGTCTTTTGTTTTAAGCCCTTTGCTATCTTTGTTATTATGGCTATCCGGAAAATAGACGGGCACTGTGGATTATAACGCTAACGGGTTCCGGCAGATAGGGTTCGTGCGGATAAGTACACTCCCGGTACGTATTGACAGGCTGTCAGCGGTCTTTCCGGGAAAAAAGGGACAGCCGGTATAGTGGCCGAATGATCCGGTTGTCGGCTGCAAATGGAGGCTGCCGGTTTTGTCGGTAGAGTGTTTCAAAAAAAACCGAGGGTTGAATGACGATGATTACGCAGACTATGGATTACCGCGATGGTGAAGTGGTGCTGGAAGGCTATGTTGCCTACAAGGATACCGGCGTTGCCAAACCCGCCGTGCTGATCGCGCATGACTGGAGCGGAAGGCGCGAATTCGCCTGCAAAACCGCCGAGCGCATGGCCGCTTTGGGCTATGTCGGCTTTGCGCTGGATATGTATGGCAAAGGCATTTACGGCAAGGATGGCGATGTTGCGGGCAACGGCGCGCTCATGTCGCCATTTGCCTCCGATCGCGCTTTGTTGAGACAGAGAATCAACGCGGCTTTGCGCGCCGTGCGGACGTTACCGCAGGTTGATACGGCGCGGGTCGCGGCGATGGGGTTTTGTTTCGGTGGCATGTGCGTGCTTGAACTGGCGCGTTCCGGTGCGGATGTGGCCGGCGTGATCAGTATTCACGGCATTTTTGCGCCAGGCGCTGTCTCCAGTCAGAAAATCACCGCAAAGGTGTTGTGCCTGCATGGCCATGACGACCCCATGGTGCCGCCGGAGCAGGTGCTGGCGTTTGAGCAGGAAATGACCGCGGCGCAGGTCGACTGGCAGATGCATGTGTATGGTGGAACCATGCATGCGTTCACCAATCCGGCGGCCAATAATCCGGGTTTTGGCACGGTCTACAGCGAGCGGGCCGCCAATCGCGCTTATCAATCGGTGGCGAATTTTCTGGAAGAACTGTTTTAATCTACAGTGGCATCACAGCATCTTCCAGCCGAGTATTTCACCGGCGGCTAAAGGAATCAGCGCATCGCCCGAGAAATCGATCCGTTCAGGGATCTGCCAGGGTGTTTTTCCGAGCGTAATCTGCGTCGTGTTCCTGGGCAGCCGGTAAAAATCCGCGCCGTTGAAGCTGGCAAATGCTTCCAGTCGATCCAGCGCGCCGGCCTGCTCGAATGTTT
Source organism: uncultured Nitrosomonas sp. (assembly GCA_964639015.1). Taxonomy (GTDB): domain Bacteria; phylum Pseudomonadota; class Gammaproteobacteria; order Burkholderiales; family Nitrosomonadaceae; genus Nitrosomonas. Next base: position 13,366 of record CAZXBP010000067.1, read on the forward strand.
CGGCATATAGTTCGATTGCCGCGTGCGCGGTAAATATGCCCGCGCAACCGCAGTCGTTTTCTTTTAACGCGCGCGGATGCGGTGCGCTGTCGGTGCCGAGAAAGAATTTTTTACTGCCGCCGGTCGCAGTCCGGATCAGCGCCTGGCGATGGTGCTCGCGCTTCAGGACGGGCAGGCAGTAATAATGCGGGCGAATTCCACCCTGGAAAATCGCGTTGCGGTTATAGCGCAGGTGATGCGCGGTAATGGTGGCCGCGATGGTGTCCGGCGCGGCGGAGACAAAGTCGGCGGCTTCCTGCGTGGTGATATGCTCGAATACCACGCGTAAACCCGGAAAACGCCGGATAACAGGTGTGAGCACGGTATCGATGAAGATTTTCTCGCGATCGAAAATATCGATTGCCGGGTCGGTAACCTCGCCGTGCACCAGTAAAGGCATATCGTTTTTTTCCATCGTTTCCAGTGTGGCGTAACAGCGCGCGATATCGGTGACGCCGGCGGCGGAGTTCGTCGTCGCACCGGCGGGATAAAGCTTGACGCCGTACACAATGCCGCTGTTTTTCGCACGCAAAATTTCCTGCGGTGCGGTGTTGTCGGTCAGATAGAGTGTCATCAACGGTTCAAAACGATTTTCCAGGTCATCCGGCAACGCCGACAGAATACGGTCACGATAGGCGGCGGCCAGCGCGGTGGTGACTACAGGCGGCTTCAGATTCGGCATGATGATGGCGCGTGCAAACTGTCGGGCGGAAAACGGCAGTACCGTCTGCATCTGCGCGTCATCACGCAGATGCAGAT